>NZ_JAOTID010000003.1 GCF_026163695.1 Shumkonia mesophila | reverse complement strand
AAGGGAATAATCGACAACGGCAACGTGTGAAGAGAATCCCGGTCAACGTCCGACAGTGTCTCCTTCGGCTTCTCCGCGGCCGCCTCCATTGTGCGACCCGGGACGTCCTCAGATGGCATTCGCCTTCCCTCTCGAACCGAAGAATGTTGCCGTTCCCCGATTCTCACCGTTTTGAGAGAAGGAAGCAATCCTTCCGTCCGCCTTTCTCTCGACGTCGGGCCGCCTTCCATAGGCTTCCGCCAGCCGATGGGCGTTGTTTCCGAAAACCTCGAGGACGGCGGGGTCAAAATGCTGAGGGCGGGTGCGAACATCGCCTTCCAGGATGACCCGCACCGCCGTCCGGTGGTCCATGGCCGGCTTGTACGGCCTGGGGGATCGCAAGGCGTCGTAGACGTCGCACACGGCAGCGATGCGGGCCTCAATCGGGATCGCCTCGCCGGCGAGATTGTAGGGATATCCGCTGCCATCCCAGCGTTCGTGATGGGACAGCGCAATGGTCGCGGCCACCTTCATGATCTCGTCGGTCGACGGCGAAACGATCTCGTGGCCGATCCGGGTGTGAGCCTGCATAGTGGCGATCTCGGCCTCGGTCAGCAGGCCCGGCTTCATCAGGATGTTGTCGGGCACACCGATCTTGCCGATATCGTGCAGGGTGGCAGCCAGCCGGACCTTCCGTGCCAACGCCTCCGACCAGCCGAGTCCCAGCGCCAGGATTTCGGCATAGATGCCGATGCGGCGAATGTGCTCGCCGGTATCGTTGTCGCGATGTTCGGCGGCGATGGCGAGACTCTCCAGGGCCTCTATCCTTGCCGAATCGACTTCCTGGGCAAGCGCGCTGATCCGCTCGGTCTTTTCCATGACTTCGGCTTCCAGCGACCGTTGCGTCTGCAGCTTGCCCTCGTTACTGCAAATCCCTTCCAGGCATTTCCGGATCGCCCCTTCGAGCTGTTCCGAACTGAACGGCTTGGTAAGGAAATCCGACGCCCCCAGGCGCAGTGCCTCCACCGCCTCGTCGAATCCGCCATGGCCGGTGATCACGATAAAGCCGATGTCGCTGCGGATGTTGGACTTGATCTCGGCGATGACGTCCAGCCCTGATTTTCCGGGCATGCGAATGTCGATGAGGGCGACCCCGATTTGCCGATCTTTCGCCACCGCTTCGATGGCGGCCTCGCCGTCGGCAGCCTGCACGCAGTCGAAGCCAAGTCGCTGAAGGCGCCTCGTCACCGCCAGGCGGATCGGCTGCTCGTCGTCTACCACCAGGATCTTTCGTTCCATTTCTTCGCGTTCCGTCTTCTTCTAATCCGCGCCTTGCCGTGGACTCCTTCTAAGGAATCCCCATTCTTTCGCCCGCCATGCCGCCGTTGATTGATCGGTTGTTCTCTTGGAACCCGTGGCGATACCGCTTCTCCGGCATCCGACGCCGCCCGGAACGCGCCAGTCACTTCCGCTGGTGTTTCGCAGGAAAGCACATGGGTATTTCGTGGTTTTGTCAGATCTGCCGGAAAAGTGTTTCAGAGCGAAACAAAATCGGCGGCGGCCGCCTCGATGGTGGCGGAGCGCTTGCGGCGCGCATGATGCGCACCGGGACGGGCTATTGCTCCCACTCGATCTGCTGATCGAAGAAGTAGCCGACTCCCCACTCCGTCTTGACGAACTTCGGCCGCTTCGGATCGGGTTCGATCTTCCGCCGCAGACGGGATATCCGGGTGTCGATGCTGCGGTCGAAAACATCCGGCTCGCCGGCCATGAAACAGTCCAGGATCTGCTCGCGGGTCAAGACCCGCTTGGGCCTTTCCATCAGGGCCAGCAGAACGTTGAACTCGCCGGCGGTCAGCCGCACCTCGCTGCCTTCCGGCGTCAACAGCTTGCGCCGCGAGACGTCAATCGTCCATCCCAAGAAGCGGCCGATCCGGCCACCTTCCTCGGGCACCGTCTCTTCTCCCGTCGGACGCCCCGCGGTCCGGCGCAGGACCGCGTTGACCCGCGCCAGCAGTTCCCGCGAACTGAAAGGCTTGGTGACGAAATCGTCGGCTCCCAGTTCGAGGCCGACCACGCGGTCCACCTCCTCGCCGCGTCCCGTCAGCATGATGATCGGAATGTCCGAGTCCCGGCGGATTTCCCGCGCCAAGTCAAATCCGCTGTCCCCGGGCAGGACCAGATCGAGAATCACTAGGTCGGTCTTTTCACGCAGGAGCTCGACCCGCATGGCTTCGCCGTCATGCGCCAGACTGATGTCGAATCCATAGGCGGAGAGATACCGCCGCAACGAGTGCCCCAGGGCCTCGTCGTCATCGACGATCAGGATTCTTCTCGCCAAGCCTGCCCCCCGCCGATTTATTCGGCTCGAAACGCTCCCTCGTTCGTTTGGAACTTATACCGGAACTCCCACCCAATTCGAGAAAAAGCGCAACTCTTACAGAATTTTCACGTCCAGCTTTCCCTCACCGAGGGCATGCGACGGGTTCGCTTCGCCACCTGCGCGCCCGCACTTTCCCATTTTTCCCAACGACCCTCAATTGCCCATCCACGGGTGCCCCCCCGAAGCGGCTACCGCCGGCGGATGCGTCCCTCCACCCGCGGCGCCAGGCTTTTCTTCGCGAGGATATGGCCGATTACCGCCGTCGCCACATAGGTTCCCGCGGAGGCGTCGACAACGAGATCGCCATTTGCCAACGCGTCGTATCCGTCCCCGCCCGCCGCCAGGAACTCGTTGGTCGCCACGCGATAGATCCTGTCCTCATGCAAGGCCTCGCCGCCGACCATCGCCGAGACGATCCGCCTTCCCACCGGCGCCTTGGCGTCGTAGACGAACGACATGCCGGCGACCTGCGGAAAGCGCGCCGCCTTCTCCTCGACCTTCGAGACGCCGTTTTCCAGCGCCGCCAGAAGGTCGATTCCTGCCAGTTCGACCACGACGGTGACGTTGTCGAACGGCAACTCGTTCAGGATGTCCTTACGGGTCAGCGAAGTCCCGGACTCGTATGTCCTGTCGCCCCGAATCGCCCCGCTGTTGACCAGGGCGACATCGGCGCCCGCCGCTTCCTTCATGGCATCAGCAACGAGGTTGCCGAATCCGGTTTCCTGGCTCCGCAGGATGTCCTGGCGGGTATCCAGCATCACCGTCGTCTTGCCGATAATGCTGGCCAGTTCGGCCGTCAGGCTGGCGTTGTGCCTGTCGATGAGCTTTTTGATCTCCGGGTCCGGCGCCACCCCTGCGGTCGATATCATGCGCCACGCCGGCCGCACGCGCAGGGACCTCTTGCCGCCTTTTTCCTGCCAGTCCAGCGACAGGTCGATGGCCGCCAGGAAGTGGGCATTGTAGCCGGACTTGTGGATGAGCACGCCTTTCTCATAGAAGGTGATCGGATCGTGATCGTGCCCGCCCAGGATCATGTTGATGCCGCCGACCGACGCCGCCAGGTCGCGGTCCTGGTCGATGTCGAGATGGGTCACGGCGACGATCAGATCGGCCCCCGATTCCTTCAGCCGCTTGACCGCCGCCTCCGCGCTCTCGACGACGTCGGCGAAGATTATGTTCTTTCCGGGCGAGGAAAGAACCTCGGTATCGGGCACCAGGGCGCCGAAGAAGCCGATGGTGAAACTGCCCTTCTTCAGCATCAGGATGTCCTTGGCGCCGACCGCCGGGGTGCTGTCTTGCGCCAGGACGTTGGTGCCAAGCCAGGGAAATTTGGATTCGCCGATTCGCTGGGCGGCAACCTCGGGGCCGAAATCGAACTCGTGGTTTCCCAGCACGGCAACATCGACGCCGATGGCGTTCATCAATTCGATCATATGAGCGCCCTTGGTGACGCTCGACGACATCGAGGGCGAAATCAGGTCGCCGCCGAAAGTCGTGATGCTGTTGGCGTTCCGCGTCCGCTCGGCGCGCACCAGCGTCATCAATTCGGCCAGCCCGCCGATGCCCTGCTTCGGCGACATTTCATAGACATCGTTGGTATGAAGAAAGGTGATCCGGGTCGGTTCGGCCATCGCCGGAACCGCCAGCAGCACCGCCGCAACGGCGGCGATGACGGCGGCGTCCGGCAGCCATCGCCGGACAAAGGTCATCGCAGACATTCCATTCCCTCCCCCGGGACGGGGCCTGACGAGGTCCCGGTACGGCCTTGAACCTACCACGCCGACGTTGTGCCGGC
The DNA here is from genome assembly GCF_026163695.1 of Shumkonia mesophila. Lineage (NCBI taxonomy): Bacteria > Pseudomonadati > Pseudomonadota > Alphaproteobacteria > Rhodospirillales > Shumkoniaceae > Shumkonia > Shumkonia mesophila. The sequence goes on along the minus strand of NZ_JAOTID010000003.1, from coordinate 356,957 downwards.
TATCCGGCCATGGCAGGATCATTCATAAATTTCGGGGCTTGAGAAGGAACCGTCCGGCGCATGTTTTCCAACAACCCCGACGCCGAACACAGCGCCCGAATCATTCGCGAACGCGCCGGGGGTCTCGGCGTGCCGTCGTTCGCCATCGTGCTGGGCAGCGGCCTTGGCGCCATCGCCGACGCCTTGAGCGACGCCGTAGCGATTCCGTTCGGGGACCTGCCGGGCTTTCCGCGCCCCCTGGTTCGCGGCCACGCCGGACGCCTGGTCCTCGGCCGGCTGGGCGGCACCGACGTCGCCGTCATGCAGGGACGCGCGCACTATTACGAAGCCGGCGACGTCGCCGCCATGAAGGTCCCGTTGCGCGCACTAGCCGCCGTTGGCTGTCCGGCGTTGATCCTCACCAACTCGGCCGGCTCGCTGCGGCCCGAGGCCGGTCCCGGCAGCCTGATGATGATCACCGACCACATCAATTTCACCGGGGCCAACCCGCTGATCGGCGAGGCCGGCGACGACCGCTTCGTCGACATGACCGCGGCCTACGACGCCGGGCTTCGCGCCCGCCTGCGGGCGGCGGCCGGCCGGCTGGCCATTTCTCTGCACGAGGGCGTTTACATCTGGTTCTCGGGGCCGAGTTTCGAGACGCCGGCGGAAATCCGCGCCGCGCGCGTGCTGGGCGCCGATGCCGTCGGCATGTCGACGGTGCCCGAAGTTCTGCTGGCCCGCTGGCTGGGCCTTCGCGTCGCCGCCCTGTCGGTCATCGCCAATCCGGCGGCGGGCATGGCCGAGAGCGCGCTCACCCACGAAACCAGCGTGGCCGAGGCGGCCGGTGCGGCCGGCGACCTGACCCGCCTGCTGATTGCCTTTCTGAAGGACGATCCGGCCGCCTGACGCGTCGTCATTCCTTTTTGCGCCGGGCCCGCTGGCGGCGCAGGATGTACAGGCTGCTGGCGACGATGACGAGGGCGCCGGCGACCGTCCACTCGTCGGGCAGGTCACCGAAGCCCAGGAAGCCGAACAGCGTCGCCCACACCATCCCCGAATAATTGAACGGCGAAACGGTGGCCGCCGGCGCCATCTGGAACGCCTTGGTCGCCGCCAGGTGGCCGGTCATGCTGAGAAACCCGGCCACCGCCATGACCGCCCAATCGACCGGCCGCGGCGTCACCCAGACGAAGGGCACAATGGCGGTCATCGCCACCGCGCAGACCAGTGCCGTATAGAACACCGTGGTGCGCGGATCGTCGACGTGCGCCAAATTGCGCGCGGCGATCTGGCTGACGGCGTAGAATCCCGCCCCCAGCAGGACGACGGCGGCGGCCGGGTGAATTGCCGCGATGCCGGGGCGCACGATCAGCAGCACGCCCAGGAACCCCACGATCACGCCCGCCCACTGGCGCGGCCCGACCCGCTCCTTGAGCAGCGGCACCGACAAGGCGGTCACGATCAGCGGGCTGGCCGCGAACAGCACGTTGGTCTCGGCGAGCGGGATATAGCGAAGGCCACTGACCATGGCGCCGGAAGCCAGCAGGATCATGACGCCGCGCAAAATCTGCATGCGCGGGTTGCGGGTCCTGGCAATGAGCGGCAGCCGTCTTGCCAGCAGCGGGGCCATGAACAGCAGATGAAAGGTGAAGCGGGCCCAGATCACCTCGGGGACCGGAAAGAGTTGGGCCAGATGCTTGGCGATGGCGTCCATGGCCACCAGCAGCAGCATGGCCACGCACATCCAGAAGACGCCCCAGCCGACCCTTTGGGGCGGCAACCGCCCCGCCGCCTCGCTCACGATCGGGGTCCGTTTGTCGTCATTCCGGCGTTCCCTCCGGCTTGCGCTTCTTCCGCTGGCGATCCAGCACGTAGAGGCCGCTCGCCACGATGACGGCGGCGCCGGCCACCGTCCAGCCGTCCGGCAGGTCGCCGAAGACCACATACCCTACCGCCGTCGCCCACACCAGCGACGAATAGTTGAATGGCGTGACGGCGGCGGCCGGCGCCGCCTGGAAGGCGCGCGCCGAAAAGATGTGCCCACCCAGGCTTAGCAGCCCGATGCCGCCCATCAGCGCCCATCCCATGGCGTCCGGTGTCACCCACAGGAAGGGCACGATGACGCTGGTGCTCGCCACTCCGACCAGCGCGGTATAGAAAACGGTGGTCAGCGGATGGTCGACCCCTCCCAGGCGGCGGGTCGATATCTGGTTGATGGCGTAGGAAATGGAGCCGAGCAGCGGAAAGACCGCCGCCCAGTGGATAAGATCGCCGCCCGGACGCACCACCAGGACGACGCCGACGAGGCCGATCGCCACCCCGATCCAGCGGCGCGCCCCCACCCTTTCGCCCAAAAGCGGCACCGACAGCGCGGTGACGATCAGCGGGCTGACCGATCCCAGCACCGAGACCTCGGCCAACGGCAGGAATTGCAGGGCGACGATGATGGCGACATTGGTCACGATCACCATGACGCCGCGCAGCACTTGCAGGCCGGGGCTGCGGCTCTTGGCCAGGACCGGCAGCCGCCTCGCCATCAAGGGCATCATGAACAACAGGTGAAAGATGAAACGGACCCAGATGACCTCGGCGATGGGGTAGGTTCGGATGAGGTATTTGGTGGCGCCGTCCATGCAGACGAACAGCAGCATGGAGGAACACATCCAGAAGATCCCCCAGCCGACACTCTGTGGGGTTTCCCCCGCTTCGCCACGATTCATTTTGCGATTGTCCCGCCAGCCGCCCCCGTCGGACCCTCTCGACCGAAACGGTGTGGCCCGCCATTTTCCATCTGCACCAAGCGTCACGCCCGTTCGGGATAGAGCCCCAGCAATCCCTGGCGGGAGGCGGGGCAAACACCGCGTTCGGTCACCAGGCCGCTGACCAGGCGCGCCGGCGTCACGTCGAAAGCATAGTTGGCGGCCGCGCTGCCGGGGGGCGTGATGCGAACCGTGACGACGACGCCGTCCGGTGCCCGACCGGTGATCTGCGTCACCTCGGCGGCGTCGCGTTCCTCGATGGGAATGTCGCGAACGCCATCTTCCAGCGACCAGTCGATGGTGGAATGCGGCAGCGCCACGTAGAACGGCACGCCGTTGTCATGGGCCGCCAGCGCCTTCAGATAGGTGCCGATCTTGTTGCAGACGTCGCCGCTGGCCGCAGTGCGGTCGGTGCCGACGATGCAGAGATCGACCAGGCCATGCTGCATCAGGTGGCCGCCGACGTTGTCGGCGATCACCGTATGCGGCACGCCGTGCCGGCCCAGTTCCCACGCCGACAGGCTGGCGCCCTGGTTGCGTGGCCGCGTCTCGTCCACCCAGACGTGGACCGGCACCCCGGCATCGAAAGCCTTGTAGATGGGCGCCAGCGCGGTGCCCCAGTCGACCGTCGCCAGCCAACCGGCGTTGCAATGGGTAAGCACGTTGACGCGCTCCGGCCGCCCCTTTTTTTCCCAGGCCTCGCGGATGAGTTTCAGCCCGTGCTCGCCAATGGCTTCGCAGGTCGCCGCGTCGTCATCGCAGAGTGCGGCAGCACGGCCGTAGGCGGCGCGCAGGCGCTCCGCATGCGGCCGGTTGCGCAGGCTGGCCCGCATCTCGTCCAGTGCCCAGCGCAGGTTGACCGCTGTCGGCCGCGTCGCCAGCAGAAGCGCGCAGGCCGCATCGATGGCCGCATCCGAAACGTCTTCCCGCAGGGCCAAGCATAGCCCATAGGCGGCCGTGGCGCCGACCAGCGGTGCGCCGCGCACCTGCATGCTGCGGATAGCGTGGGCCGCCTCGGCGAGGGTGGTCAAGCGAAGAGTGGCGAAGGCATGCGGCAGTCGGGTCTGGTCGATGATGTGAACCGACCAACCGTCCTCGCCAACCCAGATCGTACGGTATGCGACGCCATCGACTTTCATGGATGCCTTCCCGAGATGGTTTCCACGCCGCCGCACCGCTCGGCGGCCGGCGTCGTTTCCGGACAACGACATTGGCCTTGGCGCCTCGTCCGTCCAATGTTTTTTTTAGGACGCGACACCACTTAATCGGGAAATGGACTCAACATTCCGCGACCGATCGGCCATGATCTTGCCTGGGGAGCGCAAGGTCAACCGGGCTGCGAAGCAGCCACCCGGTCGGAGGGAAGAACGCATCATGGCCGAGCCGATCGTTTACGTCGTGGATGATGACGAAGCCGTGCGGGGAGCCATCGAATGGCTGCTCGGCACCGTCGGACTGAACGTCCGTACGTTCGGGGCGGGCCAGGAATTCCTCGACGGCTTCGAAACCACTGACGCGCCGGGTTGCATCGTGCTCGACGTCCGCATGCCGGGCAAGGGCGGGCTGGAAATCCAACAGGAACTGAAGGCGCGGGACTGCCCGCTGCCGGCCATCATTCTGACCAGCCACGGCGACGCGCCGATGGCGGCCCGTGCCATCAAGGACGGCGCTTACGACTTCATCGAAAAGCCGTTCAACAACCAGGCTCTGCTCGACATCGTCCAGAAGGCCATCCACGAGAGCCAGGCCCTGATCGAGGCCCGACGGCAGCGCGACGAGATCGGCCGCCGCCTGCACTCTCTTTCCGAGCGCGAGCGACAGGTTCTCGACCTGATCCTGCAGGGTAAGAGCAATCAGGAGATGGCGGGAGACCTGAGCATCAGCCGGCGGACCGTCGAGGTGCACCGCGCCAACCTGATGGAAAAGATGGCGGCCGGTTCCATCGCCGAACTGATGCGGGCCGCCTTCGCCGTCAACCTGATCGGGCAACCGACGCCACGGCGGCGGGGATAGCCGCTTTTACGAACTGCCCTATTTCAAGCCGCCGGCGAATCCGCGGGTCAGCCCCCGCTGCACCACCCCCACCACCGCCAGGATCGGCAGCGAAGCCAGGAAGCCGATAGCCGCCAGCTTGCCCCAGAACGTCTCGTCCTCGGTGATCAGGGTGGCGATGTAGGTCGGCAGCGTGAACTTCGAGGGCGTCTGGATGAACAGCAGCGCGTACAGGAACTCGTTCCAGCTGAGGATCATCAGGAAGACGGCTGTGGAGATCAGGCCCGGCAGCATGATCGGCAGCACCACGGTGACCAGTCGGCGCGCCAGGCCGGCCCCGTCGACCATCGCCGCCTCCTCGTAGGCCAGCGGAACGTCGCGCACGAATCCCAGCAGCATCCATATGGCGAACGGCAGGGAATAGACCTGATAGACGAAGATCAGGCCGGCCAGGGTGTCGAGCAGGCCGAAGGCGCGCAGCACCTGGTAGAGCGGGATGGCCAGCACGATGGGCGGAGACAGCTTGATCAGGAGGACGAAGAGCAGAAAGACGATGTCGAGACGGGCCGGCAGGCGCAGGCGGGCCAGGGCATAGGCCGCCGGGAAGCCGGCCGCCAGGGCCAGACCGGTGCTGCCGACGGCGACGATCAGGCTGTTGAGCACCTTGCCCAGGATGCCGTCGTCGATCAGGGTGCGGTAGTGGGCAAGGGTCGGCGCGCCGGGAACGAGGGCGATCGAGGTCGACACGTATTCGAGGGGCGGCCGGAACGAGGTCCCCACCATCCAAATGACCGGCAGCAGGAACAACACCGCGGTGACGAAAGCCACCGCCGTCCACCCCCATCGGCTAGACATGGTCGGCCCCCTTGATGATGCGCGCCGCGTAGACGGCGGCCAGGGCGCCGGCGATAAGAATCATGACGACGGCCGCGGCCGACGCCAAGCCGATGTCGAAGAACCGGAAGCCCAGGCGGTAGACATACATCGACAGCGTTTCCGTGGCGTTGCCCGGCCCGCCGCCGGTCAGCGCGTACACCTTGTCGAAGATCTTGAAGCTGTCGATGCTGCGCAGCAGCGCCGCCAGAAAGATGTGGGGCATGAGGAGCGGCAGGATCATGTCGAGGAACATCCGGCGCGGCGACGCCCCGTCCAGGCGCGCCGCCTCGTAGACCTCGAGCGGAATGGCCTGAAGCCCGGCCAGGAGGATGAGGAAGGTCAGCGGCGTCGTCTGCCAGACGTCAACCAGCACGATCGACAGCAACGCGATGTCGGGATCGAACAGCCATTCGACGGGCGGCAGCGCCACCGCCCGCAAGACGTTGTTGAGAAAACCGAAATCGAAATGGAACCAGGCCCGCCAGATGGCGGTGACGACCATGGTGGACAGCACGAACGGCGCCACCAGCGAGGGAATGACGATCCACCGCCCGGGGAACCGCCGGTTGACCATGAGGGCCAGCATCAGCCCCAACCCCACCTCGCCGGCCGTCGCCAGCAGGGTGAAGGCGATGGTGTTCCACGACGCCCGCCGGAAGAAGCGGTCGCCCAACAGGTCGGCGTAGTTCTCCAGGCCGATGAACCTGGCGCCGGCGAACCCGTAGTCGGTGACGAAGAAGGACAGCAGGATGCCGCGCGCCAGCGGATAGAGGGTCAGCGCGGCAAACAGCAGCAGGGCCGGCGTCAAAAGCAAAAACGGGACGGATCTGGAGGCGTTTCGCATTCCGTGGCGGCGCTTGGCTCGGGTCGGGATCGGCGGGAAAGCGAAGGCACCCAAGGCCTTCGCCCCCGCCGCCGTACTGGTTTGAGGCCGGGCTAGCGCTTCAGAGCCCGGGCGATCTGGGCGTTGGCTTCCTCCAGCGCCTCCTTCGGCTTCATCTGGCCGACCAGGGCCAATTGCAGGTAGTCGCCGAGGACGGTTTCGACCTTCGACCACTGGGTGATGCGGGGCCGCGCCACGGCGGTCATCAGGGCCTCCAGCTGCGCCGGATACCAGCGGTAGGTCTTGACCACGTCGGCGTCCTTATAGACGCTCGCCCGCGTCGGCGGATTGCCGGTATCGATGGCGATCATCTTCTGCATCTCCTTCGAGGTGACGAAGTCGATGAAATCGCGGCCGCCCTTGGCGTTGGGTGCGTCGGCCGGCACCGCCAGCAGCCACGAGCCCAGCATCGGCGCCGGCCCCTTCACCTGACCGGGGGCGGCGACGACCTCGACCTTGCCGGGCACCTTCGATTTCGCCGGGTCGTCGAGCGAGGGCGCCCACGACGGCCACAGCTCGATCGACATGGCGGTCGTCCCCTGCATCAGGGCGTCGCGCACTTCCGAGGCGTTGTAGGTTTCGACGCCCTTCGGCGCGTAAGCCTTCAGCGACAGGAAAAGCTCCAGGGCCTTCAAGGCCTCCGGGCTGTTCAGGACCGCCTGTCCCTTGGCGTCGACGACGTCCGCCCCGTGCGCCCACAGGATGGGCAGGAAGCCGGTAACGATCGGGTTGCCCTTGGTGCCGCGGTAGACCACGCCGGAGACGCCTTTCTCCCTTTCGCTGATGGTCTTGGCGGCGGTCACGACATCGGTCCATTTGGCCGGCCGCGCCAAGCCATACTTGTCGAACAGATCCTTGCGATAGGCGAACAGCTCGACGTTGCCGACGAACGGAATGGCATAGAGCGGCCCCGAGCCGACCGGGAAGCGCGCCACGTCGACCGTCGGCTTGATGAAGTCGGCGTCGATGCCGCCGCCCAGCTTGTCGAGGTCGGCCAACCAGCCGTTCGACATGAACTCGACCGCCCAGGTGTCGTCGATCATGAGTACGTCATAGGCGCCGGCCTTCTCGCGCAGCGAGATGACGGCCTTCTCGTAAAGGCCGCCATAGGGCAATTCCAGCCTCTCGACCTGAAGGCCCGGATGTTTCGCCTTGTAAAGGTCGACGGCCTTGGCCAGCGCCTGGGCAAAGCCGCCGTCGCGGCCGGCGATGACCAGCTTGTCGGCGGCCTGGGCGGTGACCGAAAGAATAAGGGCGCCCGCTAAAGCGCCCGCAGTGAGTACGCGCATGATGGCTCTCCCTCCGAGGCACGCGCTTGACGATGGCTGCGCGTGGCTCATTCGACGTATTGAAAACGATTGCAAAGCTACCCTGTTTTTATGACGGCGTGATGACGCCATCATACAATTTTTGCGAATGAAATTCATGTAAAACGTTTGCAATAGGAGGGACCCTGCCGCAAAATTCCTGCATGGGGCGCATAACCATCCGGGATGTGGCGAAGGCGGCGGGTGTTTCGGCCTCTGCCGTGTCGCGGGTCTTCACCGAGGGGGCCAGTGCTTCCGCGGCCACCCGTGCCCGGGTCAACGCCGCCGCCAAGGAATTGGGCTACCGGCCCAATGCGTTGGCCCGCGCCCTGGTCGGCGAGCGCACCAACCTGGTCGGCCTGGTCATCGGCCAAGCCCGAAACGTCTTCGATTCGCTGTTCCTGGAAGCCCTTGCCGATGCGCTGGCCCGGCACGGCAAGAACCTGCTGATCAGCCTGGTCCACGGCGAGGCCGCGGTCGACGAGGGAATGATGAGCGCGCTGGACTATCAGGCGGACGCGGTGGTGGTGGCGGCCGGCACTGTGCCGCTGGCCACCTCGGAGCGATGCCTTCGCCTGGGCGTGCCGATCATCCTGTGCGGCCGCGTCCTGGAGCGCCGGGGCGTCGACTGCATCCTCGGCGACAACCGGGATGGTGCCCGGCAGGCGGCGGAGCTGCTGGTACGCGGCGGCTGCCGGCGCATCGCCTATCTGGGGCGCGGACCCGCCGCCTTTTCCGACGCCGAACGCGAGGAAGGCCTGCGCGAGGCTTTGTCCCGCCTCGGCCTGTCGCCGGTCGCCACCACCACGGTGGACCCCGACAACGATCACGGGTTCGCCGCCGCAACCTCTCTTCTTTCTGCCCGGCAGCGGCCGGACGCTATTTTCTGCGGCACCGACCTCATCGCGCTGGGCGTGCTGGAAACGGCCCGGGCGCTGGGCCTCCGGGTCCCCGAAGACGTGGCGGTGGTCGGCTTCGACAACGTGCCGATGAGCGCCTGGCCGAGTTTCCGCCTGACCACCGTCGACTTTCCCATCGCCCCGACGGCCGAGGCGGTCGTCGAACGAATCCAGGCCCGGCTTGCCGATCCCGACCTGCCGGCCATCGTCCGGCGCATCCCGACCCGCCTCGTCGCGCGGGCGACCACGCGCCGCATCGCGTAACCCCCACTCCCTTCGCGCCGTCAACAACAGTTCCGCGGGCAGGCGCCCGCCAAACTGTATTGACAATGACTCTCATTCTCGTTACTACCGCGAAGTAATCACAAGAAGTCCTAAAACAAAATGCATGATTTTATAACAATTCCATATTTCACATGCTTTAAGGAACAATTTTAGATTTATAATGTTTCTAAATTACCAGACGGAAGGATGAAGACATGACGAAAGCCTTGATCGCCTTCGGATCGACCACCGGAAACACCGCCGAGGTCGCCAATTGGATCGCCGCCGGCCTCGGCAAAAAGGGAATCGAAGCCAAGACGGAAGATTGCGCGAGCGCCGAGGTCGGCGGGCTGTGCGACAACTACGACCTGGTGGTCCTCGGCTGCCCGACTTACGGCGACGACGAGATCGAGATCCAGGAGGACTTCCTTCCCCTTCTCGATGACCTCGAAGCGGCCGGCATCGACGGCAAGAAGGTGGCGGTCTTCGGCTGCGGCGACGATTCGTATTTCCATTTCTGCGGCGCCGTCGACGAGATCGAGAAGCGGGTCCGCGAATGCGGCGGCGAACTGATTACCGCCTCGCTCAGGATCAACGACCCCCATACCGACCGCAAGGACGAGGTCCTGGCCTGGTCGGATCGCATCGCGGACGCGGTCTAATCCCGGCTTCCGGCGGCTTCCGCCCGCGTGACTATCGGCTGAACGTTCGAAAGGATCAGGCTTTGTCGACGACGCGAACCACCCGCCTGGCCGTATCGGTATCCGAAGTTTCGCTGACGGCCTCCTTGCGGGCGCCGGCCTCCGGCCGGGGCCACGATCCGCTTTCTCTGCTCTTCTCGGGCGCGGTCCGCGCGATCGCGTCCGACTTCATGGGCGACGCCTGGGACATGCCGGCGCGCCTGGAAGGGCGGGCCGTCACCGTGCGCTGCGTGTCGACGCCGCCCGCTTCCGGCGACGGCGAAAGACCCGTCATCGGCCGGTGCCAATTCTGTCCCATCGCCCGCGACCTCGATGTGGCGGTCGAGGTCGACTGCTGTCCGAAGCTCTTCCACGTGCTCAAGAACACGGCCGAATTCGGCGGCGGCCAGCCCGGCGCCGGGATCACGCTTATGCTCGATATCATGGAAGCCGGCGAGGACGAACGGAGCTGCGGCGATGCCGTGGTCCGCCTGGACGTCACCCGCCTCTCGGTAACCGCCTCGCGCGCCATCCGTGGCTCGGCCGGACCGGCCGCAAGCGGCGTGGCCGCATTCCAACCGTCGGTGGCGTCGTCGGCCGTGCCGGTCCTCTGAGCGCGGCCCCCTCCCCCACGCCCCCCTTCCGCCGCAGGAAACCCTTTGCCCCTTCCTTGGGACGGCGGACGATCATCCATGCCTCCGCCCCACCTGATTTTGCGAACGATTCGCGACAGAAATCCTGGGGTTTGACGCCAAACATGCTTGACTCGGTGAGCACATGCCCAATAAATTAGAATTCACTAATTTAGTTATTTCTAATTTTTTGCAGCCCCACCCCTGACGTTTGGTTTCCTCACCAGGGGGATTGGGAAACTTGGGAGCCGGCGCGGATGTCTGCCATGCACTCTCATGCATCGAACCGCAGGGATTTTGGTGCGGTCATCGTCCTGTGGTTGGGGTTGGTGGTCCTGTGGACCGTCTTCGTCGGCCGCTTCGATACCCAGGAACTTCTTGCCGGCGCCGTCGTGTCGTTTTTCGTCGCCTTGATCGCGGCGAGGGGCGACGCCCGGTGGACGGCGTTCCTCTCTCCGCGCCGGCTCTTATTTTTCTTCGCCTTCCTGCTTTACCTCGCTTGGGCCATCGTCAAGTCCAACCTGCAGATGGCCGTCATCGTCGCCCGGCCGGTGCTTGCGATCCGGCCCGGCATCGTCCGCGTGCGGACCCGCCTGCGAAGCCCCTTGGGCCGCCTGGTTCTCGCCAACGCCATCACGCTGACACCCGGCACGCTCACCGTCGAGGTCGACGGCGGGGATCTGTTCATCCACTGGGTCACGGTCGACGCCGAGGACATCGACGACGCCACGCGCCAGATCGTGACCGGCTTCGAGCGCTACCTGGAGGTCGTCTTTGGCTGAGATCATCCTCATCGTCGCCCTGGTGCTGGCCGCCGTCGCCCTGCTCATCGGGCTCTACCGGCTGCTGGCCGGGCCGTGCACGGTCACCCGCGCGGTCGCCCTGGACGTGCTGACCCTCATCACCATCCCGCTGCTGGTGGCCGTCGCCGTGACCACCGGGCGCGCCATCTACGTCGACGTCGCCATCGTCTATGCCATCCTGTCGTTCCTCGGCGTCCTGGCGCTGGCGCGCTACCTCGAAAAGGGGCTGTGAGATGGACTTCCTGCCGCTCGCGGGCGCCGTCATCGTCTTCATCGGCTCGCTGTTCCTGCTGCTGGCGGCGATCGGCATCCTGCGCATGCCCGACGCCTACAACCGCCTTCAGGCGGGGACCAAGGCGACCACGCTGGGGGTCATTCTGACCCTGCTCGGCCTTGGCCTCTATGAACCCGCTTGGTTGCCGAAACTGATCGTCATCGTCCTCTTCGTGCTGATCACCAACCCACTGTCCTCGCACGCCCTGGCCCGCGCCGCCCATGGCGCCGGCCTGCCGTTGGCCGACGGATCGGTCCGCGACGAATTGGCCGAGGCCAAGGCGCCGCCGGCCGCCATCCCCGCCAAAGAGGAGCCCGCAACGTGATCCTCGTCGATATCCTGGTCTGCGCGGCCATGGTGGTCACCGGCGTCGCCGCCATCTTTCAACGCAGCCTGCTGTCGGCCGTCATCATGGTCGGCTTCATCAGCCTGATGGTGTCCTACCTGTTCCTGCGCATGGACGCCCCCGACGTCGCCATGACCGAAGCTGCCATCGCGGCCGGGCTGACCACCGTCATCTTCCTGATCGCCATCCGGCGCACCGAGGACAGCGAGCGATGAGACAGATCCTCACCCCCATCGTCCTGGTCCTGCTGGCCGTCTTCCTGTGGACCACGGTGCCGCTGACGGCGCCTTCCGAGATCAGCGAGATCGGCCGCCATTACGTCGAGTTCGGCGTCGCCGAAAACCGCGGCGCCAACATTGTCACCTCTGTCGTGGTCAATTATCGCGGCCTCGACACCCTGGGCGAGGTGTCGGTGCTGTTCCTGTCGGTCGCCGGCGCCGGCTTCGTGCTGCGCCGCCGCGCCGGCCTGGTCCTGGAGACCCCGGAACCGGCCAGCGAACTGGTCGCCACCGGGGCCCGCCTGCTGTTCGCCCCCATCGTGCTGTTCGGCGCCTACATCTTCGCCCACGGGCACCTGACGCCAGGCGGCGGCTTCCAGGGCGGCGCCATCGTCGCCTCGGCGGTGCTGCTGCTCCTGCTGGCGCGGCGCGACCGCGACATGGCCCACAACGCGCTGGGCTGGATCGAATCGCTCTCCGGCTTTCTCTATGTCCTGGTCGGCCTGGTCGGCCTGGCGGCGGCCGGCTCGTTCCTCTCCAACCAGAACGTCATTCCGCTCGGCGCCTGGAACGAGCTGTTCTCGGCCGGCCTGATCCCGGTGATCTACGTGCTGGTCGGCCTCAAGGTCGGCTCCGAGTTGGCCGCACTGCTGGATGCGATGATGCATTCCGGCCTCCCCGAAGGCGAAAAGGAGGGGGCATCGTCATGATCGAGCCCACCGCCCTCTATACCGTCACCGGCGGGCTGCTGATCCTCATCGGCTTCGCCGCCATCATGCTCAAGCGCAACCTGATCAAGATCATGCTGGGCTTCGCCCTGATCGACGCCGGCGTGAACATCATGATCATCTGTTTCGGCTACATCCCCGGCCGCACCGCCCCGATCATCGATGCGCCGTCCCTGCTGACTCACGCGCAAACCCTCACCGCCGACGCCCGGCAATTCGTCGACCCGGTGGTCCAGGCCATCGTGCTGACCGCCATCGTCATCGCCGTCGGTGTCACCGCCCTGATGCTGGCCTACGTCGTGCGGCTCTACGCCGTCAACAAGAGCCTCGACATCGGCCATTACGTGAGCCTGAAATGGTAAATCCAGCCCTCCTCGTCGCCCTGCCCCTGGGCGTGGCCTTCCTGCTGCCGCTGGCCGACCGCATCGGCTTTGCCGCGGCGCGGCTGTTGTTCCTGGCCACCATCGCCTACACCCTTGGGCTGTCGGCCCACTGGGCCTTCGAACTTGGCCTGTTCGGGACAGCGGCCATCGACATCGAGACCGGCGGCTGGCCGGCCCCCTTCGGCATCCTGCTGCGCCTGGGCGGGCCCGAGGCCGCCCTCATCGCGCTGGCCGACGCCACCGCCCTCGTCTCCGCCCTCTATCTGGCAGCCCGCGACCGCGAGAAGGGTGGCGTACGCGCCCTGCTGATCCAGTTGATGGTGCTGCTGGGCGCCCACGGCCTGATCCTGACCCGCGACCTGTTCAACCTGTTCGTCTTCATCGAGATCACCTCGATCGGCACTTACGCCCTGATCCTTTATGGCAAGGAAGGCCCGGCGCTCGAAGCCGGCCTCAAGTACATGCTGATCGGCGGCATCGCCTCGGTGCTCATCCTGCTGGCCACCGGCTTGCTCTATCGCTTCACCGGCACGCTCTATATCGACGACATGGCGGCCAAGATGACCGGCGTCACCGTGGCCGCCATCTGCACCGCCCAGGTGCTGCTGCTGGTCGGCTTCCTGGCCGAGCTCAAGCTGTTTCCCGTCAACGGTCCCGCCATCGACCTCTATGACGGGGTCGAGCCGGGCGTCATGGCCTTCATCGTCGCCACAGCGCTCAACGCCACGTTCTTCGCCTTCACCAAGGTCTTCATGCTCTACCAGACGGAACTCTGCCACGTCGTGGTGATGGCCGTCGGCATGACAACCTATGTCGTCTCCAACCTGCTGGCCATCCGCCAGACCCGGGTGCGCCGTCTGCTCGGTTATTCGTCCTCGGCCCAGGTCGGGCTGCTGGTCTTCCTGTGGCCGGTGGTCGACCGCCACCCCGCGCTGCTTGGCGCCGTCGCCCTGCTGCTGCTGAACCACACGGTCGCCAAGGGCGGGCTTTTGTGGCTGGTCGGCGTGCACGGCGGGGAAACGGTACGCGAGTGGGCCGGCGCCTTCGCCAAACGGCCGTTCCTCGCCATCGCCACCATCGTCGCGGTCCTCGCAGTGGCCGGCCTGCCGCCCTTCCCCGGTTTCTGGGGCAAATGGGACGCCCTGGTCACACTGGCCGGCGACGGCGACCTGTGGTGGTGGATCGTCCCGCTCCTCGTCGGCGCCTTCCTCGAATGGGTCTACTACTTCGGCTGGGCCCGCGAGCTGTTCGTCGAGCCCGAAGCCGGGATTGCCGCAGCGCGGCCCGAACCGGCCTCGCGCATGGAGATCGCCGCGCCCTTGGCCGCCGTCACCGTCCTGGCGGGAACCGGCCTCGCCGTCTTCTACACCTCCGTCCTCGCCGCCAACGCCGATCTTGTCCCGGCCACCCTCCTGCTGGCCGCCGGCATCGCTCTTGTCGTGCTGCGGGCCTTGCCCTGGCGCCTGCTCGGCGGGCTATCGCTGATCGCCGTTGCCCTGACGGCGGGCGCCTTCTACCTGGCGCCGTCACTGGCCCATCCGCTGTCGGCGCTGTTTATCGGCCTCATCCTCACCGGGGCGCTGGTCATCGGCTTCGCCGCGCTGGCCTATCCGACCGGCGCCGGCACCTACTGGGGGTACTTTGTCATCCTGACCGCCGCCCTGCTGCTGCTGGTGCAGTCGGTTGGGGCGGAGCGCCAGCAATCGCTGCTGGTCTTCTTCCTGGCCTGGGAGATCATGACCTGGACCAGCTGGCTGCTGATGGGCCAGGGTCGCACCTCGGCGCAGGCGGGCTACGTCTACATGCTGTTCTCGGGCGCCGCCGGCCTGCTGATCCTGGGCGGCCTGATGGTCGCCGAAGGGGTCGATCCGGCCCCGGTCGCCAAGCTGGCCCAGCTTTCGGGGCCCGCCGCGTTGGCCGCCTGGAGCCTCATCGTTTCCGGCATCGCCATCAAGCTGGGCACCTGGGGCGTCCACATCTGGGCCCGCGACGCCTACACCGAATCGCCCGATACCTTTACGCCCTTCCTGTCGGCGGTGGTCTCCAAGGCGCCGATCTTCGCCCTCATCGTGCTGGTCGCCAACGTCAAGATCGCGGCCATCAACACGGCGCTGGGCGCCATCGACCCCCTGCACCTTCTGGCCTGGGCCGGCGGCATCACGGCGTTTGCCATGGCGCTGCTGGCGGCGCTGCAGGAGGACGCCAAGCGCCTGTTGGCCTTCTCCTCGGTCGGCCAGGTCGCCTATATCGTGGTCGGTTTCGCGGTGGCGACGCCGCTCGGATGGACGGCCGCGCTCTACCTCGCGGTCAACCACTTCCTGTTCAAGGCGCTGCTGTTCCTGGCCATCGCCGGCGTCATCTACCGCACCGGCACCCGGACCTTCTACGAGCTGGGCGGCCTGATCAAGCGGATGCCCTTCAGCTTCGTCTCGGTGCTCATCGGCATCATCGCGGTATCCGGCGTGCCGCCGCTATCCGGTTTCGTCGGCAAGTGGCTGATCTACGAGGCCCTGATCGACCGCGGCTGGCTGCTGCTGACCGGCCTGATGATGTTCGCCACCATGATCGCCTTCCTCTACCTCTACCGGCTGATCCATTCGATCTTCCTGGGCCAGTTGAAGCGCCAGCACCGCACGGTGCACGAGGCCCCGTGGCCGACACTGGTTGCCCAGGGCGTGCTGATGGCCCTGATCATGGTGCTGTCTATCTGGCCGCAGGGGCTGCTGGAACCGCTGGTCGCCGTTCTCAACGCGCCCGCCGGTTTCTACGAACCCGTCGCCGGCTCGCTCAGGCCGCTCTATGCCGGGGCCGGAGCCCTCACGCTGGATGGCGCCACGCTCGTCACACCGGTCGGCTACGCCAACCCGGCAATGATCATGGCCATCGTCGGCGCCCTGTTCGGTCTTGTCCTCGCCGTCCTTTTGATCCTCAACCCCCACCCCAAGTGGGTGCGCCAGCTCGACATGGTGTTCGCCGCCGAGGTGCCGCCGCCGGCCGAGGAAGCGCACTACGCCTATGCCATGTTCCGTCCCTACGAGCGGGCCTTCGCGCCGGTGCTGAGTCCGCGCGTCACCCGCTTCTGGAACGGCATGGGCGAGACGCTGGCTGCCGTTACCGAGGCGGGGCGCCGCTTCTACACCGGAAACGCCCAGACCTACTTGCTCTACGCGGTGGGAATGGTGGTCCTTCTCGCCTTCGTCGGCCGGAGCTAGCCCCATGATGCAGCCGCACCTTCCAATACTCGAACAAGCCCTGTGGACGGCACTATGGGTGTTCCTGGCCCTCCTCTACGGGCTCCTTCTCAACGGCATCATCCGCAAGGTGATCGGCCGCATCCAGGGCCGCATCGGTCCGCCCATCTGGCAGCCGGTCATCGACCTTTTGATGCAGATGTTCGTGCGCACCTCGACCATGCATGGCGTCATGTTCTTCCTGGCGCCGGTTTTCCGCGCGGTGGGCGGCATCGGGCTTCTGGTCTTCATGCCGATCGTCGTCGGCGTGCCGATGCTGGAGAACTTCGCGGCCTCGGGCGATCTGCTGCTGATCATGTATTTCTTCTTTTTCGGGCAGCTTGGCATGGCGCTCGGCGCCGGCGAAGGGGGGCATCCCTACTCGCCCATCGGCATCTCGCGCGGGCTGTCGCAGATGACCGCCTTCGAGTTGCCCTTCGGCCTGGCCATGATCGCCATCGCCGCCCAAACCGGCAGCTTCTCGATCCAGGGCATCGTCGAGGCCCAGCAGGGCGGCGTCATGGACTGGTACATCTTCCAGAACCCGCTGGCTGGCGTTGCCGCCTTCCTGGCGCTGATCGCCATGAACATGTATTCGCCCTTCAACGTGGTCGGGGCCCCGCAGGAAGTGCCGGTCGGTCCGCGCACCGAATACAACGCCGCCTTCCTGTCCCTGATGATGTCGGGCGTCTCGGTGTTCACGGTGGCCAAGTGCATCCTGTTCATGAACCTGTTCCTGGGCGGCACCACCACCATCCTGGGATTCCTGGTCAAAACCTTCATCGTCTACTTCTGGACGGTGTTCGTCGGCGCCGTCTTCCCGCGTTTCAGGGTCGAGCAGTCGATCCGCTTCCTGCTCAAGTGGCCGGCCCTCATCGGGGTGGCCGGCGTCGCCCTGGCCATGGCCTGAGGAGGCCGAGATGAACGAGACTCTATTGGACAAGCCCGACCTCGACGCCGCCCCAGAGGTCGCGCCGGCCTGCTGCGACAAGCCGGAGGCGGCGCCGGCCCGGCAACCGCTCGCGATGCCGAACGAGGGCCGCCTCGGCAGACCCTATGTCTCGATCGCCCCCGACGGCTCGCGTTCCCACGCGCCCATCGAGCCGGCCTGCTTCCTGGGCGAAGAGGAAATGCCCTCGCCGCTTTCGCTCAACGAGGCAATGGGCAAGATCAAGAACTGGGTACGCGCCAACTCGCTCAACGTGCTGGCCTACGGCACCGCCTGCGGCGCCATCGAAATGCGGCCCCTGGGCACCAGCCGCTTCGACATGGAACGCTTCGGCATCACCATGGCCCCCACCTCGCGCCAGTCCAACGTGCTGGTCATCAGCGGCTACCTTTCCATCAAGACGCTGAAGCGCGTCATCCGGGCCTACGAGCAGATGCCGTCCCCCAAATGGACGCTGGGCCTGGGGTCCTGCACCATCGACGGCGGCATGTACTGGGATTCCTACAACACGGTGAAGCAGGTCGATCTCTATCTTCCCATCGACGTCTACATCGCCGGCTGCATGCCGCGCCCCGAAGCCCTGATCGCCGGCTTCCAGGCTCTGATGGACAAGATCAAGCAAGGCAGGGCCAACGGCTGGAACGAGTACCTGCAGAACCTGGAAAACTACAAGGCCAACCAGCGCAAGGTCATCACCGACTGGGGCATGCCCGCCTACAACTGGTAAGGAAACGCGGGATCATGGATCGCATCGTCAAGGAACTGGATGGCCGCTTCGGGGTGCTCGCCTCGCGCCAGCAGCGGCCCGACTTAGGCGCCGTCGAGGTCGCCGCCAAGGACGTGGTGGCGTCGCTCGAATGGCTGAAGCGCCACGGCGGCTATATTCACCTCACCCATTTCTCGGTGGTCGACTGGCTGGAAGATGGCCAATTCCAGCTGGTCTACATCGTCACCGACCCCCGCGCCCATTACACCCTGATGCTCTCGGCGCGCATTGCGCGCGAGGATGCGGAAGCCGAATCCATCCATACCCTGTGGCCCGAGGCCGTCACCTACGAGCAGGAACACAACGAGATGTACGGCATCCGCTTTCCCGGCAGCCCGCGCCAGGGGGTGGACTTCCTGCTCGAGGGCTGGACCGCCATGCCGCCTATGCGCCGCGATTTCGACACCGTGAAGTACTGCGAGGAGACCTACGACTTCCGGCCCGGCCGCCGGCACGTCGATCCCAAGGAGGTGCGGGCCAAGTTTCAGGCCGAGCGCAAGCGTCAGGCCGAAGCGGAGAAGGTCGCCGCGGCCAACGCCAACGAACCGGAGCCCGCGCCATGAACGCCATTCCCGAACCGCTTATCGCCTCCCGCGAGGTGCAGTTGTGGGTCGGCCCGCAGCACCCGGGCGTTCCCGGCAACATGGCCATGCAGATCTGGGTCGAGGGCGACACCATCAACCGCGGCATCACCCATGTCGGCTATCTGCACCGCGCCTTCGAGAAACTGATCGAGCGTCGGACTTTCTACCAGGCCTTCCCGGTAGTTTGCCGAATCTGCGTGCCCGAACCCGACACCAACGAGTACCTGCTTGCCACCGCCGTCGAAGAGCTGGCCGGCATTTCCGGCGACGTCCCGCCGCGCGCCCAGTGGATCCGCACCCTGGTGCTGGAGATGTCGCGGCTGGCGGCTTTGCTGATGGTAGTCGGCGGCCAAGCCGGCGGCATGGGTCTCGGCGCCGCGCCGCAATGGATGATCGCACTTCGCGACTATGTGCTCGACCTCTTCGAGGAACTGTCGGGCGGGCGGATCTACCACATGTACATCATCTACGGCGGCGTACGCCGCGACCTGCCCGAGGGTTTCGCGGCCCGCGTCGAGGCGGTGCTGAAAAGGATCGAGGAACGGCTGCCGATGGTCGACAACCTGATCTTCGAGTCCGCCGTTTTCCGCAAGCGGGCCATGGGCGTCGGCGTCGTTCCCAAGGAATGGGCCGAGGAAACCACCCTTTCCGGCCCGGTGGTGCGGGCCATGGGCATCCCGCGCGACGTGCGCAAGGATTACCCCTATCTGGTCTACCCGGAACTGGATTTCGACGTCGTCACCACCGAGGGCTCCGACATTTACGCCCGCGCCCTGGTGCGCAGGCTGGAGATCGACCAGGCCATCGACCTGATCCGTCAAATTCTGGCCCGCATGCCCAAGGGAGGCCCCGTCCTGGGCAAGGCCGGCAATCCGTTGCGCTGGCAAGTGCCGGCCGGCCAGACCTATGTGCGGGCCGAGGCGACGCGCGGCGAGTACGGCTATTTCATTGCTACCGACGGGTCCGACAAGATCCGCCGTTTCCACGTGCGCGGCCCCAGCTACGTGCATGGCGTGTCGCTGCTGGAGCGCATCCTGCCGGGACTGAACATTTCCGACCTCTACCCGCTGATGAACTCGCTGCAGGTCTGCCCGCCCGAGATCGAGCGCTGATCGAGGAAACTTGGATGAGCTACATTCGCACTGCCCAGGACACCACCACGCCCACCCTCTCCTATCGCACGCCCGAGGAGGAGCGGGTCGGGCTGAAGCATGTGCTGAAACCCTTCGCGGCCTGGCTCAAGGCCTTCTCGACGCCCTATACCGTCCCCAAGGGCGAAAGCCTGCGCGCGGCCTCGGACAACTACCGCGGCTGGCACGTCAATGATGTCGAGACCTGCACCGGCTGCGGCAACTGCGCCGCCATCTGCATGAATGTCGCCATCGACATGACGCCCTATACGGAAACCACCATCAAGGACACCGGCCTGCGGCCGCGCATCGACTACGGCCGGTGCTGCTGGTGTGGCCTGTGCGTCGACGTCTGCGCGGCCAGCAGCCTGGGCCTGTCGGACTGCTACGTGTGGATCGGCGAGGATGCCGACGGCTTCCGCTTCACCCCCGGCGTCGACGCCAAGCCGTGGGATTCCTCGCCGCGCGGTTGGCGCAAGCAGAAGAAGGCCAAGGAAGCCGTTTAGGGCACGGGCCTTTCCGTATTCAGGAAGTCGCCAGCCGATGGACGGCCCGTGGCGGTTCGCCGAAATGCCGGGAAAAGGCGCGCGACAGCGCCGCCGGGCTGGCGTAGCCAACCTGGCGGGCCACGGCCTTGAGCGGCCGCCTCTGGGCCAGCAGCGTGCGAGCCAGGGCCAGCCGCCATTTCGCCAGGTAGTCGCCGGGCGTGGTCCCGATGACGTCGCGGAAGGTATTCGCGAACGTGGTGCGCGACATGCCGGCTACTCCGGCCAGCCGCTCGAGCGTCCACGTCTCACCGGGGGATTCGTGAAGCACCGTCAGCGCGCGCGCCAACCCCGGGTGGGCCAGGCCAGCCAGCAGGCCGGCCGCCGCCGCCCCCTGTTCGATGGCGTGGCGCAACAACCTGACCACCAGCACCTCGCACAGGCGGTCGAGCACCGCCTGCCGGCCGCAGCGCCGGCCAAACGCTTCTTCGAACAACACCCCCGCCACCCCATCGAGGGCGGGGGACGCGTGCATCGGCATAGCGGTCGCCGTGGGTAGGGCGCGGACAACGGGATTGGCCGCGCCGCCTAAAAAAACCTCGGCACAGACGACATCGACCGCGACGGCCCCGTCCACCGTCATCAGCCGATGGGCGGTGCCGCGTGGATAGAACAGTAGGGCCGGCCCGTCGATCGTCATCCGGCCACCCAGTTCGTCGGCCACTGCCACACGACCGCACCCCACGAGGTGGAGATGCCCTCCTCCTGCCGCCGGCGCCGCGAAGTCCAGGGTCCCACGGATGGCTCCACTATGGAACACCCGGGCCTCGACCCTGAAGCGCTGCAACAGACCCGACAGGCGGTCGGGGCGGGGTCGTGAATCGACGTCCATGCGTACGTCCTGCAATGTTTTTAAGACTAAATGATTTTGTTCGTACGATAAGGTGCATCCTCCGTCAAGGCCGACGGCAGGCTTGGCCGTCGCCTCGACACCCTCGAGAGGAGATCGTCCGTCATGCTCGTCCCCCGCAGGCCGGTTCCCGGGCTCAAGGTCCCCACGGTGGCCCACGGCCCCCTCGACCTCGCCCGGGAAGAACCCGGCCATTTCACGCTGGTCGTGTTCTACCGCGGCCTGCACTGCCCAATCTGTACCGCCTATCTCGGCGAACTGGCACGCCTCGTTCCGGAATTCGAGCAACGCGGGGTCGGCCTCATCGCCGTCAGTTCAGACGGCGAGGAACGGGCCCGCCAGATGGCCGACAAGGTAGCTTCCGGGGCGTTGCGGTTCGGTTATGGCCTGCCGCTTGCCGTCGCCCGGGAGTGGGGGCTCTTCATCTCGACCTCGCGCGGCAAGACCTCCATCGGCATCGAGGAGCCCGCCCTGTTTTCCGAGCCGGGCGTCTTCCTGGTCCGTCCGGACGGAACCCTCTATTACGGCGCCGTGCAGACCATGCCGTTCGCCCGCCCACACTTCGACGAGCTGCTGAAGGCCATCGATTTCGCCATCGCCAAGGACTATCCAGCGCGCGGCGAGTATGTCGGCGCCCTCGCCTGAACGGGCCCGAAAAAAAGGCGGGGCGGGGCCGCTGCCCCTCGGCCGCTATGCGTTGCTCGCTGCGGCGAGGGCCTCTTCGATCCAGCCATCGAACGTCGCCTGATTGGCCTTGATCCAGGCATCGGCATGGCGGTTGATGTCGTCCGGCGACTTCTCGCCGTCGCGCATGCGCAGGTTCTGCGCGCTTATATCGTTGCTGGAAACCTGCATGATAGCGAACAACTTGGCCGCCGCCGGGTTGTCCTCGGCGAATTCGCGGTTGGCGGCGATCCGCTGGTTATTGGCCTGGAAGCCATAGTTGGACCCGTCTGGCAAGGCGGTATCGACGCTCTTGCGGCTGCCCGGCAACGACGAGAACGGCACCTGCAGCCACACCACGTCCTTGCCCGGCACCAGCACGCCACTCACCCAATAGGGCGTCCATGTGTAATACAGAACGGGCTTGCCTTGCTTGTAGCGGGCGATGGTGTCGGCGATGATCGCCGAATAGGAGCCCTGATTGTGGGTCACAGTATTGCGCAGACCGTAGGCGTCGAGGTGGTTCTCGACGACCTTCTCGCAGCCCCATCCCGGATTGCAGCCCGCCAAGTCGGCCTTGCCGTCTCCGTTGGAGTCAAACAACGCGGCGATCTTAGTATCCTTGAGCTGGTCGACGTTGGTGATGTTGTATTTTTCCGCGGTCGCCTTGTCGATCAGATACCCCTGCAGAGCTCCCGACGCGAAAACGCCTTTGCGGTAGAGCTTGGCGTCGCCGCCAGCCCGGTCAAAGAAATCGTTGTGAAGCGGATCCCAATAGTCGGCCAGGAAGGTGCCGTCGCCATTGGCCATGGCCACGAACGCCGTCGCATATTCCACTTCCTTGATCGGCTTGACGTCGTAGCCCAGATGTTCCAGCGCCTTGACAACCAGAAGGGTCTGGAAGGTTTCCTCGGCAATGGAGCTTTTCAACGGCTGGACCGCTACCCCCTTGCCCGGCAGATCGGCCGCGAACGCGCTTCCGCCGGCCGCCAGTCCGCCGCCCAGGGCCAGCGCCGCGAGCCAGCGTCCTACGGTGGGAAGAGTACGCAAAAATGCCATGGCAACCTCCTATTCCTTTAATTCCGTGAAACTCAGTTCTTCTCGGGCAGGCCATCCGGTTGCCCGAAGGGCGTCGACTTTTCGCCGGCCAGCAGGGTGCGGATGGCGCCGATCGGCCCGGTTTCGTACCAGTGGCGAGTTCCTTTGGCGCGGCTGTCGCGCCCGATCGCCTGGGTCATGCGATCGAGCACGATCGCCAGCATCACAATGCCGACACCGCCCACGGTGGCCAGCCCCATGTCGAGGCGGCCGATACCGCGCAGGACCATCTGGCCCAGCCCGCCAACGGCGATCATCGAGGCGATCACCACCATCGAAAGGGCCAGCATGAGGGTTTGGTTGACGCCCGCCATGATGGTCGGCATGGCCAGTGGCAATTGCACCTTGAACAGAAGTTGCCGCGGGCTGGCGCCGAACGAACGGGCAGCCTCGACAAGATCGGGCGGAACCTGGCGGATTCCGAGGTTGGTCAGGCGGATCAGCGGCGGCAACGCGAAGATGATGGTGACGACCACGCCTGGTACGTTGCCGATACCGAACAACATGACGATCGGCACCAAGTAAACGAAGGCCGGTGTCGTTTGCATGGCGTCGAGGATCGGACGCAAGGCGTTCATCGCGCGGTCGCTGCGGGCGAGCCAGACGCCGATGGGCAGGCCTATCACAATGCAGAACAACACCGACGTCAGCACCAGGGCGAGCGTCACCATCGCCTCGGACCAGGCGCCGATCAGGCCGATAGCAAGCAACGAGACGGCGGTGCCGACGGCCAGTTTCCGGCCCGCCAGCTGCCACGCAACCAGCGCCGACAACAGCACGACGAGGATCGCCGGCACCGCCAGAAGCCCGCTCTCGACGGACGTCAGGGTGGCGTCGATCGGCCAGCGGACGGCCTGGAACAGCGGCCGGAAATGCAAGACGAGCCAGTCAAGGCCCTGTTCGACCCAAAGGTCCAGCGGTATAAGGGCGTCGCGAAATGGATCGGTCCAGTCGAACCCCGGCTTGGCAGGAGCGGCGGCGGCGCTCATCCAGTCGCCGGGCGTGTCCGGCACCTGCCCAGGCGGTGGGGCCCCCCATGGATTGGCAGTCTGCTCAGCCATTGAGGTCATCTCCCTGCCGGTTGAGGGTTTCCAGAAGCGCCGCCTTCGAGATGACCCCCAAATAACGCTTCTTGGCATTGACCACCGGCACGCCACACGGCGCCCGCGCGACGGTACCAATCAACTCAGCCACCAGCGTTTCCGCCGTCAGCGGCTCGACGTCCGGAACGTAGGCGGCGCTGATCCGGGTTTCGCCGCGCCGCTGGGCCTCGCGCAAGGTATCCACTGACACCACGCCGTGGTACGTCATGTCACCGCTGACCACATAGGCGTACGTGCGGTCGGCATCCTTGAGACGGTTGATCGCCGTCTTCACGCCAACCCCCTCGCGGTCCATGACGATGGTCTGCTTGCGCCTAGCGACGTCACCGGCGGTGAATACGGTGGACACGTCGACGCCCCGGAAGAAAGAGCGGACGTATTCGTCGGCGGGCGCGTTGAGGATCTCATCGGGCGTACCCACCTGGACCACGCGCCCTCCCTCCATGATGGCGATTCGGTCGCCGATCCGCATGGCCTCATCGAGATCGTGCGAAATGAAGATGATGGTGCGCCGGTGCTCAGTCTGCAGGCGCAGCAGTTCGTCCTGCATTTCGGTGCGGATTAGCGGGTCGAGCGCGGAGAAAGCCTCGTCCATCAGCATTACCGCGGGGTCACTGGCCAGGGCGCGGGCCAATCCCACCCGCTGCTGCATGCCGCCCGAAAGCTCGTCAGGATAACAGTCGGCGTTGGCTGCCAGGCCGACCTGACCGAGGGCAGCGAGAGCCCGCCGGGTCCGCTCGTCCCGGGAAACGCCGGCCAATTCCAGTCCGAAGGCGGCGTTGTCAACAATGTTGAGATGCGGCATCAGCGCAAAGGACTGAAAGACCATGCTCATGTCGCGACGACGCAATCCGAGCAGTTCGGCATCCGACATGGCGGCGATGTCAATGCCGTCGATCAGCACCTGCCCCGCCGTTGGTTCGATCAGCCGGTTGAGAAGACGCACCAGGGTTGATTTGCCCGATCCCGAGAGCCCCATGACCACGAAGATTTCGCCCTGGCGGACAGTGAAACCAGCGTCGCAAACGCCGACGGTCTGACCCGTTCTGCTGAAAATCTCGTTCTTGTCGACACCCTTGGCGAGCAGTTCCATCGCCCGCTCGGGATGCTCCCCGAAGACCTTATAAAGACTGTTGACGACGATTTTTTCCGGCATACGTCTCCGTTCCTGTTGAGGAGAACTGTGATCCCCCACGTTTCCACCTTCCATGTCGTCCAGGCCACGCGATGCCACCGGTCGACGAGAGAAGGCAAAAAAGTCCTCACAACGACGCTTTCGCCGTTTTCTAAACGAACATAAACTCTCTGAACTGCGGCGAGCCGCCACGCACGTAACTGGATATGTCCATATAATTGTTTATACGAGAAATCATTTGATGTCAAAGATACTCGCCCCCGACATCAACTTATACGTGTATTACACACATATATTCGCATCATGAGTGCCGTAGCTTTCCATGGCCAAGGAACCGTGAAAATGTCCACGAAATGCTGGCAAGATGTGTTGGTGGCGCTGCGCCAGATCATTCGCGCAACCGACATTCACTCGCGCAAACTGATGAAAGCCTGCGGACTGACCATCCCTCAGGTCGTCGTTCTTCGTGCCATTCAGGACCTCGGCAACGTTACAGTACGAAGCATTTCCAAGCATGTTTCCCTGAGCCAGCCAACGGTGACGACCATCCTTAACAGGCTGGAGCAGCGGCAACTCGTCCGGCGCGTTCGCAGTGAGCGCGACAAGCGGGTCGTCAATGTCGTCCTAACCGAGGAGGGGAATCGGGTTCTGGCAAGTTCGCCGACCTTGCTGCACGAGAGCTTCGTCAGCCGCTTTGAGCACCTCGAGAACTGGGAGCAGACACTGATTCTGTCATCGTTGCAACGGGTCGCCCGAATGATGGAGGCCGAGGGGCTGGATGCCGCACCTCTGCTCGATGTCGGAGCGATCGACAAGACCGAATAGAACGATTGGTGCGCAGTTCGACGAACGGGCCATAGCGTTCCACTGGAACCATCCCGCCAAATGCCCGTTATAGGTTGCGAGCCGGCATCAGCCGATGCTGCCGGAAGCTGTGTCACGAATGCCATACCGTTGGCAGAAGCACTTACCGCCGTTTCCGGCAGATCCCCTGGATAGGACTTACAGGCAGCTGCCCCCAGATGCGAACTCCCCCCCCACCAACCGCACGTCAGTCAAGGAAGCCGGTCCTCAGCCGCACGGATTCGCGGCACGACGGCAAATCCCTCCTCCGCGCCCCCATTCTTGACCCCGGGCGAGCCTGCTGGCGGATCGCCCGCAGTAACCGCGTCAAGATTCTGGTCGACGCGGCAGCCTACTTCTCGACGCTCCGCCAGGCCCTCCTGCGGGCGCGGCGTTCCGTGCACATCCTGGGGTGGGACATCGACAGTCGGACCGACCTGGCGCCCGATGGCGCCCCGGACGGCGAGCCGACCCGATTGCGCGCCTTGTTGACCCGGCTGGTCGAGATCAATCCCCAGCTCCGCGTCAACCTGTTGCTTTGGGATTACTCCACCCTCTATGCCCTTGACCGCGAGCCCCTGCCCCGCATCTCGCTGGGCTGGCAGACTCCGGCACAGATCAATGTCTGTCTCGACGATCTGCTGCCGCTGGGCTCCAGCCATCATCAGAAGTTGGTGGTCATCGACGACAGGCTGGCGTTCTGCGGCGGCCTTGACCTCTGCGCCCGCCGATGGGATACCCCGGACCATGCCCCCGACAAGCCGGCGCGCGTCGATCCCGAGGGCTCGACCTACGGTCCCTTCCACGACGTCCACATGATGGTCGACGGCGATGCCGCGGCCGCGGTGGCGGAACTCGTCCACCTGCGCTGGCACGAAGCGTCGTGCCGGCCCCTGGCCCCAGTCACGCCCACAGGCGACCCCTGGCCGGACGACGTCGTCCCCGACATTACCGACATCGATGTCGGCATCGCGCGAACCCTTCCGCAACTGCATGAACGAGCCGAAGTGCGCGAGATCGAGGCTCTCTTCATGGCCGCCATCGCCTCCGCCGAGCGCTTGGTCTACATGGAAAACCAGTATTTTGCCGCCGTGGGGATCGCCGACGCCCTGGCTCGCCGCATGACCGAACGGCCGGAGTTGGAAGCCGTTCTCGTCTGCCCGCGTCTGCCAAGTGGGTGGATTGCCGCCAAAGCGATGGGCGCCGGCCGCCGGCGTTTCCGGCGATGCCTTGAAGAGGCCGGGGTCGCCCATCGTATCCGCCTGGTCTCTCCCAGCGTCGACGACGCCCAAGGGACGCCGGTCGATATCATGGTCCATTCCAAGGTTCTGATCGTCGACGATCATTTCCTCACCATCGGCTCGGCCAACGTCAACAACCGCTCCATGGGCTGCGACACCGAGTGCAATCTGGCGATAGAGGCCTCCCCCGACCAAGCTGGCCTTCGCGCAGCCATCGCCGGCATCCGCAATGGCCTGCTTGGCGAGCATCTGGGGCAGCCGGCCGAAGACATCGGGCGGGTCCTGCGCGAGCCGAACTCGGCCCGGGCGCTGGTCGACACCGGCGGAGCGGCGGGCCGCCGACTGACGCCGATCGAGCCCACGGAAGACGACGAGGAGGACCTCGTCGCCGTCGCTCTCGCCCCGATCGCCGATCCGGAGCGCCCCATCGAGGCCGACCAGTTGCTGCTCGACCTCTTCGGCGGCATCACCCGCCACGCCGTCTGGCCGTGGCTCAAGAAGGCCACGCTTGTCCTTGGCGTCGTCCTGGGATTTGTCGCCCTGTGGCAATGGACGCCGCTGTCGGAACTGGCCAGCATCGATACGCTGCGTCCCCTCTTCGAGGTCATTCGCGCCAGCGTGATGGCGCCCGTCGCCATTCCGCTGCTGTTCGTCGTCGGCAGCCTGCTGTTCTTCCCGATCACGCTGTTGATCACGCTCGCCGCCATCGTCTTCGATCCCCTGCTCGCCTTCGCCTATGCGCTAACCGGAACGATAGCCAGTGCCGCCGCCGCCTATGGCGTCGGAGTGAAGCTGGGCCGCCCGGTGCTGCGCCGCCTTATCGGCAACCGGCTGAATTCGGTCAACCGCGCCATCGCCAGCCGCGGCGTGCTGGCGGTCATGATGCTGCGGGTCGCCCCGGTGGCGCCCTACACCGCGGTCAATCTGGTTTGCGGCGCCGCCCGCATCCGCTTTACCGACTACCTGATCGGCACGGTTCTCGGCATGACGCCGGGAATCGCCGTTCTTACCGCGCTCGGCAACAGCCTGACACGGGTCCTTGAAAATCCGACGCCGGGCATGGTCGTCCTCGTCGTTGCCGCCATCGCGTTGTGGATTCTGCTCGGCGTCGGCTTGCAAAAGCTTCTCGGCAGTTGGCGAGGAAAGCGCCGGAAACAGGAAGCCCGGTCGTGAGCCCGTCCCGGTTTCGGGTGGCCAGCTACAACGTCCACGGATGCGTCGGACGCGATGGCGTATTCGCGCCCGAACGCATCGTCCGGGTCATCAACGAATTCAAAGCCGACGTCATCGCACTGCAGGAGGTGGTAGCACCGTCGGACACCGATGGCGTTCCCGGCGGCGCCCTTCATCTCCTGACGCGGTCGTTCGTCGGGCACAGCGTGTGGGCACCGGCCTATCATGGCGTGCGCCATGATTTCGGCAATCTTCTCCTCAGCCGTTGGCCGATCGTCACCTCCGCGATCGTCGATCTGGCAGTCCGCCGGCGGGAACCGCGCAATGCCATCGACGCCCGTCTGGCGGCACCCTTCGGGCCCCTGCAGGTGATCGCCACGCACCTTGGCCTCAGGGCCGGCGAGCGACGACGGCAGGTCGATACTCTCCATCGACTCATCAAAGAGTCGGATGGTCCCTGGCCCACTCTTCTGGCCGGCGACCTCAACGCCTGGTATCCGTTTTCCAACATTCTGCGACTGATGGGCCAACAAATGCCGCTGCGCCCGTCCGTCGTCACCTTCCCGACACCCCGGCCATTCCTGGCGCTGGACCGCATCCTGCTGCGTGCCCCGGGTGGCCGCATGACCGTCTTTCGCCATCATACCGAGGCGGCCCGCATCGCCTCGGACCATTTCCCCGTCGTCGCCGACATCGACCTGGAACCGCCGGGCCCGCCCGTCGTATATTCCCTACCGGCCGATCGACGGCAGGAGAGCCCGATGACGCCGCGCTCCACATCCCGCACCCGAAGCGCCCTTGGCCTCGCCGGCTTCGTCACCGGGTGTCTGGCGGTGTCGGCCGTCGGTGGGGCGATCACTGCCAGTTCGGTCGGTAGTTGGTATCCGGCCCTGGCGAAACCATCCTTCACGCCACCCAGCTGGCTGTTTCCGCCGGTTTGGACTGCCCTTTTCGTCCTCATGGGCGTGGCGGCCTGGCGGGTGTGGCGGCAAGCCGGCTGGACCGAGGGCCGGCCGGCCCTCGGCGCTTTCGCCGTTCAACTGCTGCTCAACCTGGCGTGGTCGTTCCTGTTTTTCGGAATGCAATGGGTGGGGGCGGCGCTAGCGGAAATCATCGTCCTCCTGGCCGCCATAGCCTGGACGACCGCGCGGTTTGCCCGCGTCGACCGGCCGGCGGCCCTTCTCCTCGTCCCCTATGCGCTGTGGGTCTCCTTTGCCGCCGTCCTTACCGCGGCCATCTGGCTCGATAACTAGAACCCACCCTCGACCACATTATTGGGCCTGCCGGCAACGAAGGCCTCGATATTGTCGATGAGTTGGTCGGCCAGGGCCTGCTGGGCCTCCCGGCTGGCCCACGCGACGTGCGGCGTCAGGATGAAGTTGGGCAGGTCGAGGAGTTGCATCAGCGGGCTGTCCGGGGCCGGCGGCTCCGGCGGTACGGTGACGTCGAACCCGGCGCCGGCGATCAGGCCCTGGCGCAGGGCGGTGGCGAGGTCCTTCTCGTTGACCAGGCCGCCCCGCGCCGTGTTGACCACAATCGCGGTCCTTTTCATGCGCTGGAATTCGGGCATGGCAATGGTGTCGCGCGTTTCTGGCAACAGGGGGCAATGGAGCGTGATCACGTCGCTGGTCTCGATGACCGTATCGAACGGCGTATAGAGGGGGCCGAGGCCGGTCTTTCCCTTGTGCGCGGCGAACAGCACGCGCATGCCGAAGGCCTTGCCCAGATCGGCCACCGACTGGCCGATCGACCCCTCGCCGATGATGCCCAGGGTGCCGCCGCTGAGCTCGGAAATGGGATGGGTGAAGATGCAGAACTGATTCTGGCGCTGCCACTCGCCGGCGACGACGTCCCGGCGATAGCCGATCAGGTTGCGCTTGAGCGCCAGGATCAGGGCGAAGGCATGTTCCGGCACCGTACTGCGCGCGTAGTTTCGGATATTGGAAACGACAATCCCCCGTTTGGCACAGTATCCCAGGTCGACGCAGTCGGTGCCGGTCGCCGCCATGGCGATCATCCGCAGTTTCGGCAAGCGCTCCAGGGTCTCGGCCCGCAGGGGTACCTTGTTGTCGATGATGATCGTCGCCTCCTGCGCCCGCTCGACGGCCTGGTCCGCGACGGTCTTCCCGTACTCCCGCCAGCCATGCTCGAAAGCCGGTCGGCGCACGACGATTTCCGGGGCGATCGTCTCGCGATCCAGGAAAACGATGTTTTCGGTCATCAACTCCCTCCGTCCTGTCAACGATCCGTCCCGGGCTGAGACGGCCGCGCCCCACCTCGTCCACCGCGCCGATCGCGACTTGGCACGGATATCCGCATCCGCACAGTGCCGGTATCGGGCTCGGGATTCAGACGGATGAACGCAATCCCCCGCCGAGAAACGGCCCACACGCGCAACCGGACTGGGGGAGACGGGCACGGGTGTATCCGTCGGAACGGCCGCGTCGCGGATCATTACCCATTTGGATCGAACGCTCAACCCCGCTGATTCGGCAGGCCCCTCGCCTCGTAGCCAAGCCGGCGGCAATTTGCGGAGAATTTTATACATTTTTAAATAAAATACGCCTAAAGATTGCGTTTGTTACATACGTTACAAAGACTGGCTGGTATTCAGCGAAATTTTTACGTATTTTGTACTTGGTGAAGGCCTGCCTGCCTCGCGGCTCACGTAGCTTCGGACTCGGCTGGCCTTCTTCGCCGCGGCGGATCGCCGCCAGTGAACCGTCCAGCATGAGCCAAATCGACACCGACGCAACCCAGCCGGATCAAACAAAGCCCCGCCAGACGATTCTGGTGGTCGACGACGACCAGGATTTTGCCATGGCCATGGCGGAATCCCTCGAGATCTATGGCTACGCGGCAAGGACCGCCCACACCGCCGAGGATGCGCTTTCGATCGCCACGGTGTGTCAGCCCGACGGCTTGCTCCTCGACCTCCGCCTCGGCGAACGGAACGGGCTGGAATTGCTTCCCGCGCTGCGCAGGCTGTTCCCCGACTTGGTGTGCATCATCGTCACCGGTTATCCCGATATGGAAACCGCGATCGGCGCGCTTCGCCATCGCGCCGATGACTATTTTCGCAAGCCCTTTCCCCCGCAGGACGTGTGCAAGGTCCTTGACCGCTGTTTCCAGCGCATCATGGCCAAAAGACGGGGCGAAGCCGGGCGGGCTCGCGAAAACTTCTTCGGCCGCCTGCTCGTCCGACGATTTTCCAGCCTTTTTGTCGAGAACGAGAGCGACCCCTCCGACGAAAAAGTCCTGTCCCGGCGCATCCTGCCCGGCTTTTTCGTCGCCGTGGACATGATGCTGGGCCCCGAGCGCGTCGAAGAGTACCAGAAGCAGTGCCAGAACATCGTCAAGCGTCTCAGCGACGGCGACCGTACGCGCCTGTCTTGGGATGACTATTACAACGATCCCGAAGCGGTCAAATTGGCCTTGGATGCTCAGATCAAGATGGCGCTCCATTTTCGCGAGATCGACAAGCGGGTCATTTGGCTGACCGCCCTGATCAACAATCATGTGGGATCGGCAGCCCATCGGCCGGCCGGACAGGCGATCACGCCGCGCGACACCATCATGCTTCTGTCCTTTCTTTTCGCGGACCTCACCGCCATGCTCTCCACTGAGAGTGGCCGGAGGTTCGTATTCCGCCAGTACGGGCAAGATACCTTTGCCCGGCTGGCCACAGTCGCCGACCGATTCAAGTTGGCTTCGGTCCCTTGAGCCGGTTAGGCCAAATCAGTCAAAGGAAAACGGTGGGGTTTTTCCAATGATCCAGGAAAGAAGCACGCAACGGCGCGGCGGCCGGCAGACCGCCCTGAACGCGATCAGCCGGCACGGCCTGATCGTCTCGTTCTTCGCGGTCCTGCTGTTCGGATGCGTCGGTGAAACCGGCCCCGACCGGGTCGTCGGCGATAACTGGCCAACCGACCGCTGGACCGTCACCAATTTCTCGGGCAGCCAATCGAGCTGGCGCGAGGGCGTCGGCGATTGGCGCTCCCTTTCCATAGGCACGACGTTGATCGCCGACGCCGAGATCAGAACCGGCGCCGCGAGCGCCGCCGTTCTGGCGCGGGGCGGCGATACGATCACTCTGGCGGAAAACAGCCAGATGGCGTTGCCGCCGGCACCCGCGGCATCCGGCTTCACCCGGATCATGCAATCGGTCGGCACGCTGTTTTTCCAGGTCGAAAAGCGGCCGACACCGCATTTCGAGGTCACAACCCCCTACCTTGTCGCCACGGTCAAGGGCACCACCTTCTCGGTGTCCGTCGCCCCCGCCTCGGCAACGGTCAGCGTTCAGGACGGCGTCGTCGGCGTGGCGGACACCGCCGGTGGCCCCAGCGTCGACGTCACCGCCGGCCTGTCGGCTACGGCGGCGCCGGGCGCCGGCATGTCGGTTTCCCCTGCGGCGGCTCCGGCCGCCCCCTCCATCGCTCCGGACGCGAGGAGTGCACCGGGTTCCCAGGGCCGGGGCCAAGCTCCAGGTCAGGCTCAAAGCCAAGGTCGCGGTCAGAGCCAAGGCCAAGGTCAGGGCAACAGTGGGGGTGGCAACAGCGGCGGCAATAGCGATGGCGGCAGCGGCAACAGCGGCGGCAACAGCGGGGGTGGCAACAGCGGCGGCAACAGCGGCGGCAACAGCGGGGGTGGCAACAGCGGCGGCAACAGCGGGGGTGGCAATAGCGGCGGCAACAGCGGGGGTGGCAACAGCGGCGGCAACAGCGGGGGTGGCAACAGCGGCGGCAATAGCGGAAATGCCGGCGGAAACAACGGAAACAACGGCGCGAATAAATGATCACAAAAGGCGGGGCGGTAGCCGTCGGAATCCTGAAGTTGAAAAAACGCGCCCCGTTTCTTGTCGCCTTCCTTCTGGTCGCATCGGCATACATGCTGGCGGGGTTTCAATTCCTCGAATACCGGCTGATGGATCTTCGTTTCGGGCTGATCTTTCGTCCGGCGACGGGGGCCCTGGTACTGGTCGACATAGACCCGGCGAGCCTCAACGAAATTGGGGTGTGGCCGTGGCCGCGGACCGACCACGCCAAGGTCGTGCGCCTTGTTGAAGCGGCCGGCGCAAAACGTATCGCCGCCGATATCGACTTCAGTTCGCGCTCGACACCCACCGACGACCGGGCGTTGGCGGAGGCATTCGCCAGCGCCAACCGCAAGGTCATTCTGCCGGTATTCAGGCAGTTCGACACCTCCAGCAAGGAGGTCGGGGCCACCATTGTGACGGCTCCGCCGGCGGAGCTGGCCGACACGGCCATTCTTGCCTTCTCGAATATCCGCCCCGACGCCGACAGCCTGATCCGCAGGATCGCCTTGGACGAGAACTGGAACGGACAGATATTGCCGACGTTCCCGGCGGCCATGGCCGGGCTGGCCGAGGGCGAAGCCGGTATGTTCCATATCGACTACTCGATCCGGCCAGAGACCGTTTCCCGGATTTCCTATGCCGACGTCCTGAATGGCCGCTTCGATCCCGCCATTTTCCAAGACAAGGTGGTTCTCATTGGCGCCACGGCCATCGAACTGGGAGACCAACTGGCGGTCCCCTTGTACCGCGCCCTGCCTGGCCCGATGGTGCAGGCGCTGGCCTTCGAATCCATCGTCCAGGACCGCACCATCCAGCGGCTCGCCGCGTCGCCTGTTCTGGCCGCCACTTTGCTTCTGGCCATCTTCCTCGGCCCACCGATCGCCCGGCAGACATGGCGGCGCGGGCTCGTCTACCTGGGCGGCGTGTGGGCCATCGGTCTTTTGGGCTCGCTGGCGATGCAAGCGGTCTGGCCGGTCAGCGTCGACGTCGTGCCGTGGCTCGCGGTTTCCGGCCTTTCCTTCCTGATCGGTCTTTTCAGCCGCCTCGATCATCAATCGCTGCAGGTCTTTCTGGCCGGCATGGCCGCCTCCCACACCCGGATCGTCATGCGCCACATGGCGGACAACGCGGCCGACGGCATCATCCTGATCGGTCCCGGCGGCAACATCGAGATGTTCAATCCGGCGGCGGAACGCATCTTCGCGAGGCATGCCGCCGAGGTCGCCGGTACGCCGATATCGACGCTGCTTCCCCAGCTTTCCGGCGACACGCCGGAGGACAGCGGCGATACCGGCCAGCTTCCCGTCCCTATCGGCCGCGCGTGGGTGAGCGGCGGCGTCCGCGAGATCCTTGCCACACGCAGCGACGGCACCGAATTTCCGATGGAGATCGTCGTGACCGCGACGGAATTGCGAATCAGCCACCATCCGGTAGAGCGGCGAACCGCCCACCGCGGCATCCTGATGTGCATCGTCCGCGACGTCAGCGAGCGCAAGCAGGCCGAGCAGCGGGCCCGCGAAGAACTCGAACGCCGTGTCGAGGAAAGAACTGTCGAGTTGCGGGCGGCCCAGGAACAGCTCCTGCGCAGCGAGCGGCTGGCGACGTTGGGCCAACTGACCGCCACCGTCAGCCACGAACTGCGCAATCCGTTGGGAACGATTCGCTCGACGGCCTTCGTGGTAAGGGAAATCCTCGACCATGCAGGCGGGGAACGGCTGACCCGGGCCTTGGATCGCATCGAGCGCAATGTCGAACGGTGCGACCGCATCATCGATGAGCTTCTCGAATTCACGAGGGATCGCCCGCTTGCCGTCCAGGCAGTCGTCGTGGACGATTGGCTGTCCGAGGTCCTGGAAGGGCTGTCTCTACCGGAAGGACTCCACCGCCGGCTGGATCCGGGATGCGCCGGCGAAGCCGTATCCTTCGATCCCGAAGCCCTGCGACGCTGCGTCATCAATCTCCATGAAAACGCCTGTCACGCCCTGAATGCCAAGCGCCAGAGGGCGCCCGACGCCGAGCTTCTCCTGACCATACAGACGCGCCTCGCCCCCGACCGCCTGGAACTGCGCGTCGCGGATACCGGGATCGGCATCAAACCGGACATTCTGCCGCGCGTCTTCGAGCCCCTGTTCAGCACCAAGGGATTCGGCGTCGGCCTCGGCTTGGTCATCGTCAGGAAGATCATGCAGCGCCACGCCGGCGGCATCGAGATTTCCAGCGTCGAGGGCGAAGGCACCCAGGTGCTGCTGTGGTTGCCGCGATCGGCCGCCTGATCACGGTCAGGCGAAGCCGCCGGCCAATTCCCGCAAGCCCTTGAAGAGGAGGTTGAGGGCGGCAACGACCAGCACGATGCGGAAGGCCCAGAAGAACCGTTCGCGAGGCAGCCACCCGAACAGCTTCGAGCCGACGAAGCCACCCAGCAGCGAACACGGCGCCAGGACCAGGCATTCGAGAACCAGAGACAGGCCGATGAAACCGCCGACCCCCAACACAATCATCCGCCACACCATGATCACCGTCGCCAAAGCCAGGATGGTGGCGCGGAAGATCCGCGCCTCTGGACACAGGATCTTGATGTAAAGCGCGGTGAGGATAACCCCGGCGGCGCCCGTCAGGCCGGACAGAAGGCCGGAAATCCCGGCCATGATGGACCCGGCTATGCGGGGATGGGCACGGACAGCCCCCTCCCACCGCCGGAAGAGCGAAAAACTCTCGGCCAGGATGACGACGGTCAGCACCGCGCCAAGCACCAGGCTCAGCCCCGAGGTATCGAGGCGCCCGAACAGCCACACGCCCAACGCGATAGACGGCAGGTACCCCAGAACGAGCCCGCGCACGACCGGCCGGTCGCCGTTCCGGATGCTTTCCGGAATGAACTGAAGCTGACTGATGGCGTTGGAGACCACGGACAACAGTACGGCGTGATGCGGATCGACGATGAGGGCGCCGAAGATCACCAGGGGCGGCTGGGCGCCCAAGCCGAACATTCCCTTGACGACGAAGGAGAGGAAATAGAGGGCGACGAGCGCGGCGAAGCTTCCCGCCGTGAGATCGGCGAAAACCGGCACTCCGAGGATGGTCATGCCGACCGCTCCGCCCGACATTGATCGCCGTGCGCCACCGGATCAGCCCTTCATCTCGAGCACGTCGAGGCCGCCGTTGCGATCCAGCAGGAAGATCACTCCCCGCTCGTCCACTTCGACGTCCATACTGTCCGGCGCGGCGAAGCCGGCCACCGGCGGCGGAATGAAGCAGCCGGCCTCGGTCGGCCGCGACGGATCGGAAATATCGACGACGCGCAGGCCCCCGGCGCACCACGTGGCGAACACCCGATCGCCTGTCGGGTGCTCGACGATCTGCCCGGCGCCGAATTTGCCGGCCCGGCTCCATGGCGAGTCGAGTTCGCTTACATCGAACACCGAAAGCGGGCTCATCGCCGCCGGATCGGTGACGTCGAGAACCCATAGCATGCCGTGCGGCTGGCCGCGGGGATGATCGTCATGCTCCTCGTCGATGGCCAGTGCCAGCGAGCGCCCCTTGTAGGTTTGCGGCAGTGCCATCACGGTGTGGGTCGGCTCAAAGAACGGCGGATGATAGTTGTAGGTCCCCAGCACCTGCGGCCGGCTCATGTCGGTGGCGTCCAGCACCCATGCGCCGGCCTGCCAGCAGGCCGCCCAGATCTTGTCGCCGCATCTGAGCGCGTGATGCAGCCACAGGCCGCCCACCGGGCCGGTCATCCAGTTGCCGGGCGACTCTTGGCCGGGCAGGCACCAGCGCGACACCTCATGCGGCTTTTCCGGATCGGAAAGGTCGAAATTGACCAGGATATTGCCCCGATAGCCCTTCATTTCCGTCGACACGTAAGCATAGCGGCCGTCGAAGTCGAGGCCGTGCGCGCCATGGCCACCGGTCCGCTGGAAGGCGATCTCGCGGGGGGCCGAAGGCGTGCCGATGTCGTAAACCTTGAAGCCACCGTGCTCGTAGCCGTTGGCCCACTCAGCCCTCAGCACCTGGATGTCGGTTTCCTTCACCTTCAGGGGAACGGCGATCTCGGCGTCGGAAGGAGCGCGGCCCAGCGCCTTCTTCAGCGCGTTCTCGGTATCCAGCAGCTTCTCGGCCTTGCGGAAGAACTTGCGGCGATGCCGTTGGGAGTTCACCACCATCAGGTCGCCCGATACCGCCACCTTGTGCGAATGGGAGTGGCTTTCCGGCAGCGCGACATGGGCCAGCAGGGCTGGCTTGCGCGGATCGCTGATGTCGATGATCGAGGTACCGTGCGGCGGCGCCATGTGGCCGATGAAGACCAAGCCATCGCGGGCCACGATCTGGGCGCCGCTGGGCACTTCCATGTGGGCGATGCGTCGCAGGTTGCGGGCGACGCACCCCTCGGAATCGGTCGGCGGAAAAGGGTGGGCGGCCGAACGATCAGACATCTGCAGACACTCCTTCCAGAACATCACCAAGGACGACCAGCCCTGCTTATTGCCGGGAGATGAAATCCGCCTCCAACCGCTGGGCGATCTTCTCCAGGAACGGGCGGGTGTTCAACCAGGATGGCGTGCCGGCGAGAACGGCCAGATCCTTGGTCATGGCCCCCCCCTCAACCGTATCGATGCAGGCCTTCTCCAGCGCCTTGGCGAACGCCTGCACCTCGGGCGTCCCGTCGAAGCGCCCGCGGTGGTAAAGGGCGCCGGTCCAGGCGAACAGCAGCGCCGTCGGGTTGGTCGAGGTCTCCCGGCCCGCCTGGTGTTCGCGGAAATGGCGGGTCACCGTGCCATGCGCCGCCTCGGTCAGCACGATGCGGCCGTCCGGCGTCAGCAGCGTCGAGGTCATCAGGCCGAGCGAGCCAAAGCCGGCGGCCACCATGTCCGACTGGATGTCGCCATCATAGTTCTTGCAGGCCCACACGAAACCGCCGGACGAGCGGATGGCATGCGCCGCCAACTCGTCGACCATGCGATGCTCGTACTTGATGCCCTTGGCCTCGAAGCGGGAGCGGAATTGGGTCTCGTAGACCTCGTCGAAGAGGTTCTTGAAGAGGCCGTCGTAGTGTTCAAGCTCGGTGTTCTTGGTGCCGAGAAAGACCGGCATACCACGCTCCAGCGCGTAGTTCATGCAAGACAACGCAAAGCCTCGCACCGACTCCTCGGTATTGAAGATGCCGAGTGCCGCACCCGGGCCCTTGAAGTCGTGGAACTCCCATTCCACGGGGGCGCTGCCATCCGCGGGCACGTGTTTCAGGTACATTTTGCCGGGGCCGACGCTGACGTCGGTACCGCCGTAGAGATCGCCGAAGGCGTGGCGGGCCACCACGATGGGCTGGGTCCAGCCGGGGACCAGCCGGGGCACGTTCCTGAATACGATGGGGGCCCTGAACAGGGTGCCGCCGATCTGGTTGCGGGTGCCGCTGTTGGGCGACTTCCAGGCCTTCTTGAGGCCGAATTCCTTGACCCGTGCCTGGTCCGGGTTGATGGCCGCGCACTTGGCGCCGACCCGGTATTTCTTGATGGCGTCCGCCGCCTCGACCAGCACCCGGTTCTCGGTGGCATCGCGATGGCGGATGTCGTAATCGAAGTACTTCAGTTCGACGTCGACGTAGGGGAGGATCAGGATCTCCTTGATCCACCGCCATACCACGCGGGCCATTTCGTCGCCGTCAAGTTCGACGAGGGGACTGACAACACGAATCTTCTTCACGGCTTTCTCCTGGGATGACGCCGTCCCGGTGGCCGACGGACGCAGCCCGCCATCGACATCGATCCCGATGCTTGATGGTTAATCCTCTTCGGCGATGCGGTTCCGGCAGGTACCCAGGCCCACGATCTCGGTTTCCATGAGATCGCCGGGCAGAAGGAACGCCGGAGGGTCGTAATCCTTGGCCAGGCCTCGCGGGCTGCCGGTCGCGATGACGTCGCCGGGTTCCAGGGTGAAGACCTCGGAACAGAAGGAGACGAGGCGGGGCACGTCGAATACCAGATGCGAGGTACTGGAATCCTGGAGCACCCGGCCGTTGACCGAAAGCCGGACCCCCAACGCCTGGGGATCGGCAATCTCGTCGCGGGTGGCGAGGAACGGTCCCATCACCGAAAAGGTGTCGAACCCCTTGCCCCGGGTGTTCTGGCCGTCCCGCTTGGTGAGGTCGCCCGCCGTGATGTCGTTATAGGTCATATAGCCGGCGACCACCTCGTAGGCACGCTCCAACGGCACGTGCTTGCAGCGCCTGCCGATGACGACGGCAAGCTCGGCCTCGTAGCCCAGTTCGCGGGTCATGCGGGGCCGGATCACGTCGTCGTCCCAGCTGCACACCGAGTTGGCGAATTTCGAGAAGATCTTCGGTTCTTCCGGCGCCTTCTCGCCCCGTTCCCTGATGGCATCCCAATAGTTCTTGCCGGCGCAGATGATCTTGCGCGGACGGGCAACCGGCGCCAGCAGGCGCACGTCGGCCAGCGGAAGAACGATGTCGAGCCCTCGAACGGCCCCCGCCGAGAAGCCCTTGCCTGTCACCCACTCGAAGACCTCGGCGGCCGCCGCCAGCGAGTCGCCCTCGCCATCGAGAAAATCGATCATGTCGGGCGGCACCAGGACGCCGGCCAAGGCCCGGGCCTTCGTCCGCCCCCTTTCCTGCAGCATCGCCTCGTAGGCCAGGGTCAGGTCGACCACCTTCCCCGCGGCAAGGCACCCCAGTCGGGGGTCCCCGGCTGTCTGGAACGTCACCAGCTTCATCGTCTGTTCTTTCCTTCGAACGTCGCCAAGACCGCCGTCATGCGGGATGTTCCGAATTCCCGCATGACGGCCTTCGGTCTCATCAGCAACAGGATGTCACGCCGCTTTCCCCTTGCGGAACCGACTGAAAACCATCGGCGCCGCCAGCGAGAAGACCAGCAATGCCCACAGCACGTTGCCGACCGGCGACGTGAAGAACACCGTCATGTCGCCGTCGGAAATACGCATCGCCCGCAGGAAATACTGTTCGATCATCGGCCCCAGGATGACGCCGATCAGGATGCCGACTACATGGAACCCCGTCTTTCTGGCGATGAAGCCAAGAATGCCGAATGCCATGGCCAACCCCATATCGAACAGATAGGCCCGCGGCGCGAATGCCCCCACCAAGGTGAAGCAGACGATCGTCGGCACCAGGATCATGGTCGAGATCAGCGTTACCCGGGAAAGGTAACGGGTGAGCGGGATGATGGTGAACAGCATGACGATGTAGCTGACGATCATCGTGGTGAACACGCCATAGGCCAAACCCGGGTCCTCGACGAACAGTCGCTGGCCCAAAGGCACACCGTGGTAGTGCATGACCACCATCATGACGGCCGCCGTGCTGCCACCCGGGATGCCGATCACCAGCAGCGGGATCAGACTGCCCGAGCCGACGCCGTTGTTGGCCGACTCCGGAGCCAGGACCCCTTCCGGAATGCCGGTGCCGTAGAGTTCGGGAGTCTTGGAATACATCCGGGACTGCTGGTAGGCGACGAAGGAGGCGATGCTGGCCCCCGCTCCCGGAATTGCCCCAATGAACAGGCCGATCATGCCGGTCCAGGTGATTTGCCAGAGTCGGGTGACCGACATCCGGATGCCTTCCAGGGTTTCGGCCCAGGTGGCCTTGAGCATGCGGGCGCGGCCGCTCTCCGTCAGCATCGACTCGGTCTCGATCATGACCAGAGCCTCGGAGATCGCGAACAGTCCGATGAGCGCCGGCACGATGGGAATGCCATCATAAAGTTCGAGGAAACCGAAGGTCCCGCGCGGCGTGGAATAGATGTGATCGGTGCCGATGGCGCCAATCAGCAGGCCGAGGAAGCCGGCGATCAAGCCCTTCAACGTGTCCTTTGCCGCGATCACCGCGATCAGCGTAATGCCGAACAGCATGATGATGACCATCTCGACGCTGTGCAGATTGTAGGCGATGCGCGCCAGGTACGGCAGGGTGAACAGGGCAACGACGGACGTCACGAAGCCACCGATCGTCGATCCCATGAAACTGCACACGAGCGCCTGCTGGGCCATGCCCTTCTTGGCCATCGGGAAGCCGTCGAGCGTCGTCGCCGCCGCGCCTCCCGTTCCGGGAATGTTGAGCAGGATGGCGGGAATGCCGCCCCCCATGTGGGTGGCCACGTACAGGGCGACCATGAAAGTCATTCCCATGTGAACGTCGACCGCCAACGTAAAGGGCAGCAGGATGATGATAGTGTTGTGCGCCGCGAAACCGGGAACGGCCCCGACAATAATGCCGATGGTCGTCGCCAACAGGATCAGCCACCACAGGCTGACCGAGTTGAGCATGACGTCGGCGAGTAGTTCGAAAGTCATGGTGTCCTCCCGCGGCTCAGGAAATTGCGGCCAAAAGATTTTCGATGACGCCTCGGGGGAAGCGAGCGTTCAGCGCAGCGATGAACAGAATGTATCCACCGGCGGCCAGACACAGCGGCACCAGGATGAGGAGCTTGCGGGAACGAATCCCGAAAAAGAGCATCGTGGCGAGCAGGAACAGGAACGTTCCCAGCGTGAACCCGAGATAGGGCAGCGTGAAGACGAAAACCGCCGTGATGCCAATCAGCCCCAGGCGGCTTTTGAGGAGCGCCGTGGTGCCCAAGCGCTCACCGAATCGAAGATCCGCCTCACCGCGGGCGATCCGGGCGAATGTTTTGATGAGGAAGGCCACGATCAGGATCAGCAGGATCGTGGAATGGAAGAAGCCGTTGACCTGCGCTTCCCAACGGATGTTCCAGATGGAGGTCAGGTAATAGACTGCAAACAGCAGGCTGGCGATCGGAATGATCAGTTCCGCGCCCACCGACACCTTGCCGGTTTCCGATTTGTCACCCGCTTTCATCTTTCGTTTCCTTCTCTTGAAATAGCCCGCGGGACGAGCGTGGCGGCCCCGCCCCTTCGCGGGTAAGCCAGAAAGCCGACGGGAGTGTTCCTCCCATCGGCTTTTGATCGCGCCGGGCCGCCGCTGCCACTTTACGGCGACCCACGCAATGGCAACGTCACTTCGTCGCTGTGATCAGGCTCTTGTACTTGGCCGCCATCGCCATGATTTCCTGGGCGGATTGCGTACACGCCGCTTCGTCCGCAAACTCGGCGAACTCCCACGGCGTCTTTCCCTTCTCGACTTCCTTGCGGTAGGCCGGGTCCTCGAAGGTTTCCTTGACGGTCTTCTTCAGGATCTCGTAGCGTTCGGGATATTCCTTGATGGCCTTGCTTTGGATGGCCCAGGCCCGGTTGCCCGTCAGCGCCGGAATCTTCGTTCCGAACGCCGCGTTCACCGTCGGCGCGTTCCCGGTCAATGCCGGCATCCGGTTCTTTTCCGCAAAGACCGTTAGGAACTTGATCTGGTCGACGAACTTGAACGACGAGCTCATGAACGTCGCGCAGGCGTCAACCTCGCCGGTGATGGCGGCCGAGCGGGCGGCATTGCCGCCACCATAGGGGACCAGTTTGAACTTGGCACCGGTTGCCTCGGCCAACGCCAGGACGCCCAGGCTCGACGGATGCGGCAAACGGCTGGTCGAGAAGTTGACGGTCCGCTTCTTGCCTTCCTCGACCAACGCCTGGATGGTTTGGAATTTGCTGTTCTTGCCGACCCAGATGACCGAGTCGTCGACATCGATGCTGGCGAAATAGATGTAATCGTCCGGGAACTTGTAGCCGGGGTTCTGCGTGGCATACATGATCATTTCCGGACCGATGTTGCCGAACAGCAGCGTGTGGCAATCGGATTCCAGCTTCTTGACGAAAATCTCGTAGCCGACCTGTCCCGACGCGCCGGGATAATAGCTATATTCGAAGCTCTCCCCGAGCTTCTTGGTCCATACGCTGGTAAAGGCCCGCGCCGCTTCATCGACGCCGCCGCCCTCGCCGGTCGGGATGGCCACGCGCATGCTTTT
Source organism: Shumkonia mesophila (assembly GCF_026163695.1). Lineage (NCBI taxonomy): Bacteria > Pseudomonadati > Pseudomonadota > Alphaproteobacteria > Rhodospirillales > Shumkoniaceae > Shumkonia > Shumkonia mesophila. The sequence goes on along the minus strand of NZ_JAOTID010000003.1, from coordinate 313,906 downwards.
CGACGGGAATTTTTCGGCTTTCGCCTGGCGCAACGGGAAAGAACCCAGCGCCGCGGCGCCGGCCACCGCCGTCGCTCCCTTCAGCAGGCTGCGCCGGGAGACCGTGGAGAACACATCAGACATCGAGGAAACCCTCCTGAACATGAATAAGCGCCGGGGAGTTTAGCACCCAGCCGGTAAATTGCCAACACTCGTGTCGACAATGTTGTTTACAGTGCCACCGACCTTTCGCCGGAACCTGGGTTTAGCCAGCAAAGAGAAAGAACCTTCCTGCGCGTTAATGCTACTCGCAATCTTTCCAGAGTAAAACAGCGGATTACCGCGCGAAAATTCAATTATGTGCCAATCATCGCGGCGAACGGTGGATAGACCAGACGGATCCAGGCATAGGCTGCCAACAGGCTAAGCACGGTGACCGGCACGCCGATCTTTGCGTAGTCGACGAAACCGATGGTGACGCCCAGGGCCCGCGCTCGCTCGACGGCAATGATGTTGGCGACGCTACCGACGATCAGGAAATTGCCGCTGAGCGTGCTAAACAACGCCAGGGAATACAGCGCCATGTCGGTCCAATCGCCGGTTACCGACAGCAGGAACACCACCAGGGGCACGTTGCCGATGGTGTTGCTGCCGGCCAGCGCCACTGCCGCCAGGGCCTCGGTTCCATAAGGCCCCCCAGAGAGGGGCGCCAGGACGACGCCGGGGATCAGCGCCGGCCTGGCACCCAGCGCCCCGGTTACCACGAACAGCCCGGCGAACAGCAGCAGCAAGTGCCAGTCGACCATGCTCAGCATCTGCCGAGTCGCCAGCCTGCGGCTGAGCAGCAAGGCGCCGGCGATAGCCAGGGCCCAGGTCGCCCGATCCTCGGCCACCGAGAAGACGATCACCAGCGCGACCGTCGCCGCCAGCGCCTTCGCCAGCGGCTCGCGCTTCAGGATCGCCGATCGGCCGGCGTCATCCTCGGCCGGCGTCTGCGCCGCCGCCGAGCCGATGCCAAACGGAGCCTTCAGGATGACGCCGTAAACCACCATCAGCGAAATCGCGGCCGGAATGCCGCAGGCAAGAAGGAACGGCCAGAAGCCGAGTCCCCCATACTCGCCGATCAAAAGGTTCTGCGGATTGCCGATCACGGTCGCCGCCGATCCGGCGTTGGCGGCGCAGGCCAGGGCAATGACATAGGGTCGCGGGTTGAGGCCGCGCCGGAGCAGCCCCTGCACCAGCACGGGAGTCATCGCCCAAACCACCACGTCGTTGGTCAGAAGCGCGGCCAGCACGCCGCCCGTCAGAACGACGTGGAACAGCAGGACCTTCTGGCTGACGCGGCCATGGGCGATGCCGGTGCCGATCCATTCGAAAAAACCGCTGGCGGCGAATTGGGCGGCGATGACCATAAGGGTGAACAGCACCGCGATGGTCGGAAAGTCGATGAAGCGGAAAGCCGCCTGACCATGGACGGCGCCCGAGACGACCAGCACGATCGCGCCGATGATGGCGACTCCGGTCCGATCGATGGCGAGCCCCGGCCATCGGCCCAGCGCCATTCCCAGATAGACGACAACGAAGACACCAATGACCAGCCAATCCAGTTCCATGCCGTCCCACCGATCATCCCGGTCGCGGACGCTGGCTTACCAGTCGACAGGCCACGAATCACGGCATTTCTTCATGCCGGCCGAAAGCCGCTGCCTCCTGCCCCGAAAGGTCCGGGGCAGTCACCGGCTCGCTGGCTGCCAGGGGGAAGAATAGGTGGCTGGCTGGCTGGTGGGTCTAGAGGATGCCGGGCCGGCGTTTCGCCGGACCCGTCATCCGCCTAGCGATAGAGGATCAGTTTTTTCTGCTTCGTAATACGCAGGCAGTATTCCATTCCCTCGTGCTCGATACAGATTTCCGTATGGCCGTCGGGGAACAGGTCCTTCGACGATACCCGCGGCCGGCCGCAGGCGCAGTCCGTGAAAGACACCGCCCACCGGTCGTCGCCCGTCCACCCCTTCGTCGGATCGGACGCCTCGCCTCGTCGTTCCTTCATATCCCGCTCCATCCTCAACCCTCCCCGCCCTCGCCCGGAACCCGCCCGGTTGCTGGCACGGCGGCAAGCGGAAGAAAGGACATGCTCGCCACTATTTCTTCGTTCGTCTTCACTTTTTATCGTCTCGTTTCATCTAATTTATAATCATTCTAAATAGTTGGGCCGTTTTCCCCACTAATCCTACGAGCAACGTTAATGCATCGCATTATCATTTTCAAGGCTCGCTTCCTCGAAATACGAAAAGGCCCGGGCACCGGTTCGCCCGAGGGCTCGCCCTTCGCCGGCGCACAACAAAACGCCCCACCGGTCCGACAAGCGGGCCGATGGGGCGCTTGGGCCGGCGGGATCAGGCCGGAACTTTGCGGCCGGCAGCGGTGTACAGCGCGTAAAGAAGGTTGGTTTCTCCGGCCACGCCCTTCCCGGCGATATCGAAGGCGGTGCCGTGATGAACCGTCAGGATGGGAAACGGTGCCCCCGCCAGCAGGTTGAACAGGGTTCCGAACTCGGCCAGCTTGATGCAGGCATTGCCGTGGTCGTGATACATCGAGATGATGACGTCGAATTCCCCGGCCTTCATGTTGAGGAAGACCGTGTCGCCCGGGTAGGGCCCGAGGGCGGCGATCCCCTCGGCGCGGGCGTCCTCGATGGCGGGAATGATCTGTTCGATCTCTTCGCGGCCCATCAGGCCGCCTTCCCCGCAATGCGGATTGAGGCCGGCGACGCCGATGCGCGGCCGCTCGTAGCCGATCGCCTTCATCCCCTTGTGCGTCAGCTGGATAACGCGAAGCACGGCTTGGCGCGAACACAGCCGCGGAACCTCGCTCAGCGGCACATGGGTAGTCACCCGCGTCAGGTTGTAGACCTTGCCCAGGGTGATCAGGATGGTGTCGTCGCAGCCGGCCATGGCGTTGGCCGTCTCGCGGAAGCCGGCAAACTTGTAGCCGCCGGCATTCTGGGCCTGCTTGCTGGCCGGTCCCTGGACCACCGCTCGCACGGCCCCCTTCCTGGCGCAACCGATGGCGGTTTCCAGGCATTTGCCGCTGAAGGCGCCGGTAATGGCGCTGCCCTCACCCACCTTGAAGTCTGCCATCGACAGCGAGCCGACATCGACGACGTCGACGGTTCCCGCTTCGCCCCGGGCTTCGCCTGGGTCAGAGATGGCGCGGATCTGCAACGTGACGCCCGCCACCGCGCGGTTGGCTTCCAACACCTTCACGTTGCCGAAAACGACGGGGATGGAAAAGTCGTAGAGTTCGCGATGGGTCAGCGCCTTCAGGGCGATTTCTGGCCCGATCCCGGCCGGATCGCCGATGGTGACGGCGACCCGTGGACGTTCAGCGGTCATGATGCTCCCCCTCTTTCTCCGGCTACCAGCGGCTGACCGTGTAGATTGGCGCGAGGTCGCGGAGTTGCTCGGCCGAGCGATGCGGATTGAAGATGCCGCAGGCACAGGGTTTGGCCAACTCGACGCTGGCATCCCACAACGACCGCCGGCCGGTTTTCACCTTGCGGATCGCCTGGCGCACCAGGTGGGGCGACACCACGGCGTGGCCGCACATGGTTGTGAACTGGCGGATGTCGGGCGGCGGCAGCAGGTCGGTGCGGCCGTGGACGCCAAGGGACAGGTTGATGGTATGGGGATCGAGGCCGGCCTCGGCGGTGATTTCGCGCACCTTGTCGATCATGCCGCTGACCATGATGGAGATGCCGAGATCGGCCTTCTTCATCTGGATCAGCAGGTTCTTGACCTTCTCGCGGCTGTTGAACGTGGCATAGGCGCGCGCACTGTCGGCGTCCTTCTTGATGGCCTCGAGCATCTCTTCCGGCGTGACCTTGCTGTAGAGGTTCTCGCGCAGCGACGTCGACGAGCAGTTGGAAGCATCGTTGCCGTAAAAGATTTCGAACAGCTTGCTGACTTTCGGCCCCGATCCGACGTTGTTGAAGCCGCGGGCCGGATAGATGAACACGCAGAAATCGCGTTCGAGTTTCTCGAGGTCACCCTCGCGGTGCAGACTGTGTGTCATGGCATTGTCCTATTTCGAGGGTCGTCCGAGGCCCATGTTGATCTTGGCGTTCGGCCGCCACGGCAGGCCCTCGGCTTTCAGAAGATCCAGTACGCGCTGCTGAATGGTCAGGTTCGGCCCCAAGGTCGAGAAGATGTCGAGGGTGAAGACCGAATCGAGCTCCTTCGCCACCTCCTTGGCCGTGCGCAGCACCAGCGCCGCCTTTTCGAACGGCACCGACATCTCGATGATCGCCGACAGCACCCTCTCGTCCAGCAGTTCGGGCTTGAGGTCGCCGGTTTCGGGGTTGGCATACATCGAATGGATCGGGTTGCATTCCTCGATCTCGGTAATGCCGGCCTTGGCGAGCGCGCGCGAAATCTTCTGGACGTCGTGCAGGTTCATGCCCAGCGTCGGCCGCCCCACTTCGATGGCGATGCCCACCTCGTCTGGACCCACCCTGTTGGTCACGTCGTTGGTCTTGGACTCTTCGGTGCCGCGGCCGGAAATACCGGTTGCCTTGTGGGTGGCGGCGGGATCGCTGAAGAATTTGCGCAAAGCCCGTGGATACTCGAACACCAGCGGGTGCTCGTACAGGGCGTCGACCGGGCAGATATGAACGCGCAGGCAGGTCCCGCACTCGACGCATGCCACCTGATCGACGACACTTTTGAGTCCCTGGTAGCCGATGGCGCCTTCCGGGCAATAGGGCTGGCAGCGCCCGCACCCGACGCAGACTTCTTCATGGATCAACATGGTGTGCTCTCTTTCACGGCGAAATTTCTGGCCCGTTGGGATTGCCCCAGCCGCGTCCATGCGGACGGCCGGAAGGCCCGGGTGCGCGGCGCCAGAAGGTCGGCAACGCGCTGCGAAATGTCTTCGGCATTGGCCATGGTGAAATGCAACGGCCCGGCGCCGGCGATGTCGCCAACCAGGGCGCCGCCGACGATTCGGCGGTCATCCAGGAAGAATTCCCGCCAGATGCCCTCGCCCGGCCCCGGCCGCGCTTCGACCGAGGAACCGACCCCGGGACCGCCCAGGATCATCAGCGGCACGCCCGAGATGTTCTGGGCGTTGACCCGCGTCGTGCGCTTGAGCGGCCGCGGGCTGGCACTGAACGCATTGGTCCCGGCCAGCTTGCCCTGGGCCACCGCCTGCGGCCATGTCCAGGGATGGGCGCGGGCACCGTCCGGCGTCTGGATGGCGACGGCATCGCCGATGGCGAAGATGGCGGGGTCGACAGTCTGCAGAGTGGTTGACACCACCAGCTCGCCGTCCCGCATCAAGTCGGTGTCGCGGATGAAACCGACATCCGGCGTCGAACCGATGCCGACCAGGAAGGTGCCGCATGGCACCCACTCGCCGGTGGCCAGCCTGACCGCACTGACGGCGCCCTTTTTATCGGCCTTGAACTTGTCAATCGTCGTGCCGGTGCAGACCCTGATTCCCATGTTCTCCAGGTGGCGCTGCAACGGCCGGGCGGTGTTGGCCGAAAGCACGGTCGGCAGGATGTGGGCCTCGCGTTCGACCAGCGTGACCGTAAACCCGGCCAACCGCAGGAAGACCGAGGTTTTGGACCCCACCAGACCGCCGCCGAGGACGACGATGTCCCGGTGGTTGGGTAGCCACGCCTTGATCTCGCGGGCGACGCCCAGGCTGCGGACGGGAAACACCCCGTCCGGCGTGACCGAGCGCTCGAAAACCGGGGGCACCACCGGCCGGCCTCCTGGCGCCAGGATCAGGCATTGGTATCCCAGCGTTTTTCCGTTCTCCAGGACCAGGCGCTTGGCCTGGCGATCGAGCGATCGCACCTTGACGCCCAGGCGAACGTCGAGGGCCGCATCCTCGCCAAGCCGCCAGAAGAACAGCTTTTCCTCCGGCAACTTGCCGGCCATGAACATGGGAAGAAGAGTACGGTAGTAGCCGACCTCGGGCTCTTGATCGACCAGCACGACCCGCTTCCCGGGATATCGTGCCCGGCAGGCGAGGGCCGCGTTGAAGCCTGCGGCGCCTCCCCCGACAACCACCAGATCGAAAGTGACCTCGTGCATGACGTTTCCTTTTCGCGCTGAATTCCGTCTTCGCGGTCTTAGCGCTTGATGAACCAGGCACGGACCTCGTCGGCTGTTGCCGGATGATCGAAGTGGGTAAAGGAGCCGCCACAGGATTCGACGGCGGCCGCCAGAGCATCCCGGGTCCCGCTGCTTCCCCAGAGCGGCAACGGCACCGCCACGCAGACGCGTGCACCCAGGGCCGCCGCGCCCAATGCCGACGCCAGATCGCGGGCGCCGCCCAGGCCGGTGAAGCCGATGCCGCGCAGCCTGGACAGGCCCCCCGCGGCCACAGCCGCGTCGAGAGCATCCAGCGCCCCGCGGGCGCCGTCGAGCACGCGGGCCTGAACGCCGGCATTGCCGCCGGCGAAGCCGCGTTTTGCCATCCACAGGGCAGCGTCCCCCCAGGTTGCCACCTTGCATTTGGCCGCAGCCAGCGCCGGCGGCAACTCGGTCGGCAGCCACCCGAGGGACGACTGCAACGTATCGACGCCGCCGATGACGGCGAGGCTCGCCTTCTTGTCCGCCTTCAGTTCGGCCGCCAGCGTCTCGGCCGAGATCACCTCTCCGTCGCCAACGACGGCCGGATCGTCCTTGAGGACCTTTTCGCCTTTTGCCTTGGCTTTGACGGCGGCGGTCACGATGGCCTTGGCATCGGCCTCGGCCGCAGAGAAGGCCGGAATGCCCAGTTGGGCGCAGAGTGCCGGCACCGCGGCGCCGGCCACCGGGCCGCAGACCACCGCATCGACGGCGCCCGAGGCGATCACCAGTTCGGCCTCGCCGAAGGTGCAGGCCATGGGCAGCAGCGCCTTGCCGCCGATCCAGCTTCCCAGGGAAACCACGCGAACGGCGGCCTTGGAAGCCTTGGCCGTGGCGACGAGACCGTCAACGAAATCCGGAGCCGCCTGGCCGCAGACGGCAACGGTGGCCGCCTTGCCGGCCAACACCCCATAGCCGACCGAGAAGGGAGCCGGCTTCTTCGCCGCCCGCGATGGACGGACGCCGGCAAGACCGAGGGTCAGCAGGCCGAGTCGCAGGGCACGGCGAACCAAGGCCGGCGCCCCTTCGGCCGGGCGGGCCAGCGCCGCCACACCGGCAAAAATCTCGGCCGACGACAGATCGCCGCCGCCCAACTTCTTCAATGCCGCAGCTGCCGGCTTGGCAAGGGCGGCCGGCCATGCCGGCCCCACCGAACCGCCGGTCTTGCCGGACAGATTCACCGCTTCCAGCGCGCCATTGACGCAAAGGCGCAGCAGCAACGCCGCCGCCATGCCGTCGCGCTCCAGGCCGCAGAGGCCCTTGGTGGCGCCGCGGCCGAACGGATCGATGCGGCACGGCCCTTGCAAACAGCCGTACGGGCAACTCAGGCCGGTGCGCAGGAAACCGTCCTGCGGCTGCTGCTTTTCATAGCGTTCCCAGTTGAGGTCGATGCCGCGCCGCGCCGCCGAGCGCAGCAGGTCCTGGCTGATCGGGTCCACCGTCTTGATGTGAATGCTTTCCATGACTTCTATCCGCCCAATGAGTTTGTTGTTATTCCGCGAGGTCGAGAACCACGGCGCCGCCCTTGCCGGCGACGGCGGCGGCAACCGAGGCTGCGGCACGCCGCCTTTCGGCAAAGACTTCTCCGAGATCGTCGACATCGACGACTTCCAGCGCCCGCGTCGGACAGACATCGACGCAGGTCGACGATTCCATGTGCATGCAGCGATCGCACTTGAGCGCCATCTTGCGCTCCGCCCACGGATAGATGACGCCGTAGGGGCAGAACATCACGCAGGTCCAGCAGCCGATGCAGCGGTCGTCCTTGACCCAGACCATGCCGGTTTCCTCGTCGCGCGTAAGCGCTCCGGTCAGGCAGGCGTCGAGGCAGGGCGCATCGAGGCAATGGCGGCACTGAAGCGGCACCGAAATGCCGTTCCCCCCTTCGACGCGCACCCGCGCCTGGGGCAGCGGCGTTTCCTGGACCGCCTTCAGCAGGGTCTTGCCTTCGCTTCCCCGTTCGGTTGCACAGAACAGCTCACAGGTCTTGCACCCCGTGCAGCGGTCCACGTGCACTGCGATAACCTTCATGGATGTTTTCCTTCACTCGGATGTTTTCTTCTTAGACGACGTCTTCTTCTTCGCTCCAGTCCACCGACGCCCGCGCCCGTTCCTCGGCCGGCAGGTCCATGGCCCGAAGCGTGCGATTGATCCCCGCCATGCTGTGCGTGCGCATGACGCGCGCAATGCGGGACGAATTGCCGCCCTTCAACTCGTCGACGATGAGGCGGTGCTCGTCGCAGGAGGCCCGCCGGTTGGCGTCCTCGTTGAGACCGCGGCGGCGGAACACATGCAGTTCCTTGTTGAGGCCCTCATACAAACGGACCAGCCGGCGATAGCCGGTGAAGCGCATCAGCGCGGCATGAAATTCCAGATTGCGGGCATAATAGACATCGGGGGCCTGGCGAGCGGACGCCGCCTCCATGTCCTCGATCAGCCGGGAAAGCTGGGCGATCTGATCGTTGGTGATGCGCTGGGCCAGAATACGCCCGGCAAAGGCGAACAGCGCCGCCCGGATCTGATAGATCTCCAGCGCATCCTCGAAGGCCAGTTTCTTGACGAAGACGCCACGGTTGACGATGAAGTCGACCAGCCCGGCTTCTTCCAGCCGGCGGCATGCCTCGCGCACCGGACCGCGGCTGACGCCATATTTCTCGGCGATCGCGGTTTCGTTGATGCGTTCCCCCGGCTCCATCTCGCCGTTGAGGATGGCGTGTTCCAGGCTCTCGAAGACGACGCTCGAAAGCGACTGCGTGCGCAGGATCTTCAGACTCTGCTCCGGGGCCTGCGTTACCGACGATATTGATCGAATTGTGCTCATGGAATCCTTCACCTGAGGGTCAAAAATTGACCCATCTTCCCCAATCTGTCAACTGTTAACGATCTGCTATTTTGACGGCAAACTCCCACGATGCGGAAAACCTCGACGCGGGCGCGCAGAATTCCCAAACGGCACGCGTACATCGCCGCAGTCCTTGATTCTCGGCCAATCTTGGCGCGATTCCGTGTCGCCACAATGATTGTAAGGCTATTGCGGCGGTTTTCCAGTACCTATGGGTCGTCGCATGCAAAGTGCGGGGACGCGCCAAGCCAAGCCCACCGTGAGACTCCACCTCCGCAAAAATCGTTGACAATCAACTATTGACAGACTCCCCCGGCGGTTGGCAAGATTTCGGGAAAAATTATGACCAACAGGGGGACGGTTTGCCTGCCCTTTCAGCCGACGCCACGATGCAGACTCGCTCCGCTCCGCTTTCATGAAGCGGGACGGCTTTTGGCGCGGCATGGCGGTAAGAATGCCCGGGACGACAACATAGGCACGGAATTCGACAGCGTCTTAGCTTAACTCTGCTTAACAAGGAGGACGTAAGATGACGGAACGGAGTCTTCACAAACATCGCCTGACGCGGCGCGCCTGCGTGGTTGGCGCTTCCATGGCTCTCGCCGTGGGCCTGGTGGCCGGCCCCGTGCAGGCGCAAGAGAAGTTTCCCAGCAAGCCGATCCAGGTCGTCACCCATGCGGGTGCCGGTGGCGGCACCGACGTTTCGGTCCGCATGATGCTGCTGCAAGCCCGCAGCGCGCTGAAGCAGGACCTCGTGGTGCTCAGCAAGACGGGCGGAAATGGCGCTGTGTCGATCAATTTCCTGGAAAGCCAGCCCGCCGACGGCTACACCATTCTGGCGATCACGCCGAGCCACTTGGCGACCATCGCCCAGGGCAAGGTGAAGGTTAAGTTCGAAGACCTCGTCGGCATTGCGCGCATGACCGACGATCCCCAGTACCTGATGATCAAAAAGGGCAAGTACGCCTCGGCCAAGGCCATGATCGAAGCCGCCCAGAAAGGCAAGCTCAAGGTTGCCGGCACCCAGGTCGGCGGTGTCGACCACATCGCCATCGCCTCCTTCGCCAAGAAGGTTAAGGGCGGCTTCCAGTTCGACTACGTTCCCTACAAGGGCGGCGCCCATATCGCCACCGCGTTGATCGGCGGCGACGTCGACGTCGGCGTGGTAAACTATTCGGAAGCCGAGGCTCAGGTTCAGGCCGGCGAGATCGAGCCCATCCTGTCGCTGACCATGAAGCGCAAGGACATCACCCCGAACACCGCAGCCGCGGGCGAGTTGGGCATCCCGGTCAAGATGTCGACGGTGCGCGGCGTCGTCGCCCTCAAGGGCACCCCGCAGGATCGGGTGGACGTGCTGGAAAAGGCCCTGATGGGCAGCATGAAGGACAGCGTCTTCCAGACCTACCTGAAGAGCGTTGGCCTGGGCCCGGACAGCGTGGTCGGCGCCAAGGAATGGCAAGCGCAGATGAAGGACCTCTACGAAGAGACCCAGGCCCAGCTGAAGGAATTGGGCTTCATCAAGTAGCGCGCCCCTTCCGCAACCCTATTGAATAAGAAGCATCTCATGAGCGATCAACAACCTCTGTCGAACGCTCCCGCCAAAGGGGCAGGGCCGGAAATTCCGGCCCGCCCCCGGCTGCGGGGCGACGACAAGGTGGCCGTCACGGTCATCGTCCTTTCGGCCATCTTCTTCTGGATCACCACTACTTTCGACGAGGTCCCTTCGGCGTTGACCCAGGGCGTGCCTCCCGAATCGTATCCGCAATTGCTGCTGGGAACCCTCATTTTCCTCGCCGTCGTCCTCGTCTTCGAGAGCCGTACGCGAACAGAAAAATCCAAGAAGCCCATCAAGCCGATAGTCTACTACACTGGGGCGATCCTCGTGGTAGCGGCGTTGTCCATCAACTGGCTCGGAATCTTCGGCGGCATGGTCATTGCCTGCGCTGCAATTCCCCTTCTTTGGGGTGACCGCCGCTACAAGGCTGTCGGCACCTTCGTCGTCGTCCTCCCCATTGCGATATACGAGCTGTTCCACGGTGTCCTGGAGGTTCAGTTCCCCCTCGGCATCTTCAAAGACATGTTCTGAGGACGACGGCACGATGGAAAACCTTCTTCATGGAATGGCGATCCTCACGGATCCCTTCTCCCTCTTTGTCATCTTCGCCGGGACCCTTGGCGGAGTCATGATCGGCGCCCTGCCGGGCCTGAGCTCCACCATGGCGGTAGCCCTGCTGCTGCCGTTCACGGTTTCCATGGATGTCATCCCCGCCATTGCCATGCTGTCGGCGCTTTACTGCGCTGGCACCTACGGCGGAGCAATTACCGCCATCCTCATCAATTCACCCGGCACCCCTGCGGCGTGCGCCACCTCGTTCGATGGCTATCCGATGGCCGAACAGGGACAGGCTGGCCGAGCGCTGGGTATGGCGGTATGGAGCAGCTTTGTCGGCGGGACCTTCAGCGTCTTCGCCCTGTTGTTGGCGGCGCCGGCTCTGGCTCGCTTGGCCTACAACTTTGGAGCGCCGGAGTATTTCGCGCTGGCCCTCTTCGGCATGTCCATGCTGGCGGCCATCAGCGGCGAATCGGCGGTCAAGAACCTGATCGGCGGTGCATTCGGACTGCTGATCGCCACCGTCGGCGTCGATTTCACCACCGGCGTCGAACGTTTTACCTTCGGTTTTCCGGAACTCCTTGACGGCATCGACTTCATCCCGGTGATGATCGGCATCTTTGGCATTTCCGAACTGCTGACCCAGGCCAACGTTCTTGACCGGGTATATCGACGTCTGGCCGCCGAGGCGGTGAAGTTACCCTCGCTCGAGGACTTCCGCAAAGTGTGGAAGACGATGATCCGATCCAGCTTCATCGGCACCTTCATCGGCGTCCTGCCGGCCGAAGGCGGCACCGTAGCCTCCATGATCGGTTACAACGAAGCGAAGCGTTGGTCGAAGGAACCCGAAAAATTCGGTCACGGCGCCATCGAAGGCGTCGCCGGGCCGGAAACGGCCAACAACGCGGCCACCGGCGGTGCCATGGTGCCCACACTGGCCCTTGGCATCCCGGGCAGCGCCACCACCGCCGTCATCATGGGGGCATTGATGGTGCATGGCCTGCGTCCGGGCCCGCATCTGTTCATCGAACAGCCACATTTCCTGTACGCCATCTTCACCGCCATGATGGTCGCCAACTTCCTGTTCCTCGGCATCGGCATCGTGGGCGCCAAGCTGTTTGCCCGCATCACGCTGATCCCCAACACCTTCCTGTGGCCAGCTGTCTTCGTGCTGGCCATGGTCGGCGCCTATTCGCTGGAACAGAACGTCGTCGACATCTACGTCATGCTGGCGTTCGGCCTGATCGGCTACGTCGGGCGACGGCACGGATTCTCGCCGGCCCCCATTATCATGGGCTTGGTGCTGGGTGAATTGATGGAGAACACCTTGAAGCAGTCGCTGATCATCTTCGATCACAACTGGCTACGCTTCTTCGAGCGGCCGATCGTCGACGTGTTCTTCGTGCTGACGATCATCGGCCTGTTCAGCCCGCTGCTATTCAAGATGTTCCAAAGCAGAAAGTAGTCAGTCTGTCACGTGACCTGACGGGGAGGGACGCGATGTCCCTCCCTTTTTTTGCCTATGCGTCGCTTTTGTCGACTTCCGGCAAGGCGCCGAGCAGGCGTTCCTTGCCGGTGTTGGCGTGTTCCGCGAAGACCTGGGCGGCCCCTTGGGCATCACGCGCTTTCAGCGCCGCGATCATCTTGCGGTGCTCGGCGGCCGACCGGTCGAGGCCGATGCCGACGTGCAGGCTGCGGCGGCGGAACAGATAGAGCTCCTTGTCGATGGCCGCGCACATGGCGATCAGGCGCTCGTTGCCGGTGAACCGCAGAATGGTGTCGTGGAATTCGACATTCAGCGGATAGTAGGCTTCGACATCCCCCGCAGCCGCCATCTTCTCCATGCGCTTCACCATGTCCTTGAGGGTGTCCAGTTGATCGGCGGTGATGTCGACCGCCAGAATGCGCCCGGCCAGCGCGGACAGGGACGCGCGGATGTCGCACAGGTCGGCGGCGTCCTTGGGGTTGAGCTTGCGGACGAAGACCCCGCGGTTGACGATGATCTCGACCAACCCGGCCTGCTCGAGCCGGCGACAGGCCTCGCGGATCGGGCCCCGGCTGACCAGTTGGCTGGCGGCCAAGGCCTTTTCGTTGATGCGCTCGCCCGGCTTCAATTCGCCGGACAGGATCCTCCGTTCGAGTTCCTGCAGCACGATCGTCGTCAGCGAGTGCGTCCGCAGGATTTCGAGGGTCTCGGCGACCTTGGTTCGGATATCGGAATCTTGTTCGCTCATGGCGGGCCGGAATGTGGTTGAAACGCGACTAGTTGTCAACAATTGGCAATCCGTAGGAAGAATCAGGCCAGCACATTCCGCCCCTTCCCGCCGTTAAGCACGTCCAGCAGTTGCTCGACCACGGCCACCGACGTCTGCTCACGGGAATCGATGGTACCGGCGCCGACGTGGGGCGTGCCGACGAACGTGGGAATGCGAAACAGCGGATGATCGACCGCCGGCGGCTCCCGCTCGAAGACATCCAGGGCCGCCCCGAAAAGCGCCCCGGAGGCCAGCGCGTCGTAAAGCGCCGTCTCGTCGACGATGCCACCACGGGCGACACTGACCACGATGGCGGTCGGCTTCATCATGGCCAGTTCACCGCGCCCGATCAGCCCGCGGGTTTCGGCGGTCAGCGGCGCGTGGACCGACAGAAGATCGATCTCCGGCAACAGGTCGGCCAGGGTCTCGGCGCGCCGGCCGGCATCGGCGAGCGCCCCGGCCGGAACGTAGGGATCGTGCCAGACCACGTTCATCGCGAAGGCGCCCCGCCATTTCTCCGCGGTCCGCCGCCCGATGGCGCCCATGCCCAGGATGCCGACCGTCTTGCCCCAGAACCCCTGGGCGCCGCCGGCCCGGCTGCCGTCGAAATCCTCGCGCGCCACCGGCGTACCGGATCGCAGCAGCCGATCGAGCATCGGCACCTGTCTGGCGGCGCACAGCGCGAGCGTCATGGCCATTTCGGCAACCGCCTCGGCGTTGAGGGCCGGCGTGTTCATCACCCGCACGCCGTGAGCGCGCGCCGCCGCCAGATCGATCCTGTCGACGCCGGTTCCCTGTTTGCTGACCGCCTTGAGCCGGACCGCCGCGGCGAAATCCGCCGCCGTGATCGGGGTGTTGCCGCGCAGAATGACGCCGTCCGCCTCGTCGCGCCAACGGCCGATGCCGGGATCGTCCCACAGGACCGTCTCCGCCTGCTGGCGCAGCACGTCGATTCCTTTCGGGTTAATCGCATCCAGCACGAAAACTTTCATGGTTTCTCCGCCCTCGGCCAAGCCCCTTTCCGGAACCGGCACGTTAGAATTATTAAATGTGCATACTGTCGACACTTTGATGTTGACACATTTTGCGGGGAGTTTGTACCCTCTTTGGCATTGGAAAGGGAGACTTGCTTCCCGGCGACGCTCCGAGCCCAGAAATCCTCTCGCCGCCGTTCCCATGGCGAAAGATCCCTGCCGCCCCGACTTGTTCTGTAGAGCATGGAGAGAAGACGATGAAACCGCGGATCGGCGTGCTCCTTGGCGACCCCAACGGGGTCGGTCCCGAACTGGCGGCCAAGCTTCTGGCGGCCGCCGACATTCGGGAGCGCGCCGATATCGTCATCATCGGCGACGAGGGCATTCTGCGAACTGGCGAAGCGGTAGCCGGCTGCCACGTCCCCGTCCGCGTCATCGCGGACCTTGCCGAGGCCGATTTCCCGGGCCGGGAGTTGCCCTTCCTCGACGTTCCCGGAATCGCCCCCGAGGACGTGACGCCGGGCAAAGCCACCAAAGCCGGCGGCCGTTCGTGCGTCGTCGCGCTTAGGGTCGCGCTGGCGCTGGCCAAGCGGGGCGACCTCGACGGGTTCTGCTTCGCGCCGCTCAACAAGTACGCCCTGAAGCTGGGCGGTTGCCCGGTCGCCGACGAACACATCTTCTTCGCCCAAGAACTGGACTTCGACGGTCCCTTCTGCGAGCACAACGTGCTGGAGGGATTGTGGACCACCCGCGTCACTTCCCACATCGCGCTCAAGGACGTCTGCCCCCTCATCACCCCCGGGCGGGTCTTGCGGGCGATACGCCTGGCCCACAACACGCTGGGTGGCGCCGGGATTGCCAGCCCGCGCATCGGGGTCGCCGCGCTCAATCCGCACGCCGGCGACGGCGGCATGTTCGGCCGCGAGGAGATCGACATCATCGCCCCCGCCGTCGGCCAGGCAAAGGCCGCCGGCATCGACGCCCACGGCCCGTTCGCCGCCGACACCATTTTCGTGAAGGCGCGCGATGGACAATTCGACGCCGTGGTCACCATGTATCACGACCAGGGCCAGATCGCGATGAAGCTGATGGGATTCTCGCGGGGCGTCACGGTCAGCGGCGGCCTTCCCGTACCGATCACGACGCCGGCCAGCGGCACCGCCTTCGACATCGTCGGCAAGGGCGTCGCCAACCCCGAAGGACTGCGCCAGGCGTTCCTGCTGGTCTGCCGGATGGCCGAGGTCCGCCGCCAGCAGGCGGCATCCCGCCTCGCCGCCGTCGTCTGATTTTTCACCGAAGCCGGGGCTCCCCAGGAAACGAACGCGAGGACGAGGTCTAGATGAACCAAACGCCGATCAGGAAGTTCACCCCGGAAATCGATCCCGAGAAGGGCCGCGGCCTGACCGACGAGGTGGTCGGCTTCATCACCGGCACCCGAAGCTCGGACCTGCCGGACGACCTCGTCGAACTGGGCAAAAAATCCATCCTCGACGGGCTGGGGTTGGCCCTATCGGGCACCGCCGCCAAAAGCGGCGAACTGGTCACGACGTATCTCTCCTCGATGGCGCTTACCGGCCCCGCCTCGGTGTTGGGCACCCGCCTCAAGGTTCCCCCCCGCTTCGCCGCCTTCGCCAACGGCACCGCCATCCACGCCGACGACTACGACGACACCCAGCTGGCGGTGGGCAAGGACCGGGTCTACGGCCTTCTCACCCATCCGACGGCACCCTGCCTGCCCGCCACCCTGGCGGTGGCCGAAGCCGGCGGACTGTCGGGGGCCGAGTTGATGCTCGCCTATCACGTCGGCGTCGAGGTCGAGTGCAAGATCAGCGAGGCCATCTCGCCACGCCACTACCAGCACGGCTTCCATTCGACAGCCACCTGCGGCCCCTTCGCAGCAGCGGCAGCAGCAGCCAAGCTGAAGGGCCTCGATGCCAAGGCGACCCGCCGTGCGCTGGCCCTGGCCGGTAGCCAGTCGGCAGGGCTGCGCGAGAACTTCGGCAGCATGACCAAACCGTTCCACGCCGGCCGCGCCGCCGAAAGCGGCGTCGTCGCCGCCGATTTCGCGGCCCTGGGCTGGACCACCGCCGATCGCATCCTGGAGGCGCCGCGCGGTTTCTTCCAGGCGCACGGCGGCGGTTTCGACGCAGACGCCATCCAGGGCAAGCTCGGTAATCCGTGGACGTTCCAGTTCCCGGGCGTGTCGATCAAGCCCCACCCGTCGGGCTCTCTCACCCATCCCGGCATGACCGAATTGGCACGCCTGATTCGGGCCCATGGCGTCACCGCCGACAAGGTGCGCGCGGTCAAGGTCGGCACCAACCACAACATGCCGAACGCGCTGATCCACCACCGACCGACCAACGAGTTGCAGGCCAAGTTCAGCATGGAATTCTGCATCGCCATCCTGCTGGTCGAAGGCAAGGCGGGACTGGCCGAATTTACCGACGAGGTGGTCAACCGGCCCGACGTGCAGGAGATGATCGAGCGCATCGATTTCGGGGTTCATCCCGAGGCCGAGGCGGCCGGCTATGACAAGATGACGACGATCATCGACATCAGCCTGACCGACGGCCGCACGGTGTCGGGCCGCGCCGATTTCGGCAAGGGCAGCCCGGCCAACCCCATGTCCTACGACGAAGAGGCCGAGAAATTCGGCCAGTGCGCGGCCTTCGCCGGATGGCCGGGGAAGAAAGCCAAGGAAGTCGTCGAAACGGTCCGCGACCTCGAACGCCTCGACGATGTCCGCCGCCTGACTTCACTTCTAACTCTAGATTAAGTTGCCTTTATAATAATCTGAAACATAACAAACTATTGGAAACGCTTCCGGGAAGGTCCGGCTCATTGCAAACGCGTGCCGGGGGCGCGCGTTCACCGATCCTGACACCACGGAGCATTGGTTATGAAGATTAAGAAGATAACGGCCAGCGTCCATCAGTTCCCGATCTACCTGCCGATGATCGACAAGCCGCTCGAACATCGCGTGCTCATCTTCTGCGAGGTCGAAACCGACGACGGCCTCAAGGGCTGTGGCGTCACCGGCGCCTTCCTGCCCTGGGCCACCATCGCCGCCATCGAGCACGAGATCTTTCCCGTGATTAAGGACATGGACCCGCGCGACACCGAGGCGATCCACCATGCCGTGTGGTGGAAGGTCAATCCCCGCGCCTACACCGGCGTCGTCTCCAACGCGCTGTCGGCCGTCGACATCGCCTGCTGGGACATCCACGGCAAGGCCACCGGACGCACGGTGGCGCAGCTTCTGGGCGGCTACCGGGACTGGGCCGGCACTTACATTACCTTCGGCTACCCCTTCTTTTCCATCGACCAGCTCGTCGAGTACGCCAAGAAGTTCGTGTCCGAGGGTCACACCCGCCTCAAGATGGTGGTTGCCAACGACAAGGGCGGCTGGCGGGAAGACGCCCGGCGCGTCCATGCGGTGCGAGACGCGGTCGGCCCCGACGTCGACCTGATGATCGACGCCAACTACCGCTTCCCGCCCAACGAGGCGCTCATGCTGTGCCGGGCGGTCGAGGACTGCGACCTCACCTGGTTCGAGGAGCCGCTGCACCAGAACGACGCCCGCGCGCTCGCCGATCTGAGGCGGCGCACCAACGTGCCGATCGCCTGCGGCCAGATGGAGGGGCATCGCTGGCGCCTGCGCGAGTTGATCGAGCATCACGCGGTCGACATCCTGCAGCCCAACTGCTGCTACAACGGCGGCTATACCGAGACCGTGAAGGCGGCCCACATGGCCCAGGCCTACAACCTTCGCATCGCCAACGGCGCCGGCTGGCCGATTTTCAACATGCACACCATGGCCGGCCTGATGAACGGCTGGCTGGTCGAGTTCCACTGGGGCATGTGGCAGGCCGGCCAGAAGTTCTTCAAGGGTGCGCCCGGCCCCGAGAAGGGCAAGGTCAAGATCCCCGACGCCCCCGGCCTCGGCTTCACCCCCGAGTACGACGCGCTGGCCGAATGCCGCGTCAAGGACCCGGCCGGGCTGAAGGCTGCCGGCATGCAAACCAATGAGGGCGGCATCGTCAAGGTCTGACGCAAAAGTTCCGCTCGAACGACAGGCCCCTGGCGCAAGCCGGGGGCTTTTTCTATGTGGCCGAGGCCACAGAATACCCGCTAGATTTTGCCACAATCGGTTGCTATGTGCCGGTCATCGATAAAGCACAAAGAGATGCTATGATGGCGGGAACGACAGATAGGTGGATCGGTATGGGCGAAGCGAGTGGAAAGTCGGCGACGTGCACAAGAGTGGCCGGCGCCGCCCTCATCGCGGGTGCCGCCATCATGGCCTTCCTCCCTCCGGTCGCCGCCGAAGAGCCCGCCAGCCAGCCGGATGCCGTGACCCTGCAGGTGGAAAACGACCTGTTCGGCAGCGGGTCCGACAGTCATTACACGCAGGGCATGCGCATTTCGTGGCTCCCCTCGCCCAAGACGGTGCCCGATTGGATGCGCGAGGGCGCCCTTCTGGTTCCCGGCATCGACTCCAAGGACCACCTGACGTTCGTCTTCGGCTTAGGGCAGAACATGTACACGCCCGAGGACATTTCGCGTTCCGACCCCGATCCCGCCGACCGCCCTTACGCCGGTTGGCTCTATGCCACCTTCGGTGTTGCCGTCGAGGACGCGCAGCGCAACCTGCTTCACAACGTCGCCCTCGATCTTGGCGTCGTCGGCCCCCTTTCGCTGGCCGGCCAGACCCAAAAGATGTGGCACAAGCTGATCAACTCGCCCGAGCCGCGCGGCTGGAGCCATCAGTTGGACAACGAACCCGGCGTCGTCCTCACCTACGAGGCCCGCATGCGCCAGTCGATCGCCGCCACCGTCAGTGGTTTCGAGCTCGACGTCACGCCGAAGGCCGGGGTGGCGCTCGGCAATATCTTCACTTACGGCGCGGTCGGCGCCTCGATTCGCTTCGGTCACAACTTAGACCTCGACTACGGGCCGCCCTTCATCCGTCCCAGCCTGCCCGGCGCCGGCCTGGTGAAGCGGCGCGACGAATGGGGTTGGTATGCGTTCGCCGGCATCGAGGGACGGGCCGTCGCCCGCAACATCTTCCTCGACGGCAACACCTTCTCCGACAGTCCCAGCGTCGACAGCCTCCCCCTCATCGGAGACCTTCAGTTCGGCATCGTGGCCACCTACAACCGGGTGCGCGTCTCCTTCACCCAGATCTTTCGGACGAAAGAATTCGAAACTCAGCGGGAAGGCGACCATTACGGCTCTCTGGCCTTTACCTACCTGTTCTGATCGCCCTGCAGCCCCCAGCACGGCCTCGCACATCTGTTGACAACTTCTTGATAATTGTTCAAAGTTCGCCCTAAATTGTTAACAATAATTGTGGGGCGGCATGACTCTGGAGACGGAGGCCGATCCCGTTCTGGAAAGGACGGGGTCACTGACTACGATCGTGCGCGAGAAGATCGAGCGCATGATCCTGAGCGGCGAAATCGCCGGCGGCGAGCGCCTGAACGAGAACGCGCTGGCCGCCCAGTTGAATGTCAGCCGCGGACCGTTGCGAGAGGCGACCTGGTCGCTCGAACAGGCCGGCCTGGTTCAGATCGTGCGCAACCGCGGCGTCTTCGTGCGCAAGATCAGCCTCGAGGATGCCCTTCACCTTTATGACGTTCGCTCCGGCTTGGCCCGCGTTGCCGGCCGCCTTTTGGCCAGCCGGGTCACCGCCGAGCAGATCGCCGTCCTGACCGGCCTCTACGAAGCGCTGGAGCGGGCACGCGAAACCCAGGACCAAGCGGCCTACAACGAAGGAAACCGCCGGTTCCACGCCAGTCTGGTCGAGTTCACCGGCAACGCGCGGCTGATCAGCTATCACGAAACCACCGAGAAGGAACTGCGGCTGTTTGTCCGGCGCGGCGTTCTCGGCCCAGCCCGCCTGCGCGTCTCCAACGGCGAGCACAAGCAGATCCTGGATTGCATCGTCAAGGGCGACGACGAAGGGGCGGCGGCTGCCTTCGAACGCCACATCCTCAACGGCAAGCGGCGCATGCTGGAAAGCCTGTCGTCCGCCGGAATGTAGAAGTCCGGCGGCCGGGCCGGCCGCCGTTGCCCATCAAGGAGAAAGCGCAGAGATGGCGATCGTCGAGAACACTACGAAGAAGAAATTGGAAGCCGGGCAGATGGCGATCGCCTTCAGCGTCGTTCATTGGCGGATGGCCAACGTCGCCGGCATCGCCAAGGAATGCGGCTACGACTGGCTTTTCATCGACATGGAACACAACACCATGGACGTCGATGCCGCCGTGCAGATTTCGGTCGCCGCGCTGCCGACCGGCATCACGCCGATCGTCCGGGTTCCGGCGCACGAGCACTTCCACGCCACCCGCGTTCTCGACGGCGGTGCCCAGGGCGTCGTGGTGCCCCACGTCAATACCGTCGAACAGGCCCGTCAGGTGGTCGAGAATTGCAAGTATCCGCCGATCGGCCACCGGTCGCTGACCGCCCCCATGCCGCAGCTTGGATTCCGCACGATGCCGGTCGCCGACGCGATCGAGGCGTTGAATCGCAACACCCTGGTGGTGGCGATGCTGGAAACACCGCAGGCCGTTGACAACGCCGATGTCATCGCCGCCGTCGAGGGCATCGACGCCCTGCTCATCGGCACCAACGACCTCGCCGCCGAAATGGGCATCCCCGGACAGTTCGGCCACGCGCGCGTCGAGGCCGCCTACGCCGCCATGATCGCCGCCACACGAAAGCACGGCAAGTTCGCCGGCATGGGCGGCGTCTACGATCACGCGCTGATGGAGAAGTTCATCCGCATGGGCGTGCGCCTGCTGCTGGGCGGCGGCGACGTCGCCTTCATGATGGCTGCCGCGCGGACGCGGTCCGACTTCCTCAAGTCTCTCAAGTTGTAGGAGGCCACGACAAGCTTTTCGGTCCCCGGATCGGAGCGATCGGACGAATCACCCATCCCTTGGGCCACAAGGGGAGGCAAAGACAAAAAACGAAGAAATCAGGCACAAACAGGAGGTATAGAGCATGTCGAAGTTCAAAATCGTCTTGGCCGTGACGACCACTGCGGCCGCTCTCGTCTTCACTGTCGGGGCGCAAGCCTGGGAACCGACCAAACCGATCAAGATCGTCGTCGGGTTCGCACCCGGCGGCGGTGCCGACCTCGTCGCCCGCAACCTTGTCGCATCGAGCCAGGAATTCTTCCCCGTTCCGCTGGTCGTCGTAAACAAGGCCGGGGCCAGCGGCGCCCTGGCGGCGGATTTCGTCAAAAACGAAAAGGCCGACGGGCTTACCCTGCTGGTGGCCGGTGGCAGTGAAAGCACGGCCGTTCCCAATTTCCAGAAAGTCACCTACTCGCTGGACGACTTCCGGGGGGTCATGCGCCTGATCCGCCAGCGCGTCTTTCTCATTTCCAAGGCCGGCAGCGGCATCAACAGCATCGCCGACCTGAAGGCCAAAGCCCTGGCCAATCCCGGCAAGCTGTCCTATGGCTCGTCAGGCCAGGGATCGATCTATCACGCGGTCATGCTGGTGACCACCAAGGCGCTCGGCATCGAGATGCAGCACGTGCCCTACAAGGGCGGTGCGCCGATGATGGCGGCCCTGCTGGGCGGCCATATCGACATCACCATGGGAGCGCCCGAGGAAACCAGCGCCCAACTCGACTCCGGCCAGGCGATTCCCATCGCCCTGCCCTCTGAAACCCGCTACGCCGCCTACAAGAACGCGCCGACCCTGATGGAACTCGGATACAACGTCTATATCGAGAACCAGAAGGGCCTATTCGCCCCGGCCGGCACCCCCAACGAGGCGGTCCAGTACCTGCACGACAATTTCAAGAAGGGCATGGACAGCGCGACATGGAAAGCCATGGCGAACAAGCTGTCGATGGAGACGGCGTACCTGAATGGCGACGACTTCATGGCCGGCGTGAAGGCCATGTCGAAAGCCATCGGCGAGGCCGCGGCAGGCTTGGCGAAGTAGGTCGCGAATAACGGATGGGGAGGAGCAAGAACCATGAGCGTGGACCGCGTTTTTGGCGCTACCGTCTGTATTCTGGCCTTGCTCTTCCTGACCTTGGCCGTCCCCTCCATCCCGGATGATTGGCAGCATACCGCGGGGACCTACTATTCGGTGGGTCCCCGCATGTTCCCCTACATCGCGGGGGTCCTGTGTCTGCTGCTGGGGCTGGGCGTCGTTGTCCACCCCGAGGGGCACAACAAGCTGTCCGGCCTCCGCGACCGCAAGGCCAGAGGGCGCGTCGCGGCGTCCCTGCTCCTGACGCTGGGCTACGTGGCGCTTCTTGATGTCGCCGGCTTCACCCTGTCGACGATCGCCGCGCTGGCCTTGTTCTTCACGATGTTCGGCGAGCGACGCTGGTACATCATCGTGCCGATGGCCGTCGGCGTCGCCGTCATCACCAAATTCGTTTTCCTGAAATTCTTTTTGCTCGAACTGCCCGTCGGGTTGTTCGACCTGCCGATCTGAGCGCCATGGATATGTTCCTCAATGCCATTGTTACCGTTTTCGAGCCACTGAACATCGCCATTCTGCTGGCCTCCACCGCGGTCGGCATCGTTATCGGGGCGATTCCCGGACTGACCGTCACCATGGCCATCGCGCTCGCCGTGCCGTTGACCATCACCATGCCGCTGACGCCGTCGCTCCTCATGCTTCTCGGTCTCTACGGCGCCGGAATTTACGGCGGCAGCATTTCCGCCGTCCTCATCAACACGCCAGGCACGCCGGCCTCGGCCGCCACCAGCATCGACGGCTACGAACTGGCCAAACAGGGAAAGGCCCTCAAAGCGCTTAAGATGGCGCTGATCGCCTCCTTCTACGGCGGCCTGTTCAGCATCGTGCTGCTCATCGTCATCGCGCCACAATTGGCGGCCTTCGCCCTGAAATTCGGACCGGCCGAGATCTGCAGCCTGCTGGTCTTCGCGCTGACCATCGTCGCCGTGCTGTCCGGTGATACGATCATCAAGGGCCTGCTTGCCGCCGCCATCGGCATGCTGCTTGCCACTGTCGGCGCCGATCCCATGCTGTCGGTGCCACGTTTTACCTTCGGCGTTTACGATCTTTACGACGGCTTGGCCTACATCCCGCTGCTCATCGGGCTGTTCGCCATCGCCGAGATGCTGGCCCAGGCCGAGGACTCGTTCACCACCGGCGCCAAGCTGATCGACATCAAAGATATCGACAAGGATGCCAACCGCCTGACCCGCGACGATTGGCGGCGGAGCTTCGGTCCGATGATCCGTTCGGGTTTCCTCGGTTCCTTCGTCGGCATGCTGCCCGGCCTGGGGGCCGCGATCGCCACCTTCCTCGGCTATGCCGAGGCCAAACGTGCCTCCAAGGAACCCGAGCGCTTCGGCAGGGGCGCCATCGAGGGCGTCGCCGCTTCGGAATCGGCCAACAACGCGGTGACCGGATCGGCGATGATCCCCATGCTGGCGCTGGCCATTCCCGGCGATCCGCCCACGGCCATCCTGCTGGGCGCCCTGTTGATCCAGGGCGTGACCACCGGGCCGCTGATCTTCATCAACCACCCCGACGTCGTCTATACCGTCTATGTCGCGCTGTTCGCCTCGCTGGTCTTCATGGGCATCGTCGGCTGGCTGGCGCTGAAGCCGATCGTCCAGGTCCTTAAAGTCCCGAAGGTTCTGCTCTACCCGGTCATCCTGGCCATGTGCGCCGCCGGCAGCTATGCCATCCGCAACAGCATCTTCGATGTCTTCGTCATGGTCGGCGCCGGCCTTCTCGGCTACGTCCTGCGCCTGTTCGGCGTGCCGGCAGCGCCGCTGCTCATCGCCTTCATCCTCTGCCCGCCACTCGAGGAAAGCATGCGCCAAGCCCTGATAAAGTCGCAAGGGAGCCTGATGACCTTCCTCACCCACCCAATCTCGGCGTTTTTCCTGCTGCTCGCCCTGATTGCCGTCATTTTCACCGTTCGGCGCCAGATCAAGAGCCATCAGGCCTTGCCCGCCAACATCTGATCGGACGCCCGGCGCCCGGAAATCTCGACCGGAAGGGAAAGACAAGCCATGTCGACATCGAAGAACCCAGTGGCCGTCGGCTTCATCGGCCTTGGCGTCATGGGCAAGCCCATGGCCTCGAACATCCTCAAGGCCGGCTACGCCCTCGCCGTGTACGACATCGATGCCGCCAAGGTAAAAACAATGGTGACGGCTGGGGCCCGTGATGGCGGATCGGCCGCCGGCGTTGCAGTGTCGGCCGACGTCATCGTGATCTCGGCGCCCGATACCGCCGATGTCGAAGGCATCCTTTTCGGGGAGAAGGGCGTCGCCACGGCGGCGAGGCGCGGGACCGTGGTGGTCGATTGCAGTTCCATCTCGGCAACGGCGACACAGGACTTCGCGGCGCGCCTTGCCGCCAAGGGGATCGAGATGGTCGACGCGCCGGTCAGCGGCGGCGCGAAGGGTGCCGAGGAGGGCACCCTTTCCATGATGATCGGCGGCGACGCCGGCGTGGTGGACAAGGTGCGCCCGATCCTCGAATGCATGGGCAAGACGCTCAAGCACATCGGCCCCGCGGGAGCCGGCCAGGTGGCCAAGACCTGCAACCAGTTGGTCATCGCCGGCACCATGATGGCCTGCGCCGAGATGGTGGCGCTGTGCCGCAGGATGGGCGTCGACCCGGCCTCGGTGCGGGAAGCCCTGCTGGGCGGCGGGGCCCGCAGCTTCGTCCTCGAAAATCACGCGCAGCGGATGATCGAGGGAAAATTCGCGCCCGGCTTCCGCGCCCGCCTGATGCTCAAGGATATGAAGCTGGCGGCCGGTGTCGGCGCCAGCGTCGGCGGCTTCATGCCGCTGACCGCCCTGGTCGCGCAGATGATGCAGGCTCTGTGCAACAGCGGGCGAGCCGATCTCGACCATTCCTCGCTGGGAGCGCTCGTCCAGGATCTGTGGAACGCCGGCACCCTCCCTGGGAAGTAAGGCGCCCGCGTCATGGAATGCACCCTCCCTCCCGCCGCCGGCCCAGATCCCTCTCCCCGTCGGCCCCGCCTGACGGTGCCGGCCGGAGCCTGCGATTGCCATATGCATGTCTACGGTCCGGCGGCCCGCTTTCCCTACGCCCCGTCGATCAAGACGCCGCCCCCCGACGTTCCCCTGGAAGTCTACCTGGCGCTCCGCCAACGGCTGGGCCTGCAACGGACCGTCTTCGTCCAGCCCAGCGCCTATGGCGCCGACAACGCCTGCGTGCTCGACGCCATTGCCCGGATGGCCCCCGACGGCCGCGGCATCGCGGTGATCGATCCGGCGGCCCCGGAAGCCGAGATCGCGCGCCTGCACGCCGCCGGGATGCGCGGCGTGCGCTTTCACGACATGGTGGCGGGGTGCCTGCCTTTCGACGTCCTGGAACCGGTCGCCGCCCGCATTCGCCCGCACGGCTGGCATGTCCAGATCCAGCTCGACGGTGACGGTCTGGTCGATCTGGCCCCACGCCTGGCCGCCCTGCCCGTCGAGGTGGTAATCGACCATATGGGACGCATCCCCGTCGATGGCGGCACCGAGCGCGCCGCGTTCAAAAGCCTGCTTCGCCTGCTCGATACCGGCCGCTGCTGGGTCAAGCTGTCGGCCCCCTATCATGTGTCGCGGGCCGGCCCACCGGATTACCGGGACTGCGCGGCGCATGCCCGCGCGCTGATCCACGCTGCCCCGGAACGGATGCTGTGGGGAAGCAACTGGCCGCATCCGAGCGTCCGGGAGAAACCCAACGACGCCGACCTGCTCGACATCCTTGCCGACTGGACCGACGACATCGCGGCGCTTCGGAAAATCCTGGTCGACAACCCGGCCGCCCTGTTCGGCTTCTGAGCGAACCGGCCACGCTGCCCGCAGGGATCGTTATGGCAGCGGTGTTGCCTTTGCCGAAGCGGGCGTTCACATTCACAAAGATACGAATGGCCGTGGAGGCTGCGACCGATGGATGACAACGAAACCATTCCGATCGGCAATCGCATGGGATCGTTGACGACCCTCGTGCGCGACGAGATCGAGCGCATGATCCTCAACGGCGAAATCGCCGCCGGCGAACGGCTGAATGAAAATGCTCTCGCCACCAGCCTGAACGTCAGCCGCGGACCGATCCGCGAGGCGACGTGGTCGCTTGAAAAGGCAGGGCTGGTCAAGATCATCCGCAATCGGGGTGTCTTCGTCCGCACGATCAGCCTTGACGACGCCCTTCACCTTTATGACGTCCGCTCGGGCTTGGCCCGAATCGCCGGCCGCCTCGCGGCCCAACGCGCCACGTCCGAACAGATCGACGCCCTTAAGGCCGTCTACGATGACCTGGAAAAGGCCCGCGACGCGCAGGATCAATCCGCGTACCACGAAGGGAACCGCCTGTTCCACGCGAAGATTGTCGAATTCGCCGGCAATCCACGCCTGACCAGCTACCATGAAACGATCGAAAAGGAGTTGCGCCTGTTCGTCCGCCACGGCATCCGAGGGCCGGACCGTCTGCGCGTTTCGAGCGCCGAACACGGGCTGATCCTCGATTGCGTCGCCGGGCACGACGACGAAGGGGCCGCGGCCGCTTTTGAGCGCCACATCCTGAATGGCAAGCTGCGCGTGCTGAACAGCCTGTCTCCCCCCAGCGACTAGGCGTTGCAGTCGCCCCACCGCTCGAACAGGCAGACGCCATCGCCCCGGCATGTCCTTGTCATGCGGCCCTGGCCGACCAGGAAGTGAAGATGGGCCAGGCTTTCGCCGACGGCGAAAAAAACCTGGTGGTCGTCCAACGACTGCTCGAACAGCACCTTCAAGACGTCAAGACCGGTGCGCGGTTCCGCGCAGGCCTCCCATGTCCGGGCCAGCCTCTCGTCGTGATGGGTGGCCAGCGCCCCAAGCCTGCCATGCAGGCCGGTAAAGGGGCGCCGGTGCCCCGGCAGCACCAGGGTATCCTCGGGTAGCTGGCGGAACCTCTCCAGGCTGGCCAGAAAATGCCGGAGCGGATCGGCCTCGGGCTCGGACGGCCAGACGCTGATGTTGGGGGAAATCTGCGGCAAAACCTGATCGCCGGCGATCAGTACGCCCAACTCGGCGCAATACAGGCTGGCATGCTCGTAGCTGTGGCCGCCGCCGACGATGACCTGCCAGTTCCGCCCGCCGATGGCGATCACCTCGTTATCCTCGATGCGCCGCAGGGCAAAGGGAATGGGGGTAATGCGGGTGGCGTAGTTGCCGCTGCGCGAGGCGACAAGTTCCATCCGGTCGGGGCCGAAACCGGCCGCGCGATAGAAGCGCCCATACCCCTCCTCCGCCGCCGGGCTTCGGCCGGCGCCAAGGACGCGCGCGAACGCCCATTCTGCAAGCGGCATCCACAGGGCGGCGCCGAAGCGATCCGCCATCCAGCCGGCCAGGCCGACATGATCGGGATGGAAATGGGTGACGATCATGCGCCGCAAAGGCTTGCCGGCGCAGTGGGTCGCCACGATCCGCTCCCACGCCGCCTTGGTTTCCTCGCAGGCGATACCCGTGTCGATGACCGTCCAGCCGTCGTCCTCCTCGATCAGCCACAGGTTGATGTGATCCAGGCGAAAGGGCAGCGGCATGCGCACCCAGAACACGCCGGGCGCCGCCTCGCGGACCTCGCCGTTGGCCGGCACGCCGGCGAAGGGATAGTGGATCTCGGCCGGCAATCCCGTCTTTCTCCTCAGGCCATGCGGGAAACCGCCAGCTTGCGCAGCATGGCGGTTTTCTTGGACTGGTGGGCATCCATGCGCTCCAGCACCTCGCCCAGGAAATCGACCGCCTCGACGATATAGGGCCCCTTGTTGAGCATGACACATTCGGCTCGCCCACTCATCGCCGCGTCGGTGACCTCGGCCCGGGACGGCATGCCGGTCCTGGCCATTTCCTCCAGCACCTGGGTGGCCCAGATCACCGGCACGTGGGCCGCCTCGCACAGCCAGAGGATTTCCTCCTGCACCTCGGCCAGGCGGTCGAAACCCACCTCGACGGCAAGATCGCCGCGGGCGACCATGACCCCAACCGGCGGCGAGCGCAGCGCCGCCAGCAGCAATTGCGGCAGGTGGTCGAAGGCGAAGCGGTTTTCTATCTTGAGCACGATCCCCAGGTGCTGGGCATCCAGACGCGTCAGGTGGTCCTCCAGCAGGTAGATGTCCTCGGGCCGACGCACGAAGGACAGGCCGACAAGATCGACCACCCCCACCATCGATGTCAGATCGGCCACATCCTTGTCGGTCAGCGCCGGGATGACGATGTCGGTGTCGGGCAAATTGATGCCCTTCTCGGGGCGCAGCCGGCTGCCCTTCGGGCCGGCGAAGATGATCTCGACGGCGATCTCGCGGCCATCGTTCGCCTTCACGACGCCGCTGATCTTGCCATCGTCGAACCACACCCGGTCGCCCGCCCTGACGAAATCGAACACCTCGCCGAGCGAACACGGGATGCGGGCCGCCCGCACCACCTCGCCCGCCTGATTGCGCGTGGCCGGGCCACCCGGCTTCCCACTCCGCGTCATAATCAGGGTGTCGCCCCGATGGAGAACGATGGGAAGCGGGCTGGCCGGCAGCGGGCCGATGCAGCCGGTGGCTACCCGTCGATCGTCACGGCGCAGGCAGACCTCGGCGCCCTCTGCCAGTTGAATCGTCTGATCGACAATGGCCCAACAGGAACGCCCGGCGCTTTCGGCAATCGCCAGCGCCCGTTCGCGGCCGCGGCTGTCCTCGAGGTCGATGACGTCGCCCGGCCGGGCCCGCTCC
This sequence comes from Shumkonia mesophila, assembly GCF_026163695.1. Lineage (NCBI taxonomy): Bacteria > Pseudomonadati > Pseudomonadota > Alphaproteobacteria > Rhodospirillales > Shumkoniaceae > Shumkonia > Shumkonia mesophila. The sequence continues at coordinate 284,869 of NZ_JAOTID010000003.1, read as the reverse complement.
AGCAGAGCACCCTCGACCGGCAGCACGCCGTCGGCGCCAGCGGGCGTCGGCTCGGGCGCCTCGGCCGGGGTCATCCAGATGCGGGCCGGAATCGCCGCACCCCGCCCGTCGCGTCGTGGCTTCAGCTTGACCACATGTTCGATTGCGGCGAGAGGACCAGTCCTCAGCTTCGGACCGGCCAGGTCGACCAGAATGCGACATGCCCGCCCCAATTCGCGCTCGGCCCGCCGCAGGTTTTCCACCATCCGCATCCAGGCCGACGGATCGTCGTGGGCGCAATTGATACGCATGACATCCATGCCCGCCCGCACCAGTTCGCGAACGAGCAGCGGATTGTCGGCCGCCTCCGACGGCACGGTCACCATCACCCGCACCTGCCGATTGGCGGGATCGGGCCCAAGCAGGCGCCGGGTATGCTCGGCCAGCCTGCCGGGGCCGGACCAGAAATCGACCGGAACATCCTCCTCGCCGATGGCCGCCGCCGGCCGCCCGCCAAGCGCACGCAGGGTCGACAGCACGGAGGTGAGGGTCGCCATGGCATGGGCTTCGAGGCGGCCCAGTGACGACAGGCCGAGTGAGGACAGTTCGTCCTGCAGGGATCGCAGATCCTGCTGGCGCAGGCTCAGGTAATGCAGAAGATTGCGGGCGCTCGGGCGGTGCGACGGCTCAACTTCGCCCAACGCCCGCGCATGGGCCATCTCGAAGGCCAGCGCATCGCGGCGGAGCGCGCTGATCGTCACTTCCAGCCGCTCCAGCAATTCCGGTATATTCCGCGACCCCATGTCCCCGAGCCGATCCGCCGTCGATCAAAGATCAATCCTGAGGGCGGCGCCCCCCCGGAAGCAAGAAAAACCGCGAGAACACGCGCCGTCAAAGATTGGCGCAGCGTTGTTTCAGAGCCTCCAGCAGGGAATCGTAGGGATCGATGAACTTCTGGATGCCCTCGTCTTCGAGTTGGCGGGTGGCCTTCGCGAAGTCGATGCCGAGTTTGGCGATTGCCTCCATCGTCGCCGCCGCTTCCTCCATGCCCTGCTCCACCGTGTTGGCGGCGGTGCCGTGGTCGGCGAAGGCCGCAATGGTCTCCTCGGGCAGCGTGTTCACCGTGTGCGGTCCGATCAGCGCGTCGACGTACATGACGTCCGAATAGTCCGGATTCTTGGTGCTGGTGCTGGCCCACAGCATCCGCTGGACCTGGGCACCCTTCGCCGCCAGCGCCTGCCAACGCGCCGAGCCGATGTTCTTCTTGAACTGGCGGTAGGCCAGTTTGGCGTTGGCGATGCCGGCCCTGCCGAGGAGATCCTTGGCTTCCGGATGGGTGGCCACGCGTTCCTTGAGCAAACCATCGATCAGCACGTCGATGCGGCTGAGGAAGAAACTGGCGACCGACACCACGGCGGCGAGCGGCTGGCCGGCCGCGACGCGGCGCTCCAAGGCCCGCATATGGGCCTCGGCCACGGCTTGGTAGCTGTCGATGGAAAACAGCAGAGTGACGTTGACGTTGATGCCTTCGAACAACAATTGCTCGATCGCCGGAACGCCCTCCTTGGTGCCGGGAATCTTGATCAGCAGGTTGGGGCGGTCGACCGTCTTCCACAGGCGACGGCCTTCGGTGATCGACGTTGCCGTGTCGCGCGCCAGATGCGGGGACACCTCCAGGCTGACGAATCCGTCGCTGCCGCCGCTCTGGTCGAACACCGGCCTCAGGATGTCGCAGGCGTTGCGGATATCGGTGGCGGTCAGTTCCTCGTAGATCGTCTCCACCGTGCCGCCGGCGGCCGCCGCCTTGCGGATCTGCGCCGTGTAATCCTCGCTTTTGGAAATCGCCTTGCTGAAGATGGAGGGATTGGAGGTGATGCCGCGCAGCCCCTCCTTGGCGACCCGGTCCTTAAGCTCGCCATTCTCGATCATCCGGCGGGTCAGGTTGTCCAGCCAATAGCTCTGACCCAAATCGGCGAGCTTGAGCAACGGGTTCATGGGTATCCTCCTCGGTCTACGTTCTCGGTTGTTCGATCATGGCTCCAGCCGGCAGACTGCCGGCCGCCGCCCGATCCAGGAACCAGGTCAGCCGCCCCTCGGGGCGCACCCTGGCCGCCGGATAGTTTCTCGCGGGGTCGCCTTCCGGGCCAGCCAGGATCGCCGCCACGATATCCGCCTTTTGTCCGCCATGCACCAGGAAGACCACCTCGTGGGCGGCATTGATCGCCTTGAGGGTCAGGCTGATGCGCAGGTGGGGTGGCAACGGGCTTTTCGTCGCCACCACCGACCGGGACGCCACCAGCTGCGGCGAGCGGGGAAACAACGAGGCGACGTGGCCGTCCCCACCCATACCGAGCAGCACCAGATCGAACCACGGCAGCGGCCCGCGGAAGACCTCCGCCAACTCGCGGGCATAGGCCTGGGCCGCCAGTCCGGCCGGCAGTTCACCCTTCATGCGATGGACCTCGGGCATCCTCGGCAGATCCGCGAGCAGGGTTTCCGTGACCAGGCGATAGTTGCTGGCGGGGTCGTTGGGGGCGACGCACCGCTCGTCGCACCAGAACACCTGCACGCGCGACCAGTCGATGAGGTGACGATAGGGCGCCGCCGCCAGGCGGACGTACAGGGGGCCGGGCGTCGTTCCGCCGGAAAGCGCGATGCTGACCGTCGGCTGCGCAGTCAGGCGGCGGGACAGCGTATCGGCGATGTCGCGTGCCGCCGCCTCGACCGATTCGGTCGGCCCCTCGGCGACGACCACCCGATCCGCGGCTAGCCGATGCGTTTGCATCGCACAGGGTCCTCCTCTCCCGGCTGGTAGAGCCGATCCATCTCGTCGGGCCCCCAGCTTCCCGCAGCGTACGGATAGACCGGCGATTCGCGTTCCAGGACCGGCGTGAACAGCCGCCAGGCGGTTTCGGTTTCGACGGCGTGGACGAACAATGTCTGGTCGCCGCTCAACACATCGAGGAGAAGCGTCTCGTAAGCGGAGGGCAGCTTGCCGAAGGCGTCCGCATAGCTGAACGACAGCGGCACCACGTGAAGCCCGTCGGTGTCGCCCGGCTCCTTCACCTGGATGCCCAGTTCGAAGCCCTCGTCGGGTTGCAGGCGCAGGACCAGGGCGTTGGGGTGCGCCAGTTCGCGGCCCATGGTCCGGAAAAAGGATACCGGCGCCGAGCGGAAGGTCACCACGATCTGGGTCAGGCGGCGCTGGAGCCGCTTGCCGGTCCGCACGATGAAGGGCACGCCCTGCCATCGCCAATTGTTGATGCGCAGGCGCACGGCAGCGAAGGTGTCGGTCCGAGAATCAGGCGCGACGCCGTCTTCCTCCAGATAACCGGGCACGAGCTGGCCGCGTGACGTGCCGGCCGCGTACTGCCCCAGGACCACATCCTCCTCGCGGATGCGCTGGATGGCGTGCAGCAGCTTGATCTTCTCGGCGCGGATGGCTTCCGGGGCCGCCATCGAGGGCGGTTCCATGGCGATCAGGCTGACCAGCTGGGTGGCATGGTTCTGCATGATGTCGCGCAACGCGCCATTGTTCTCGTAAAAGCCGGCTCGGCCCTCGACGCCCAGATCCTCGGCCACCAGCACGTCGACGCTGGCGATGCGGTCGCGGTGCCACAGGGACTCGAAAATGAAATTCGAAAACCGGAAAACGAACAGGTTCTGGACGGTCTCTTTTCCCAGATAGTGGTCGATGCGGTAGATCTGGGATTCGTCGAAATACGTATGCACCAAGGCGTTGAGTTCGAGGGCGGATTGCAGGTCGTGGCCGAACGGCTTCTCGATGACCAGACGGGTCCAGCCCGGCCCCTTGTTGAGCTTGCCCTCGCCCAGTCCCATGATGGTCGGCGCGAAGACCTGGGGTGGCGTCGACAGATAGAACAGGCGGTTGCCCGGAAGCTCGTGGCGGCGTTCGACGTCCTCGATCTTCTTGCGCAGGGATTCGAAGTTCTCCGGCCGTCCTTTGCCGACCGAATGGGCGTGCAGACATTCCCAGCACCATTGCCCCATGTCATCGCCGTCGATGCCGGCGTCCGTCAGGGCCTTTTCGACGATATTGCGAAACTTCTCGTCGTTGAAGTCGGGACGGGTGGAAACGCCCAGGATGGCGTGCCGCTGGCCCAGCCGATTTGCGCGGGCCAGCGTGGCGATGGCGGGAATGAGGTTGCGCTTGGAGAGATCGCCCGTCGCTCCGAAAATGACAAACAGATGGGGCTCGACTCTCAACTCACCCATGATGGGGGATCTCCTTCCCGACGACGGAACCGCCAAACCTGACGGTTGGACTTCAACCATGGATTAAGGCCGGAATCCGGGGGAATTCAAGCGCTGATGCCCGATTTGTTCGGCCGCGACCGAAATTCCGGACGACAAAGAGCCGTCGATACCCTTAACTGAAGCCTGTAGCGGTCTCGTGGAATCGCTCCGGCCGCTCTTCATCGACCGTCGCCACGGAGACACCGATGTCCCAAAAAACCGCCAATCGGCCTCGCGTTCTGGTCACCGCCAACTTTTTCGGCGAATCCGACCCCCGCACCCTGCAAATCCTTACGGACACCGGCGCGGAAATCATCTTCAGAAACGACCACAACATCACCGAGGACGAGGTCGCCGGCTTCGTCAAGGACATCGACGCCCTCGTCGCCGGGGTCGAGCCGATCACGCCACGGGTCATGGATGCGGCACCTGGCCTCAAGCTGATCGCCCGGGTCGGTGTCGGCTATGACAGCGTCGACGTCGCCGCGGCACGCACACGCGGTATCCGGGTAACCCACTCGCCCGACGGTCCGTGGCCGGCCGTCGCCGAACTGACCATCGCCCTGATGATCGACCTGTTGCGCTGGGTGGGCCCGGTCGACCGCGAAGTCCGCCGTGGCCGCTGGCAGCGCATGATCGGACGGCGCCTGGCCACATCGACCATCGGCATCGTCGGCGTCGGGCGCATCGGCAAGGCAGTCATCCGCCACGCCGTGAACGGCTTTCCCGGAGTACGCGTGCTGGCCAACGACCTCGTGCCCGATCTCGCCTTCGGCCAAACATTCGGCGTCGATTGGACGGAGAAGGAGCGGCTTTACCGAGAGGCCGACGTCATCAGCCTGCACGTTCCCCGCACACGCCTGACCCGCAATCTGATCTCCGCCAACGTGCTTGCCCTGATGAAGCCGACCGCCTGCCTGATCAACACGGCGCGGGGTGGCATCGTCGACGAAGCGGCGCTGGCCGCCGCCCTGCAGGCCGGCCAATTGGCCGGGGCGGCGATCGACGTGTTCGGCAGCGAACCCTACTCCGGTCCCCTGACGGAATTCGAGAACTGCATTCTGACGCCGCACATCGCCGGAAACACTACGGATTGCCGGGTCCGCATGGAAGCCGACGCCGCCACCGAGGTGAAGCGCCTGCTGGCCAGCGAACCGCCCGCTTATCCGGTACCGGACGAGGAATAGCGACGCGGGCGGTTGAGGAGGTGGGCGCCCGTCGACGCCTCATTCGGCGTCTTCCTGCTGCGCCCTGATCTGGCGTTCGAACTCGCGCGCCACGGCATTGCCGGGCTAGGTCTCGAATGCGAAGCGACGCCGCCCCCGGAGGGGCGACGCCGCCTCTGCAGGACACCTGAATGGCTATTTACTGGGGTCGGGAAGACGCGGAAGCGCGGAACTTTGGCTCTGGTCTTCCTTGGTCGCGAACTCCGGTGCCTTTTCGAGTTGGTCCTTGGAAAGCGGGAGCGTCACGGCATCCGCGTCGATGGCGCTGCCGATGTCCTGCCAGGCAATGGCCACCGATTTTCCACCGATACCCATGACGCCGCCGGTTTTCACGACGAGGCCGGAAACCATTCCGTCCTTGCTAAGGACGATGTCGTCCACCGTCCCCAGTTCTTCTCCCGAGGCATTGACCACCTTCTTGCCGATCAACGCCTCGGCACGGATCTGCGAGGTCGTTTCTACTGGCAGGACCTCGCCGGTTGAGGCGCCTACCGCCGCAGCGCCGGGTTGCTGCTTGTCCATCGTCATGGGAGAGCCCGGCGTCTTCTGGTCGGATGCCGATGGCGGCGCCGTGAATTGGCTGTCGCCACCTGCGGCCGGTGCGCTGGGCGCTTGCGCCAGGGCGGGCGCGGCAATCAGAAACATGGCGGCCGTGGATAGGAGCGTTCGCTTCAACATGATTCCCTCCTTTGGCAAAGCGCGATCCATAAGGCCTGAAAAGTTGACCTGCCCCGCCGGGCCTCTATTCCCACTTGCAAAGAAAAAGCCCCGGAACCTCTAGAGTTCCGGGGCAGGTTGTGGTCAGGGAGGCACGGTGCGGAAAGCGAATGATGAAGAAACGCACCGAACAGCCTGAGTGGAGGAACACTGTCTAGACTGCCCGACTCCGAAGGCTATTCCCGGTAGCGGACGGAATTTTCGACCACGGATAGCGCTCCGCGCGCCATTACCCGTCAATTGAAGGCGGCAGGCGTGCGTTCCGCCGCCCGACGCGCCCATCTCGCCCGGCCGGCCACCACTACGCTCGCAGGCGCCGCTTCGGGGTCCAAGGCGGTCTGCAACGCCCTGCGCCCACGGCTCAGCCGCGACATCACGGTGCCGATCGGGATATTCAGGCGGTCGGCGATGTCGCGGTAGGCGAGGTCGTCGACGCCGGCCAACAGCAGCACGTCGCGTTGTTCCTTCGGCAGTTCCTTGATGGCCGCGACCACTTCGCCGCACACGATGCGGTCGGACTGGGTCGCCCGGCAGACTGGAAAAGTGTGCTCCTCGAGCGGGCGCCGATCGGTCGACCGCTCCCGTCTGGCGTGGTCGACCCTTACGTGATGCAGCATGGTCAGCAGGTAAGAGCGCGGGTTGCGGATATCCTTGCCGCTATGCGCGTATGTCAGGGCCCTTTTCAGGGTCTCCTGCACGAGGTCATCGGCATCCGCCACGTTGCCGACCAGGGCGCGGGAATACCGGCGCAACGCCTCCATGTGCGACTTAAGGTCGTCGGCAACGGCGGGGTGAATCGTTCCGGAGATGTGCTTCGATGATGTGTGACTGGCCACACGTCTTCTCCCTTTTTCCATTGTTCCCGAGGAAAAGATACGAGGGGGCGTGGGGCATGTTCGGGAGAAGGCTGTGACAAAGCCGTGGCACCTTGGGGCATAAGGAGGGCGCCGGCTGGAAACCCCGGTTCAGGACACGGGAGACCGGCGTCCATCGGGCGTGGGCCACAGCCTGGAAGTGGCGGCAATAGCTACCGCAACGAGGGGAATCCAGCCCTCGACGGCCCCCAGGGCGAACAAGGTCACGCCGCTGATGACGCACCACATCGCCGGAACGACGGAAAGCAGCCATGCGACGCCGCCACCGGTGCCGAGCGTCAGAAGGCCCAGTGTGGCGATGGCCAGGGGGTCCGGCGCGATCCCGAAGATTTCAACTTGCAGCGGCCTGCCGCCAATGAGCGCCACCAGCGGATGCGCGACCAGGGCGTACAGAAAAAGAGCCAATCCGATCCAGCCCCGAACGCCGCCGTCCACTGCCACCCGCAGGCGACCCGCCAGGCCGCCCAACACGAGGACCAGCAGGCCCTCCGCGACGAAAGCCGGAACCACGTAGGCGGCTGCCCAGTTGATGGTCATATAGCGGACCCAGAGGAAGCTTCCCGCGACCCACAGCCAAGCCGCCGCCAGGATGGCCGGGATGGCCCGGTCCGACCACCGACGCGGCCGGACGACTCCCACCAGGATGACGACCCCGAACAGCAGGGCCGGCACTTGTGCGGGCCAGACCGCCCGGTTGTGCAGTTCGAACATCCGCCAATAGACGCGGGGCGAGAACAGCAGGAAATCCCCGATGCCGTACGTCAGCCATTCCGACATCAGAGATCGGTCACGTAGGCGACCATGCGCCGGCGCGTCCCCGCTTCCGGTAGCGGCCCCACGGCGGCGGCCACATTCTCTTGCACGTGGTCGACACGGGTGGTTGCCGGAATGGCGGCGGTGACGGCGGGATGGGAAACGATGAACTTCAAGATGAATTGGGCCCAGCTGGCAGCGCCGATATCGGCGGCCCACGCGGGCAGAGGCTCGCCCTTCAGCTTGCGGATCAGCGCCTTTTCCTGGAACGGGCGATTGGCCAGCACCGCCATGCCGCGCTCCTGGGCCAGGGGCAGCAAGCGGTCCTCCGCCTCGCGGTCGACGATGTTGTAGGTCAACTGGACGAAATCCAGCGGTTGCGCGCGCATGATCCGTTCGAACAGGTCGTGGCGCCGGCCCTCGGACGTCGTGATGCCGACGTAACGCAACCGTCCCGCCCTCTTCATTTCGAACAGCGTCGCCAGGTGTTTCTCCCAAGCCAGCAGATTGTGAACCTGCAGGAGATCGAAGCGCGGGACGCCCCACAGGCCGCGGGAGTCTTCGATCTGGCCGGGACCTTCCGCCCCCGACGAGGTCCACACCTTGTCCGCCGAAAACAGCCCGGACGGACGGCCCAGCTTGCCGAGGCCATAACCGATCACCGCCTGTGAAGATCCATACATCGGCGAGGAGTCGATGACGCGGCCGCCCGCCTGGAAGAAGGCCGCCATGACGGCGGCGCATTCGTTCCGGAGGACGGGATCGTCGCCGACGTTGAAGGTGATCCACGTACCCAGGCCGACGCAAGGTACGGCCTCCCCGGTCGAGGGAATGAGCTTCATGGCCGGCAGACCGTCCTGCGCCCGCGTAGACGGGACCGTAGGCAGCACGGCCGCTGCAGCGGTGGCCGTCATACCCTCGAGGATGGCTCGTCGCGTCAAGTTCACGGAACGCTCCTTCTGCGGTGGGAGCCCCGCCCTTCCCGTAGACATGGGTGTCTGACCCGCCCATTCGAAGGCCGGATGCTTGACAATGGTCAGAAGTCTCGCCATATTGTGAATGAACATTCATTCACATGGAGGACATCGTGCGCGCGGATGCGGAACATCGGGCCAGGATCGAGACGGCGGCGATCGGCCTGTTCGCCGAAAAGGGCGTGGTCGGCGCCTCGGTGGCGGAAATCGCCTCGGCAGCCGGCGTGTCCCAGGGCTATCTGTACCGGCACTGGAAGGACAAGGACGAGATGGCCTTCGACCTGTTCTCCCGCCTCTACCTGGCTCTGCGGGACCGTTTCCAGGCTGCTGCGGCGGCGGAGCCGACGACGCGCGGCCGCATCGCCGCCATGATCCGGGAGGGATGCCGCGTCCACGACGAGGATCCTGCCGGGTTCCGCTTCCTCCTCACCACGCAGCACCAGCATCTGGGGCGCCTGCCGGCCGGCACCCGGACGATGGTCGACGTGGTGCGGGCCGTCATCGCCGAAGGCATCGCCAAAGGCGACATCGGGCTTCATGACGAGGCCGCCGCGACCGCGGTGGTTTTCGGCATCTTCCTTCAGGCGGCCACCTTCGACCTCTATGGGAACCTTGGCCGGGAGTTGGGGGAGACCGCCGACATTCTGGCCGAGGCGTGCTGGCGCGCGGTGGCCGGCCGGGAAGCGGCGTGATGGGTCTGCGGTCCCCTCTTCTCGTCCTTCTCGCCCTGCTCTCCTGGGCGCCGCAAGCCGCGGCAGAGAACACCCCGCCGAAACCGGCCGACCCATTTGCCGCCTTACAGCGCGCGATGCCCGACTTGATGTCGACCCTGTTGCGCGACCGCATGGTTTGGGGCGACCTCGCGGTCCGGCACGGATGGCGCATTCAGCAGGAGGGGCTGACCGGCGGTTGCCGCATTCTCGACACCACCGACAAGCCCCTCGTCCAAGGCGACTGTGACGCGGCACTCAGTGCCTTTACGACAATGGCGCCGGCACCTGACCAGGCGGACCGCTCTCCGCTCGTAGTTCTCGTCCACGGCTACAATGGGGCGAGACACGACCTGTTGCCCCTGGCGCGCCACCTTTCCCGGGCGGGAATGAGGACGGAAACCGTCGCCCTGCCGACCTTCCTGGCCGGCGTGGACCAGCAGGCGCGGCGACTGAACGCGGTCATCGCCACCATGGGCGGGTCCGGCGCGATACTGTTCATCGCTCACAGCATGGGCGGCCTGGTCGTTCGCCGGGCGCTGGCCGATCGCCCGGAATGGATGGCCCGCGGTGCCCTCGGGGCGGTCTTCATCGGAACGCCGTTTGGCGGATCGGTCCTGGCCCGCATCGCCGCCGACCTCGGCGTGGCGCCCTTGGGTGGTCCCGCCGTGCGCGACCTGCTGCCCCTGGCGGCGGAGGTGCCGCCATCCCCGCCCGCCCGCTGGTGCGTGATCGCCGGCGGTAACGGCGGCGAAGGATGGAATCCGCTGATTCCCGGCGATGACGACGGGATGATCGCGGTCGACGAAACGCGGCTCGCCGCTGGCGAGGACCGCGTTCTGATCCGCGCCATGCACGTGGGAATTCTCCGTCATCCCACGACGCTGGCGGCGGTGGAGAGGTTCGCCCGCGGCGGCTTGTGCGCGGGCGCGAAGGACTCCTGACGACAAGGAAAGGGCTCGCCATGCGGACGCCGATCTGGACGTTTTTCACCCTTCGCCGTTTCGCGCCCCTGTTTGCGACGCAGTTCCTGGGCGCCCTCAACGATCACCTGCTCAAGAATGCCATTGCCGTCCTGATCGTGTTCCGGCTGGCAGGACCGGCCGGCCTCGACGGCAACCTGCTGGTCGCGCTTGGCGCCGCCGTCTTCGTTCTTCCCTTCTTCCTGTTCTCGACCATCGCCGGCCAGCTTGCCGATCGCTTCGCCAAGTCGCGGATCGTGCAGGTTCTCAAGGGCGTGGAGGTCGCCCTGATGGCCTTGGCCGCCATCAGCCTGTTTTGGGGGGATGTGTGGTTCCTGCTGGCTGTGCTGTTCCTGATGGGGACGCAATCGGCCCTGTTCTCGCCGGCCAAGTACGCCCTGCTGCCGGAGATCCTGCGCGAGGACGAACTGGTCGCCGGCAACGGCGTGTTCGAGGCAGGCGTCTATCTCGCCATCCTTGCCGGGACCATCGCCGGAGCGCAGCTTATCCTGGCCCCCCACGGGACTGTCGCGACAAGCGTGGCATTGATCGTCGTCGCAGCGTTGGGTTTCGCCGCATCGCTGTGGATTCTCCCCAGCCGGGCGGTCGCGCCTGAGGTCCGGGTGTCGTGGAACGTGCCGGCCGAGATGGCCAGCATCATCCGCCATGCACGGCGGAACCGCCCGGTCTTCCTTTCCATTCTCGGCACCGCCTGGTTCTGGACGGTGGGCGTCGTCTACCTCACCGAATTTCCCGCCTGGACGCGCAACGTGCTGGGCGCCAACGAGGATGTCGTGACGCTTTTCCTGGGCCTGTTCTCGGTGGGCATCGGCCTGGGATCGTTGGCCTGCGACAAGTTGCTGAAAGGCGAAGTCGAGGCGACCTGGGTGCCGGTCGGAGCCATCGGCATCGCCCTCTTCTCGGCCGACCTCTTCTTCGCCTCGGAGGCGGCCAGGGTCGCCGACGCGGCAATGCTTCCTGAATCCCAATTGATGGGCGTGGCCGCCTTCCTGGCGCGCCCGGAAAGCTGGCGCATCGTCGCCGACCTCGCCCTCGTCGCCTTCTCGGGTGGGCTTTACGCCGTGCCGCTCTACGCCATCATGCAGAACCGCACCGAACAATCCCACCGCTCGCGCACGCTGGCCGCCAACAACATCATCAGCTCCTTCTTCACGGTCATCGGCGCCGCCGCCGTGGCAGGCCTGGTGACGGCCGGCCTCGAGGTCATGGACATCTTCCTGATCTTCGCGGTGCTGGCGGTCTTCGTCGCGCTCAAGGTCTGCGCCCTGCTCCCGGTCTCGCTGATCAAGGCGATCCTGTCGCGGCTGTTCGTGCTGCTGTGGCGGGCCGAAGTCGAGGGACTGGAGCATCTGAAGGCGGCGGGAGACAAAGCCATTCTGGTGGTCAACCATGTCTCGTTTCTTGACGGCATCCTGCTGGCGGTTCTGCTGCCGGGACGCTTCGTCTATGCCGTCAACGTCCATTGGGCGGCCAAATGGTGGGTCGGTTGGGCCCTTGCACTTGGTGATGTGTTCGCGGTCGACCCGATGAAGCCAATGGGCCTCAAGGGGCTGGTCGCCAAAGTGCGCGAGGGGCAGCGCTGCGTGATCTTCCCGGAGGGCCGGGTGACGGTGACGGGATCGCTGATGAAGGTTTACGAGGGACCGGGCATGCTGGCCGAAAAGGCGGATGCGCCGATCGTTCCGGTTCGCATCGAAGGCGCCCAGCATACCCTCTTCTCGCGCCTCGGCGGCAAGGTGCGCCGCAAGTGGTTCCCGAAGATCAGGATCGTTGTCCATCCGCCGGTGCGCTTCAAGGTCGACCCGGCGCTCAAGGGCCGGGCACGGCGCGCCGCGGCGGCCGATCATCTATACGCCATCATGACCGAGGCCGCCTTCCGCACCTACGACGCCGACGTGCTCCTGTTCGACGCCCTGCTCGATGCCCGCGCCCTTTACGGCGGCGGCTTCGAGGTGATCGAGGACATCGAGCGCAGGCCGATGAGCTATGATCGCATCGTCACCGCCAGTCTGGCCTTCGCCGCCTGGCTCAAGCGGCGCACGAAGCCCGGCGAGGCGGTCGGCATCATGCTGCCAACGTCGGGCGCGGCGGCCATCGTGTTCTTTGCCTGCCAGGCCGCCGGCCGGATCGCCGCCATGCTCAATTTCTCGGCCGGCCCGGCGGCGCTCGAGTCGGCCGCCCAAACGGCCGGGTTGAAGACGGTGTTGACCTCGCGCCGCTTCATCGAGAGGGGCCGCCTGCAGGGGGCCGTCGATACCCTGGCCAGGCACACCGACATCGTCTTCCTGGAGGACGTGCGTGCACGCATGGGAATCCCCACCAAGCTGACCGGACTCCTCGGCTCGTGGCGTCGCAAGATCGTGCGTCGCCGCCCGCCCGCCGAGGCGGCCGCGCGGCCGGCGGTGATCCTGTTCACCTCGGGCTCGGAGGGCAAGCCGAAGGCGGTCCTGCTGAGCCACCGCAACCTCATGACAAACCGCTGGCAGCTGACGGCCAGCATCGCCTTCAACTCGTCCGACAGACTGCTCAACGCCCTTCCCGTGTTTCACGCCTTCGGGTTGACCGGCGGCCTGCTTTTGCCCGTGCTGTCTGGAGTGCCGTCCTTTCAGTATCCTTCGCCGCTCCACTACCGGATCGTGCCGGAGCTGGCCTACGACTTCGATGCTACCATCCTGTTCGCCACCGACACCTTCCTGGCCGGCTGGGCGAGGATGGCCCACCCCTATGACTTCCACGCCGTCCGTCAACTTTTCTCGGGGGCCGAGAAGCTGCGCGAGGAAACGCGCAAGGTATGGATGGAAAAGTTCGGCATCCGCGTCCTGGAGGGTTATGGCGTGACCGAAACCTCGCCGGCCATCGCCGCCGCCACCCCGATGCATTACCGCGTCGGATCGGTGGGGCGGTTCCTGCCGGGCATCGAATGGCGCCTGGTGCCGGTGCCCGGGCTGGAGCGGGGCGGCCGCCTGGAGGTGCGCGGCGGCAATGTGATGCTGGGCTACATCGACGCCGACGCGCCGGGTGGCCTGCGTACGCCGCCGGACGGCTGGTACGATACCGGCGACATCGTCGATGTCGACACCGAGGGCTTCGTTCGCATCGTCGGCCGCCTGAAGCGGTTCGCCAAGATCGGTGGCGAGATGGCGTCGCTGGCAGTGGCCGAGGAGATCGCGAGGGCGGCATGGCCGGAGGCCAATCACGCCGCCGTCGCCCTGCCCGATCCGCGCAAGGGCGAAAGAATCGTGCTGGCGACGACGCAGGCCGATGCCCGCGCCGACGACCTTGCCGCCGCGGCACATACTCGCGGCGTCCCGGAAATTGCCGTCCCCCGTCAGGTTTACGTGATTCCGGAAATCCCGTTGCTCGGTTCCGGCAAACCCAACTACCCGAAAATCACCGAGATGGTGGCGGGGATGGATAGCGGCATCGGCGCGCAAGAGGCGGAAGAGGGAAAAGAAACTGAACCCCAACCCAACGAATAGGACAGCTCACTTCCGCCCTCTTGGACGCAACAGTCCGGCCACGACGCCCAGGACCAACGCGGTCACGACGGCGGAGAGAACGTTTTCGTTGACCGCCGACAGCGTCTCCTGGCGTGCCCGGTCTGCCACGCGTTCAACCCGCGCGGCGACGTCGGGGGAACGTGCCGGCGAGCGGGCCCGCTGACGCCCCACGGCGACGACGATGAGGCCGACCAGTGCCAGCCCGCCGGCGATGGTGAGCGCCGCCAAATAATTCGGCATCCGGGTCGACAGCCACATGTGTGCGGCCGCCAGGGCGAATCCAGCGGCGCAAACAAGTACGATGGCGCCACCCACGATGACCATCGTTCCAACAATGCGGCGTTGGAGGCCGGCCTTCGCCCGCTCGACGGTGCCGCCGAGCAAGCCCAACCACATCATCACGTTCATGGCCATCCGTCCGGCGCGCCGTCAGCGCCGCAAAAGCTGCGCCAGCAGCAGGCCGGCCCCGAAAGCGGCGATCAGGCTCTGGAATGGCCTTTCGCGCACCGTCTTCTCGACCACCTCGGCCGATTCCTTGGTTTTCGCGCCGATCTCGTCGGCGACGGTGCGGGCGGTGTCGCGCAACGCCTCCGCCGTTTGGCCCGCCCGCGACTTCATGTCGTTGGTCCAGGACTGGCTAAGGTCGGCCATGTCCTTGGTCAGCTTCTCGACGGAGGCTCGGAGTTCTTCCATGTCCTTCCGTAGGGTCTCGCTCTCGCTTGCCATGTCTCCATCCTTTTTTCCGGGGCGCGGCGCATTTCCCATGTCTACATCCCTCTTTTCCGGGGCGCGGCGTGGCCGCCGCATCCATCGCCGGAATGACTAACGCGCGACGCGGGCATTCGGTTCCGCGCCTTTCGGTTACGGGCATCCCGGCACGCGTTAAGCGGGAACTTCCCATCCCCTTCCAAGGTTGTGAAATGAGGGCGCCGGCGGCCGGATCGCCTCCCGTGGGAATAGAACCCAGGGTCACCGTGGTCTGCTTACCGGTCCCGCCGGCCGCGGGCGTGGATTCGGCCGGCATCGTTAACCGCTGCAAGGAGGGCTATGCATGATGACGTTTCCGAAAAAGCTCGCGGCGACCACCCTGGCTGCGGGGGCGATCTTCCTCTCCGCCTGCCAGGCGACGCCCACCCAGGAAAGCACGGGGCAATACATCGACAGCACCGTGATCAGCACCAAGGTGCGGGCCAAGATCGCCGACGACCCGATGGTCAAGATCACCGACATCGACGTCAACGCCTTCAAGGATACCGTGCAACTCAGCGGCTTCGTGAACACCGCCGAGGAGAAGGCCCGGGCGGGCCAAATTGCGGCCAGCGTCGAGGGAGTCCGCCGGGTCGAAAACAACATTACCGTGAAATAGCGAAAGCCGCCCCTCCAGAACGCCATTGATCACAGGAAGGCGCCGGGACCAAAGCGGGTTCCGGCGCCTTCCCGGTTGGTCATTTCCGTTCGTAGCGCAAGCCTAACCTGACATACACTTGATAGTGTTCCACCTGTCCGTCGACGATGTGGCCACGCACCTGGCCGACCTCGAACCATTCGAGGTTCCGAAGCGTTTGCGTCGCCGTCGTGACGGCGTTGTCGATGGCGTCTTCAATCGAGTCCGACGACGAGCCGACCACCTCGGTGATTGCATAGACGTTGTCGCTCATTGCGGGTCTCCTCGGGATTCCCCGGCTTGGTCATGCTGGTGTTCGGCCGGCATCAAACCGGCGGCCGCCGTCCCCGATACCCGAAGATGAGCGAGAGAACGAACAGAACGATGAACACGAAGAACAGGATCTGCGCGATGTCGGTCGCCGCGGCCGAAATCCCGCCGAAGCCGAACACGCCGGCGACGATCGCGACGATGAAGAAAACCACTGCCCAGTACAACATTGGCTCGATCCTTCCATTCCATACCCAAGGGACGGAACGCCATCCCGCGACGATGAACGGCCCAGCGGCGTATTGGTTCCCAAAAGGAGATATTCGGGCGGCATGGGCGCTGGCTCCGCGCGGCACTGGTTCGCGGAATGAGATCAGGAAAGGCCCGGCCCCTCGGTCCAGATTCCTTCGTCGAAATCACCGCACGTAAAACCCATGCGGGCCAGCCCCTCTTCCAGGGAATACGGGAAAAGCGGGTATCGTGGGGAGACGCTGAAATCCCGCCCGTCTCGCGACGGAACCAACAGCTTCTCCCGCCGGTTCCCGCTTCGGAAGAGTGACAGTGAAGGAGACGTCGATGGACCTCAGCAAGTGCCGGGATGCCTGTGGCGAAGCCAACACCCTTTGCGTACAGGCGGCCACCCATTACCTGGTCAAAGGGGACGAGAAGCTGCGCGACGTCGTCCGTCTGCTGTGGGATTGCAGCGATATCTGCGAAGCCGCTGTTCGCTTTCTGAATCGCGGATCGCCCAATCACCGCGAAATATGCCGGGCGTGCGCCATCATTTGCTCCCGGTGCGCCGACGCCTGCGGGAAGATCGCCGACCCGGTGATGGCGCGATGTGCCGAAAGCTGCCGCATCTGCGCCGGCCTGTGTCTGGAACTGACTGGCCACTGACGTCTGGTGCTCAACCGCCGGGCGCTCTTTTCCTCCGCCACCCTAGAGGTTCGGTTCGCCGGACATCCGGGTGATTTCCCGGACGATATCCGCCGTCGAAATGCCGAGGTTCTCGATCAGCGCGCGTGGATCGCCGGATTGCGGTTGCCGGATGATGGCCAGCCGGCGTACCGGTACCGCGTAACCGGTTTGGGCAAGTTCGGCGGCCACGGCGTCGCCCAGACCGCCATCGATCCAGTGATCCTCGACCACCACGATGCCCCGGGTCTCCGCCGCCGCCTTCGCCAACGTGACGCCATCGAGCGGCTTCACCGAGTAGGCGTCGATCACCCGCGTGGCAATGCCCCGCTCCTTCAACTGGTCGTGCGCGGCCAGCGCCTCGAAGACGGTGATGCCGGCGGCGACGATGGTGAAGGCATCCCCGTACGAGGTCCGCAAGGTCTTGCTGCCGCCGACCGGAAATTCGGCATCGTTCGGATAGAGCACCGGCGTTTTCGGACGACTGGTCCTCAGATAGACAATGCCCGGCGTCAGGACGGCCTGTTCGGTCAGCCGCTCCGCCCCCACCGCGTCGGCCGGGTAGAGCACCGTGCTGTGGCCCAGCGCCCGAAACAGGCTCAGATCCTCCAGCCCCATCTGCGACGGCCCATCCTCGCCAATGGAGACGCCGACATGGCTGCCGCAAAAAACGAGATGCGGCAGTTGCGAGTGGCTGGCCATGCGGATGAAGTCCGCTGCCCGGGTCAGGAAGGCGGCGAAGGAGGCGACGACCGGGCGCTTGCCGCATGCGGCCAATCCCATGGCGACTCCGGCCATGTTCTGCTCGGCGATGTAGGCCTGGACGAACCGCTCGGCATGATCCTTCGCGAAGACCAGCGTGCCCGTCGAATTGCCGACGTCGCCGTCGATGACGACAAGGTCGGGCATGACGGTCCCCAGCTTGGCCAGCGCGGTGCCGAACGCGGCGCGGGTGGCGACGGCGGCATCCGGTTCATAGGATATCTCGATAGGCGGAGGATTGGATGACGCCGGCACCCGCCCGCCGCCCACCCGGTGGGACATGACCACAACGCGGGTGACGGGGTCACCCAATTCCTCGAGCGCCTTTTCCCGCTGCCCGGCATCGAGAGGCTTGCCGTGCATGTCCAGGGCGTCCTCCAGGAAGGACACGCCCTTTCCCTTCACGGTCCTCGCCAGGATGGCCGCCGGCCTTTCGCTGCGCGCCCTGAACAGGGCGTCGCGGATGGCGTGCATGTCGTGGCCGTCAATCTCGATGGCGCTCCACCCGAAGGCCTCGAACCGACGGGCGAAGACGCCGGTGTCGCGGCCGTAGGCGGTGCTTCCCGTCTGCCCCAGCCCATTGACGTCGACAATCGCCACCACGCTCGACAGGCCGTTCGCCGAGGCGAATTGCGCCGCTTCCCAGACCGCGCCCTCGGCGCATTCGCCGTCCCCTAACAGGCAAAAGACGTCGGCATCGATCCTGTCCATCCGGTTGGCCAGCGCGATACCGTTGGCGACGGGCAGCCCCTGCCCGAGCGAGCCGGTGGAGACCTTCACCCACGGGCTGCTGGGCGTCGGGTGTCCCTCCAGGGTGCTGCCGAAACGCCGCAGCGAAGACAGCGGCTCCATCGCCACCCCCGCCTCCGACAGCACGGCCCACAGGATCGGCGCCGCGTGCCCCTTCGAGAGAACGAAGGTATCGGTATCAACGGCATCCGGAGCGGAGGGGTCCCAGCGCATCTCGGAAAAGAACAAGGCTGCCACCAGGTCGGCGCACGACAGGCACGACGTCGGATGGCCGGAGCCGGCCTCCGTCGTCATGTCGATGACCTTGCGCCGCAGCCGCGTCGCCACCGCCTCCAGGTTCGAGACATCTGCCTCGCGCGGTACAACTCGTTGTGTCCGGGCCATCTTCGTACCCTCTCCTTCCAGTGCGGCCATGTCGGCCCGCCTCAACAACGCCGCTCCTGCCGGATGGTTCCAGACCGCCCGAACCCTGGAATCAAGGAACCAACCCACCGGAGGAGCGTTAGAGCGCTTCGAGATGCGGCGGCAGGACTCGCCGCGAACCACGCGGAGATGGAGGGCTTGGATGCTGAGGGTTGTTTCGGGACTCGTCCTGGCGGCGATCGGGCTGGCGCTCGGCGTAGGGGGCACCTGGCTCGTCGCCGAGGGCGGCAGTTGGTATTACCTTGCCGTCGCCGTGGGATTTCTGCTGACCGCCTGGTTTCTGATTGTGCGCCATCGCCTTGCGCTCCCGTTGTACGCGGCGATCGTGCTGGGCACCCTGGCCTGGGCCGTCTGGGAAGTCGGCCTCGACTGGTGGCAACTGGCGCCGCGTGGCGCGGTCATTGTCCTCGTCGGTCTTTGGCTGCTGATCCCCGGCGTGGCGGACCGGCCGTCACCGGCCGCCCCTATGGAACAGCCGGCCGCGCCGGCGTGGCGGTCGACCGGTCTTTCCCTCACGGTCTCGCTGGCCCTGGCGGTCGCGGTGGCCGCTGCGGCTCAATTCAGCAATCCACATGATCGGCCCGGCAGACTGGCGACCACCCCTGTCGCCGTCGCCGCCGATCATGGTGGCATGCCCGCCGGCGATTGGCGCGCCTATGGGCGGACCGGCTATGGAGACCGTTATTCTCCCCTCGACCAGATCACGCCAGCAAATGTCGACCGATTGAGAGTGGCGTGGACCTATCATACAGGGGACACACAAAAGCCCGGCGATCCGGTCGAAACCACCTACGAAATGACGCCGCTCAAGGTCGGCGACACCCTCTACCTATGCACGCCGCACAACTACGCCATCGCGCTCGATGCGGAAACCGGCAAGGAACGGTGGCGCTTCGATCCCAAGGTAGGACAGATCGTTGGCCTGCAGCACCGTACCTGCCGCGGTGTCTCCTATTACGAGGCGACGGGCGCCGCCTCGACATTCGGCTGCCCGCGACGCGTTTTCCTGCCCACCGCGGATGCCCGCCTGATCGCCCTTAATGCCGAGACAGGCGAGGTTTGTCCCGGATTCGGCGGTGCCGACGGCACGGTGAACTTGTGGGAAAACATGCCCCACCTTCAAAAAGGGTTCTATTACTCGACCTCGCCGCCGGTGGTGACAGCCGGACTTATCATCATCGGCGGCGCCGTCAACGACAACGTGTCAACGACAGAACCCTCGGGCGTCGTGCGTGCCTACGACATCAACACCGGCGAGCTGGTGTGGAACTGGGATTCGGGAAATCCGTCGCGGACGGAACCGCTTTCGCCCGGCAAAACCTATACCGAAAACTCGCCGAACATGTGGTCGATCGCCAGCGTCGACGAAAATCTTGGCCTGGTTTATCTGCCGATGGGCAACCAGCCGCCGGATCAATGGGGTGGCAAGCGCAACCCCGAAACTGAACGATTCTCTTCGGCCGTCGTCGCGCTCGACGTCCGTACCGGCAAGGTCCGCTGGATCTTCCAGACCGTACACCACGACCTGTGGGATATGGACGTTCCGTCGCAGCCGAGCCTTCTCGACCTCCAGACGCAGTCAGGCCTCGTTCCCGCGCTGGTCGCGCCGACCAAGCAAGGCGACGTCTATGTCCTCGATCGGCGCAACGGCCAGCCGATCCTGCCGGTATCGGAGGAACCGGCGCCGCGCGGCGCGGCCAGGGGCGATCGGACGGCGCCTACGCAGCCGACGTCCGCTCTCACGTTTAAGCCCCCTCGCCCCCTCGAGGGTCGCGACATGTGGGGGGCCACCATGTTCGACCAGCTGATGTGCCGGGTCCGATTCCAATCGCTGCGTTACGAGGGCCGCTATACGCCGCCGTCGACCGAAGGCTCGATCATCTATCCTGGCAACTTCGGTGTCTTCAACTGGGGCGGCATCGCCATCGACCCCGTCCAGCAGATAATGTTCGCCACCCCCTCGTATCTCGCCTTCGTCAGCAAGCTGATCCCGCGCAAGAATGAGACCGCGAACTATGTCTCGAGCGGTGCTCCCGGCCTGAACGAAAACTATGGCGCGCCGTTCGCCGCCCTCCTGGAGCCGCTCGTTTCTCCGCTCGGCCTGCCCTGCCAGGCCCCGCCGTGGGGTTACGTCGCCGGCGCCGACTTGAGGACCGGCAAGGTCGTATGGCAACACAAGAACGGCACGGTGCGGGACCGGGCGCCGATCCCGCTACCATTCGAAATGGGCGTGCCCGACCTGGGAGGCCCCGTCGTCACCGCCGGCGGTGTCGCCTTCTTAAGCGGAACGCTCGATTACTACGTCCGGGCCTTTGATGTAGCGACCGGCGAAACGCTGTGGAAAGACCGGCTTCCCGCCGGCGGGCAAGCGACGCCGATGACATACCAGGCTCCAAATGGAAAGCAGTTCCTTGTAGTGGTGGCCGGTGGCCATGGCTCGCTCGGCACCAAGAAGGGCGATTCGATTATCGCCTACGCTCTGCCGTAACCGCGTTCTACCGAGGACGCGGGACCTGTCGGCCGGAGACAAGCCGAGCGATGACCTTTACTCATGTTAATGCGGCCCGAAAGAAAGCCCGGTAGCCTGCGTTTTCCCTGGTCAAATGGGGGGAACGGCCGCTCCGCCGACAACGGGGCGCCGGATAAATGGTCAGTGGCACGATCCGAGGAAGAGACGCGTGAAGGGACACGGGGCATCAACCTTAGGAAAGGCTACACACCATGGGTCAACGGCTGTCACCGCTCCACCAGGAAATCGTTTCGCTACTGCCGTGGCTGCGGGCTGTCGCACGATCTCTCACGCACAATCCCACTGAAGCTGACGACCTCGTTCAAGAGACCATGATGAAGGCGATTGCCAGCATCGAGCAGTTCTCCCCAGGGACGAACCTGCGCGCCTGGTTGTGCACTATTCAGAGGAATACCTTTTACACCAAGTACCACAAGAACGCCCGCGAGCCTTTGCTGATGGTCGAGGAATTGCCGGGTGTTCATTCGAAGGCCTCACAGGAATGGTCGCTGAAACTGAAGGCGGTCGACGACGCGTTGCACAAACTGCCGGCCAATCAGAGGGAGGCGGTGATGTTGGTTGGCGGCGCCGGAGTCAGCTACGAGGAAGCGGCTGAAATCTGCAACTGCGCCATCGGCACCATCAAGAGCCGCGTCAGCCGCGGCCGATCCACCCTGCTGCACCTCCTGGATTCGGACGACGAGAACGACTTCCTGAACGACACCGGCAGTCGCGTCGACCGCGCCTTGTCGCGCGGCCTCCCCACTCGGGACCGAACGGGACGGCGGCAAACGGCCTCGGGCGCGATCACGAAGCCGCTGGAGCGTTCCCCCCTGGACTAACCTTCCGCTTGGCCCGCTCGCGGGACCCGCCCGGGAACCATGCCCGCCAATCGCCTCCGGTCGAACGGGGTGGACGGGTTCCTGCGCCGGGTCGAGGTCGGGAATAACATCACTTCTTGGTGACTTTGCGGGGTTTTCCTTTCCGCTTGGTCGAGGCCATCTTCTTCAGTTCCTCTTTGCTCATCGACTTGTACATCGACTTCGCCGCGCCGCCGAGTTCGCTGGGCTTCTGATCACCACGCTTGGCGGAAAGCGCGGCACCGGCGGCTTTCTGCTGGGCTTTCGACTTTGCAGGCATGACGGATCTCCCCTTTCCGATCAAATTCTCATAACCGGCCAGCGGTGTGGTCGTTCCATCACAGGTTCCCGCCGACATCGTGCGCGGCGGGAACCATTTCGCAGGCCCCGGATTAGGGCATCTGTGGGCACCCGAGCTCCCGCCGGTCCGGCAAGGGCTCGAAGAAGGGCGGCAGTCGGTTCGCGCTTTTCAGGCTGTAGCCCCGTGCGTGTCCGCTGCAGTCCACAGCCCGCAGCAACCGGCATGATGAGAAACACGAGAATGCTCATGCCTGGAGACAGGTCAGGACGATACGGCGGCCGTAACCGGATCGCCAGCGACGCCGAGTTGGCCGAGTTGCAGGGCGACCTGCGCGCGCTTTACGACATGTACCGAAGCGGCGAAGTTCCGGAACGCGTCTTGCGTCTGGTTCACCAGTTGGAGGATGCCTACTGGGACGCCCGGCTGGCAGAGAGCGGCGAAGAAAAAGCGGCCAAGAATGACATACCGACACCCCGCAGGACGTCGAACTGACAGCGTGTGGCCTTGAGGCTGGGGTAGGATTGGGCCCGGCCGGCGAGCCGGGGAGGCTAAGACCGCCGGCCGGGCGACGATTCGACTATGTGGCGGGGGCGTGAGGGCAGGCGTACCACAGCCGAATCATCTGGGGTCACAACGCGGCAGCCGGCGAAAGGTTCCCGGGGAACGACGCCGGCGGCGTTATTCCGTTTCGACGCCCAGCGCGCGCAGGCTGGCGGCCTTAAGGGTCTGGCGGACCTCGTCGTACGTCGCCCAGCCATCCGCCGACCGGGGATCGACTTCGCCGAGACGGAAATGGCTGGCCGCCTTGATCGACGCCAATGCCTGCCAGTCGACCGGCCAGGCCAACGGCGCACCCTCCCTGGCGCGCGGCGAGAAGGGGGAGATGGCCGTGGCGCCACGCTCATTGCGGAAATGGTCGATGAAGATGCGTCCCGTGCGCTTCGCCTTGCTCATGGTGGCGACGTAGTGGTCGGGATCGTCCGCGACGACACGCTCGGCCACCGCCCTTGCGAACGCCTTGATGGTCGGCCACCCGTGGCGGCGCGCCAGCGGAGACACGACATGGATTCCCTTGCCGCCGGTGAGCAGCGCGAAGCTCTGCAGACCCAGCGCGTCGAGCACGTCGCGCAGGTGCCGGGCGGCCTCTTTGACCTTCCCAAAATCGACGGCGGAATCGGGGTCGAGATCGAATACCAGCCGGTCGGGCCGTTCGATGGCATCTACCCGCGACCCCCAGATATGCAGTTCGAGCACGCCCACCTGGGCGGCGGCGACCAGTCCAGCGGCGTCCTCGACGTAGAGATAGTCATTCTTCCCGCCGTCCTTCTCGCGCACGGCCAGCGAACGGAACTGCTCGGGAAAGCCGGCGCCGCCATGACGCTGGAAGAAGCATTTCTTCGTCCGGCCCTGCGGGCAGCGCACCAGGCTGGCCAACCGACCGGCGACGTGCGGCAGCATGTTCGGAGCCACCGCCTCCAGGTACCTCGCCAGATCGCGTTTGGTAATCCCCTGCGGCCCGAACAGGACCTTCTCGGGATGAGTGAGGCGAATGCCGCAAATCTCGTCCGCGGCGGCGTCTTCCGCCATGGCTTTGGCCTCCTTTATCGGCTGCGGCATTTCCAGGCGTACGTTCGCCGCCGGCTTGTCCTCGCGCAGGCCGAGAAAGCGGCCCTGGCGGACCAGCCCGTCGCCGGTGAACTCGGCAAACGCGATCATGGCGACCAGTTCCGGCTTGACCCACCGGGCCCGCCTCGCAACGTCGGATGGAATGTCTCCCGCCACCGGCGGGGTCTTGCGGGACAGCCTATCCAACCGCCGGGCGAGCCGGTTAAGATCACCCTCCGAAAAGCCCGTGCCGACCCGGCCGGCATACCGTAATTTGCCCCTCTCGTGGGTGGCCAACAGCAGCGAGGAAAACGGCCGGCCCCGCGTCGACGGCGAAGAGCCGACGATGACGAATTCCTGGTCGCGGCCGCATTTTATTTTCAGCCACGAGTGCCCGCGCCCTGAACGATAGGGTGCATCGGCGCGCTTGGCGATGATGCCCTCGTAGCCGGCTTGGCAGAGGGCCTCCAGCATCTTGACGCCACCGCCTTCGACGTGATCGGTGAAATAGACTGGCCCGGTTCGGCCCGCATCCTTGAGCAGGGCGCGAAGCCTGGTCTTCCGTGCCTTGAGCGGCAGGGCTCTCAGATTCTTGCCCCGCTCGGCGAGAAGATCGAAGATAAAATAGGACAGCGTCCCGCCGCCCCCTTTCAGCGTCCGCTGCAGGGTCGAGAAGTTGGAGCGGCCAGCGGCGTCGACAGCCACAACCTCGCCGTCCAGCAGCACTCCGTCCAGATCGAGCCGGGCAAGGACTTGCGCAAGCTGGGAAAACTTTGCGGTCCAGTCCAGTCCATTGCGTGTGAAGACCCGTACGTCGTTGCCGGAAACCGCTGCCAGCGCCCGATAGCCGTCGAACTTCACCTCGAACAGCCATCCCTTGCCGTCGGGAACGTCCTCGACCAAGGTGGCGAGAGCAGGCTCAACGAAGGCCGGGGCCGTCGAGCGCCGCCGTGCCTCCCTTTTCTTGGGTGTCAGGGGCACCTGGCCGCCTTTGCTCCACTCCGCCTTGGGGGCTCCGGTGACCTCGTCGATGGCGCGTCCGGAGGCCACGCTGGTGGCGTGCTCGGCGGTCACGTCCCGCTGGCGCCGGACTTCCTCGTCCACCTCCTTGACGAGCAGCCAGTTCTCGCGGGGGCCGGAGTCCTTTCCCCTGAAGCGGACCAACGCCCAGCGGCCGCGCAGACGTTCGCCATAGAGTTGAAAAACCAGCTTGCCCTTCTTCAGCCCGGCGTGCGGGTCCTCCAACGGCTCCCAGGTGCCGCGATCCCACAGCAGCACGGTGCCGGCGCCGTAATTGCCTTCGGGAATGCGCCCTTCGAAGGTGGCGTAGTCGACCGGATGGTCCTCGGTGCGCACGGCGAGGCGCTTGTCGGCGGGATCGAGGCTTGGCCCACGCGTCACCGCCCAGCTCTTAAGCACGCCGTCCAGTTCGAGGCGCAGGTCGTAGTGCAGACGTCGGGCGGCGTGTTTTTGGATGGTGTAGAGATGACCGGCAGCACGTGCCGCCCGCCCTTTGGGCTCGGGCGTCTCGCCGAAGCGGCGCTTGGCGTGGTAGGTGGCGAGCGGATCGCCCTTCGACGGGGCCCGGGCCATGTCAGCTCGCCTTCCTCTTCCTGGCGCTCCCCGAGGCCCCCTTCGCGGGCGCTCGTTCGGCGCTCCTCACCGAGCGCTTGAGGGCCTCGACCAGATCGATCACCTTGGCACCGCCCGAGGGCGCCCCCTCCTCGCCGACGGTCACGGGTTTTTTGCGCTTGGCATGGGCGTCGATGAGCTCGCGTACGGCCTGGGTGTACTGGTCCACGAAGCGCCGGGGGTCGAAGGAAGCGCTTTTGCGATCGATCAGTTCCTGGGCCAGGTTCAACAGCTCCTCGTCCGGCTCGACGTCGTCGACAGAGGCGAAGAAGGGCGCGGAGGTGCGCACTTCGTCGGCAAAACGCAGGGTTTCGAGAAGCATGCCGTTGCCGCAGGGCTTGAGGGCGGCGATGTACTCGCGCCCGCGCATGACGAACTGGCCGAGTCCCAAGCGGCTGGAGGAGCGCAGGGCGTCGCGCAGGACGCCGTAAGCCTCTTCGGCCATCTCGCCATCGGGAACCACGTAATACGGGCGGTCGAACCAGATCGGATCGATCTCGCCCTGCTTGACGAACTGGACAAGGTCGAGCGTCTTCTTGGTTTCCAGCTTCAGGGCCTCGATCTCGTCCGGGTCGATCAGGACGTAGCGGCCCTTCTCCAACTCGAAGCCCTTGACGATCTCGTCGGTATCGACCGGCCCGATTCCCTGCACGACTTTCTGATAATGGACGCGCTTGCCGGATGGCTTATGCACCTGATGGAAGCTGATGTGGGCGCCGGCCCGCGTCGCCGGGTAGATCTTGACCGGCACCGAAACCAGTGCCAGGCGCAGGTTGCCGCTCCACATCGGCCGCGTTCCCAGCGAGGGGGCGGCTCCGCCCTTGGAACGGGAACGCTTCGCCTTGGTACCTGACGCTTTTGTTCTGGATGCCATGACTCCTGCCGGCTGCCTGGATCTGCCTTCGCCGGAACAACTGCACTTGTCCGCTTTGGTTCCACAGACGGCGGGAACCATCCCGGCCCCTCCGCGTTTGCTTCGGCACGGACGGCCAAACGGGGCCGCACACCACAGCAAAAAGGAGTCGAACATGAATTGGGACCGTGTCGAAGGAAACTGGAAGCAGTTCAAGGGCCAGATCCAGCAGCAGTGGGGCAAACTGACCGACGACGATCTGGACAAGATGAAGGGCACCCAGACGGAACTCGCGGGCCGCCTGCAGGAACGCTATGGGATCGCCCGCGACGATGCCGAAAAACAGATCAACGACTGGCTGTCCCGCCACTGACGAGGCGGCTGTCGGTTGCCGAAGACCGCAGTGCCGCGCCGGTATCTTTGCCGGCGCGGCCCGGGGCAACAGCGATTAACTCAAGCCAGGAACCTTTTGCGCATAGACCGGTTGGGCGGACACGATGAAAAACAGTCACCTCTTCCCTCCGACGACGAAACGCGTGGCGGCCAACACCGCCGAGCACATCAATCAGCGCGTGCGCCAGCAGACTGAAGCCGTTCTCTCCTATTTCGCCGATCATCCGAAGGAAATCGGCCGTCGCCTCGAACAGCTCGACCGCGAGTGGGACATTGAGCGGACGCTCGAGGCCAACGCCGCCAGCTTTTCGCTGCTCGGCCTCACCCTTGCCATCAACCGTGACGGCCGGTGGCTGGCCCTGCCGGTCGGGGTCGCGGCGTTCCTTCTCCAGCACGCCCTTCAGGGCTGGTGTCCGCCGGTGCCGGTTTTCCGCCGCCTTGGAGTGCGCACGGCAACCGAGATCGATCGAGAGCGCTGCGCCCTGAAGGTTCTGCGGGGCGACTTTCGCGACATGCCCCCGCCGCAAGGTTCGGCCGGAGACAAGGCCCGCCAGGCACTTGCCGTCGCCGAGACATGAGCCTATAGCCCGCGGCCTGCGCGGGAGGGGGCCGCGTCGACAGGCGAAGGAATGCCAGCATGGAATTCGACGCTCTGACCCTGGCGCGAATCCAGTTCGCCTTCACGGTTTCCTTCCATATCGTCTTTCCCGCCTTCACCATCGGGCTGGCGAGCTATCTTGCCGTTCTCGAAGGACTGTGGCTGTGGCGCCGCGGCGACGTCTACCTGCATCTCTATCGCTACTGGTCGAAGATCTTCGCCATCACCTTCGGCATGGGCGTCGTCTCCGGCATCGTCATGAGCTACCAGTTCGGCACCAACTGGGGCCCATTTTCGGATGCGGCCGGGCCGGTGATCGGCCCGCTCCTGGGCTATGAGGTGCTCAGTGCTTTTTTCCTCGAGGCCGGATTTCTGGGAGTGATGCTGTTCGGCATGAACCGGGTTGGCCGCGGCCTGCATTTCTTCGCGACCCTGATGGTCGCCGCCGGCACCCTGTTCTCGGCCTTCTGGATCCTTGCCGCCAACAGTTGGATGCAAACGCCGACGGGCGCCGGCTTCGACGGCCTTCAATTCACCCCCGACGATTGGTGGACGGTGATCTTCAATCCCTCCTTTCCGTTCCGCTTCGTCCATATGGTGCTGGCGGCCTATCTGACGACGGCGCTGATCGTCGGCGCGGTCGGTGCCTGGCACCTCTTGCGCATCTCGTCCGATCCCGCGGCCAGGGTGATGGTTTCGATGGCGATGTGGATGGCCGCCCTGGTGGCGCCCCTTCAACTGCTGGCCGGCGACCTGCACGGCCTGAACACACTCGAACACCAACCCGCCAAGATCGCCGCCATGGAGGGCCATTGGGAAAAGCAGCGGGGTGCCCCTTTGCTGCTGTTCGGCATCCCCGACATGGGGCGCGAGGAGACCCGTTATGCGCTTTCCATTCCCCGGCTCGGCAGCCTTATCCTAACCCATGACTGGAACGGCGAGGTGCCCGGCCTCCTCGAATGGCCGCCGGAGGATCGGCCCAATTCGGCGGTCGTCTTCTGGTCCTTCCGGACGATGGTGGGCCTCGGCATCGCCATGATCGCGCTCGGACTCGCCAGCCTCGCCCTGCGCCGTCGGGGACGCCTTTATAGCGCCCGATGGTTCCTTCGGCTGGCCGTCGTGATGGGTCCCAGTGGCCTTGTCGCCGTCATCGCCGGGTGGATCACCACCGAGGTCGGGCGGCAGCCGTGGGTCGTCTACGGGATGATGCGCACCAGCGAGGGAGTGTCGCCGGTGGCGGCGCCGGCCGTCGCCAGTTCGCTGGCTCTTTTCGCCGTCGTCTACTTCGCGGTGTTCGGCGCCGGTGTGTATTACCTCCTGCAACTGATGCACCGGCCGGCCGGTGCCGACGATGCCGGAAGACCACCCGGCGCGCCCGAGCGCGCGGCCGGCATAACGCCGGCACCGTCCATAGGCCGAGAGGAGGCGGAGGCGCCGCAATGACTGTCGATTTGCCTCTCATCTGGGGGCTGCTAATCGGCTTTGCCGTTCTCATGTACGTGGTGATGGACGGCTTCGACCTTGGCGTCGGCATCCTGTTTCCCGTCATCGGGAACGAACGCCACCGCGACACCATGATGAATTCCGTAGCCCCGGTGTGGGACGGCAACGAGACCTGGCTGGTACTGGGCGGCGGCGGCCTGTTCGCCGTCTTCCCGCTAGCCTATTCGGTCCTGCTCACCGCCTTCTACGCGCCCCTGACCGTCATGTTGCTGGCGCTCATCTTCCGCGGCGTCGCCTTCGAATTCCGTTTCAAGGACCCGCGCCACAAGCGGGCGTGGGCCGTTTCCTTCGCCGCAGGCTCGACGCTGGCCACGTTCTGCCAGGGCATCGTGCTGGGCGCCTTCATTCAGGGCGTGGCCGTCGAGGGACGCGGCTATGCGGGCGGCTGGTTCGATTGGCTGACGCCGTTCAGCGTCTTCACCGGCGCCGCCCTTGTTGCCGGCTACGCGCTGCTCGGCGCCACGTGGCTGGTGATGAAGACTGGGGGCGATCTTCAGGAGCGTGCTTACGGCCTGGTCCTGCCACTGACCACCGCCGTCGTCGCCGCCATCGCCTTCGTCAGCGTGTGGACGCCCCTGCTTCATGAAGATATCGCCGCCCGCTGGTTCTCGTGGCCCAACCTGTTCTACCTGTCCCCCGTGCCGCTGGCAGTGGCGGGGGTCGTCTTTCTGCTGGCACGCGCCGTCGCCAACCGCCATGAGGTCCAGCCCTTCCTGCTGGCCTTGGCGCTTTTTCTGCTGTCCTATTTCGGGCTCGGCATCAGCCTGTTCCCGAACATCATTCCGCCAGCGGTCAGCATCTGGGACGCCGCGGCGCCGGACGCCAGCCTCTTGTTCCTGTTGGTCGGCGCGCTTGTCCTGCTGCCGGTCATCCTGGGCTACACCGGGTACGCATATTGGGTCTTCCGGGGCAAGGTAGGCACGGATGACGGCTACCACTGACAGGCACCTGAAACGGGGTGTTGGCAGACGGCTTCTGTGGTTTGTCGGGTTGTGGCTTGCCGGTGTCTGTGTGCTGGCCGCCGTCGCCTGGCTGTTGCGCCTGATGATCGGCACTCCCTAGCCGGCCGAGGCCAAGCGGGCTAGTCGGCGCCCGCCCTCTCGTCCAGTTTCACCATGATCGCGGTGGGTTTGGGATCATGGGGCTGAAGGGCCGTTTTCCCCTCGTCGGCCCATGAGGCCACCACCATGGCTTCCGCCACTTGGCCGCCGGTATCGGCATGCCCCATCGCCTCCCACACGCATAGGCCGTCCGGGGCGATGTAGAACGTATGGTCGCCAAACATGGTGCGGAGTTCGGTAATGGCTTGATGGTCTTCGGGAACGGGGTCCGCGCCCGTCTGATCGAAAACCTGCGCGACTTGCTCGGCGTTGAGCTTCATCTATCGACCTCCTTGCGCCAGTGCTCGAACACCCGTCGGCGGATACCCGCCTCCAGCGGCCCGAAGTCCCGGCCGTTTCCAGAGTCGTTGGATTTCGATCATACGCCGCCGTCCCCGCCCTGGAATTAAACTGGGTTAAGGCCGGGTGGCCCATTATCCGGGTTAGCGCTGAGACTTGATGGCCTTGAAAAGGCTGTCGGCGGGCGGCGTGTCCTGATCCAGATAGAGAGGGCTGAAGTCGGCAACCTCGGCAAGGTCTTCGGGCTTGTCGATGATGATCCAGCGCGACTGCGGATCGAGGCGTATCAACCCCTGCTGGCGGAGCCGTCGCAGCGTCCGGTTGACGTGCACGATGCTGAGACCCAGCGCGTCGGCCAGGATCTCCTGGGTCAGCGGCAATTCGAAATCCTTTTCTCCCGCCAACCGGACGAGTTGAAGCCGATTGAGGAGTTCCATCAGCAAGTGGGCTGTCCGTTCAAGCGCGGAGCGCCTTCCCAGGCTGACCAGGTGCTCGGCCAACACCGAGTATTCCCGCACGATCGACCATACGATGGCCATGCCCAGGCGGGGGTGATCCCGAAGAACCGCCACGAAATCCTCGCCGGGAATCCGGCAAATCGTGCAATCGGTCAGGCTCTGGACGGTATCGTCAGCGACATCGAACAAGGTGGCGCGCAAGCCAAAAAAGTCGCCCGGAATGACGAAGCCGAGGATCTGGCGCCGGCCATCCGACAGCAGTTTGTAGCGCACCGCCCATCCCCCCGTGAGGAGGTACAAATGCTTGCAGGATTCCCCCTCGGTCACGATGTCCTGAAGGCTGTCGACCGCAATCGTTTCCGAAAGAAGACGCGTGAGCACCGCCACGTGGGTCTCGTCGAGGTGGACGAAAATCCCCAGCTTCCGCAAGACGTGATCGCCGATGGGAAAAGCCGCCGAGCGGTTTCTCCGCATACCATTCTCCATTGTCGGTTGTCCTGTCGGGGATCTGGCTGCGGTGATTGTGGCGGCCGCGGCTCCCCCTCCCAGACCATTAACATAGTTTAATGCCCGCCTTCTGTAACGGGTCCACGGTCAATACAGACTGTGAACAAACTGTGCTGTCGCGGGCGCACCCTCCTGGGAGCGTATGGACGTATGAACGATGCAGCCGCATCGGCGGCCCTCACCATCTGCGAGGCCATCCTGCTCACTCTTGTCGAGGAAAAGGTTATCGACAGGGACAGAATTCAGGAGATCCTCGAAGACGCCATCGAGGCGCACACGGCCGCCGCCCGACGCGGCCCCGACCGCGCCACCCGCGAGAAGGCGGCAAGGTTGATCGAGGAAATCATCATCAGCCTCAACGCCATCGCGGACCGCAAGCAGGCCTAGGCTCGCGGGATTTAACCTAGGTGAATGTCGTCCGTCGTCAGCGCCCCTACCCTATCGGAATCGACGGCGGTATCGGTACCGCCCTTCACAGACAGGAGGAAGGGCCATGCTACGCAGTCTCGACGGCCTCATCGGATATGGCATTCAGGCAACGGACGGGCCCATCGGCACCGTAAAGGACTTCCTGTTCGACGATCAGGCCTGGGTGGTCCGCTACATGGTTGCCGACACCGGCAAATGGCTACCGGGCGGCAAAGTGCTGGTCGTTCCCTCGGCGCTGGAACACCCGGAGTGGGATCGGCGATCCCTGCCGGTGAAGCTGACCCGCCGGCAGGTCGAGGAAGGCCCCGACATCGGCGAAGATCAACCGGTTTCCCATCAGCACGAAATCGACCTCCATCACCACTTCGAATGGGATCCCTATTGGCTGGCATATGCGGCAGCCGAGGCCGCGACGCCCTTCCCGCCGGCGGTGGCGCCGGAATCCCCCCAAATGCGCCCGACCCGCGGAGATCCCCGTCTGCGAAGCGGCAGGGAAGTCGAAGGCTATCACGTGAAAGCAACCGACGGTGAGATCGGTCATGTCGAAGATTTCATCCTGGATGACGAAGGATGGGTCGTCCGCTATGTCGTCGTCGACACTCGCAACTGGCTCCCCGGCAAGAAGGTCCTCGTCTCGCCCGAGTGGTTCGATGCCGTGAACTGGACGGACCAAAGGGTTGTCGTCGACATCAGCCGGGAAGGAGTCCGCAACAGCCCCCCCTACGATCCCTCGCGACCGGTCAACCGCGAGGACGAGGGCGTCCTTTACGACTATCACGGCCGCCCGGCCTATTGGAAAGACGTGCTCGAACGAACCGGTGCGACGGTCGGCCACTGGTGAGGGAAAACCGCTAGTAGACAATCAGCGCCGTCACCAGGAGCGCGAAAAAAGCCACGATCAGCAGGCCCGGAAGGAGATAACGGTCCCGCCTGAGCTTTTGGCCGCTACGGGCCTCTTCGGGCGCTTTCCTGACAACCATCGCTCACGACTCCTTCGCCATTGCCTCTCCAGGCCGTCACGTCACGAGACACCCGCCAGCGGGCGGGGCGGATCGGGATCGCGAGGCGGAGGGAGTTCGATCGGCTGGTCGGGAGGCGGCCCTGGCACGGGGACCGGGTCCTCCCGCGGCGGCAGTTCGATCGGTCTGTCGTCCGGATCCGGCGGCATCTCGGGCGGCCCGTGCGGCGGCCCTTCGGGCGGATACTCCGGCGGCCGGTCCGGGGGCAGTTCCGGAGGATGCTCCGGCGTTTCCGGGTCGGGCCCGGGCGTGGGTACGGCGGGCGTCTGCTCGGGGGTTTGCGGACCCAGCCGTTGCTGGTCCTTCAGGCTCGCTGCGACCGTCATGATTTCCGCTCGGTGTCGAACTGACGCTGCGGGTTCGACCGGGGCTTGCCTTTGTTGGTGTCGGAGCGCTCCAGCCGGGCTTCGTATTCGGCAATGGCCGCTTGCAGATCGGCCGTCTCGGCGTCGCTCTCCGCCGCCTTGCCGGCCCCACGCAAGCGGTTGATGCGCTCGAGGGCATGCCGGTATTGCTCCGCGCTAAATATCCGCATGACACCATTCTTCCCGCAAGCCGGCGTCGGGCGCATTTACCTATGTATATGCGCCGCCTGCCCGCTCACCCCAGTTCGAAGGTGGTGACGCCGTAGACGCACTCGACCGGCAGGCCGGGGTCGCCGCCGGTGTACATGCGGGCGGTCTCGAAGACGGGCGCCATGCCGTGGCGCTCGGCAAGGGCGACGGCCGCGCCGTTGGACCGAGGAACGTCGAGAAAGAGGGGATCGCCGGGAACCGACGCGGCGAGGCCGGTGAAAAGGCGTTCCGCGACCTCGGGCGTGTCGGCGAACAGCGGCCCGATCTTGTGACCGACCCGGCACGGCCGGATGACGCCATAGCCGCGCAGATGCTTCTCCTCGACGACGCCCAGGGCGCGCCCACCCGGCCGCTTGATCCATGTCCGCAGAAAAGCTTCGCGGGGCACCCCAAAATGCCGGGCGTCACAGGCCGAAACGCGCTCGAACGGGACGTCGGCCAGTTCGATGGTTCCCCCGGGCGCCGAACCGCCGCCCACTCCTTCGAAACGGGCGTTGGCATACGCGTATTGAAAGCCGGAGCGACGATAGTTGGCCTGCTGGGCCGCCACCCCATCCAATCCGACGTTGCGCCCAGCCAACCGCTTCATGCCGGCCTGCCACAACTTGATCCCGTAACCGCGCCCGCGAAATTCCGGCCGAATGATGTACAGGCCGAGGAATCCGAACGCCTGGCCATAGGCCACGACCGAGATACCCCCAGCCGGCTCGCCGCCCAGTTCGCCGATCAGGAAGCCGCCGGGATCGGCGGTCAGGAAGGCCTCGGCGTCATCGAGGCCAGGGTTCCATCCCTCGCCCGCCGCCCACTCGATGGCAAGCGCGAGATCTGCCGGCGCCATGGCGCGGATGACGAAATCGCTCGATCCCACGATGACCTCATGCCTCCCTAAATTCCCCGGCCGGCGTCGGACCCGTGGCGCCGCCGGCGTCGCTGCAAGACCAACGACGCCGCCAGGCACAGCAGCACCACCATCAGCGAGAAACCAGTGGTCAGCGTTCCCAAGGCGTAGAGCACCGGCGTCGTGACGTTGGTCGTCATGCCGTAGATTTCGAGCGGCAGCGTATTGAACGAGCCCGACGTCATCAAGCTGCGCGCGAATTCGTCGTAGGACAATGTGAAACCAAACAATGCCACCCCGATCAGGCTGGGCGCGATGATCGGCAGCACGACGTGCCGGAAGGTCTGCGCCGGCGTGGCGCCAAGATCGCGGGCCGCCTCCTCGTAGGCCTTGTTGAAGCGGTTGAACACGGCGAACATGATCAACAGGCCAAACGGCAGCGTCCAGGTCAGGTGGGCGCCCAAGGCCGAGCCGTACCAGTTGGTGTCCCACTCAAGGATGTTGAACATCAGGCCAATGCCGAGGCTGACCAGGATGGAGGGCACGATCAGGCTGGCGATCGCCAGATAGAACAGAACGGTCGAGCCCCTGAACGGCCGGCGGAAGGCCAGGCCCGCCGACACCGACACCACCAGGGTCGTCGCCATGACGATCAGGCCGAGACGGATGGAGCGCGAGAAGGAGCCCCCGAAATCGCCGACGGCCTGCTTCTCGAAAAGGTTGGCGAACCAGTAGGTCGATCCTCCGTTCATCGGGAAGGTCAGGCCGCCATCGGGACCCTGGAACGACAGGATGACGATGGTCGAAATCGGCCCGTACAGAAAAAGCACGAACAGCGCGAAAAAGGCGGCGAGAAAGTAGAAACCGGGGGAGCGCCCTTCCCTGTCCATCTAGAGCTCCTTGCGGACGTCGACGACACGCAGCATGGCGGCCACCATCAACAGCACGACGACCAGCAGAACCACGGCGTTGGCCGCCGCCGCCGGATATTGCAGCAGGGCGATTTCGTTGGACATGGCGATGCCCACCGACGAGCTCTGGCCGCCGCTCATCAGGCGCACGGTGATGAAATCGCCCATGACCAGCGTCACCACGAAGATCGAGCCGATGCCGATGCCGGGCTTGCTGAGCGGCAGGATGACGTTGCGGACGATCTGCCATCCCGACGCCCCGGCATCCGCCGCCGCCTCGATCAGCGAGCGGTCGATCCGCATCATGGAATTGAAGATCGGCACCACCATGAACAGCGTGTAGAGGTGAACGAACGCCAGCACGACCGCGAAGTCGGAGAACAGCAGGAATTCCAGCGGCTGGTCGACGACGCCCAAGTGGATCAGGGTCGAGTTCAACAGGCCGTTGCGCCCGAGAAAAGGAATCCACGAGATCATGCGGATGATGTTGGAGGTCCAGAATGGGATCGTGCACAGGATGAACAGAACGATCTGCCAGGTCATGGTGCGCACGTGAAAGGCCAGAAAGTAGGCGATGACAAAGCCGATGGCGAAGGTCAGGGCCCACACCAGGACGGCGTACTTCACGGTGTTCACGTAGGTGGCGAGCGTAACCTGCGAGGTCAGCAGGTAGACGTAGTTGTCCCAAATGAAGTCGGGGAGGATGCGGAACTCGTCGTAGTCCCAAAAGCTGACGACGACGATGGTGGCGATCGGGACGACCAGGAAGAGCGCGAAGATGACGGCCAGGGGAGCCACCTGGACATAGGGGGTGGCGCTGCCGGGAGAGGATCGGGCGGACGGGTTCATGGTGTGCCCTCGAAGGACGTCATCGGGAGGCCGGAGCCTCCCGATGATCCTGTGCGGTCGACGAAGATCAGGCCGCGATGAATTCGTTCCATTTGCGGACCAGGTACTTGTTCTCGTCCATGACCGCGTTCCAGCAGGCGACGGCGCCCATGCGGTCGTAGAACGAACCGCCGTCGCGGACGGAGCCGGCCTTTTCCATGACCTTGCCCTCGGGGCTCAGGATATCGGTCTTGGCCGGCTTGCCCTCCATCCAGAAGGCCCACTCGTCGGCCGACATGTGCTGCTTGGCGGTCTCGATGCAGGCGCTGTAGTAGCCCTGACGGTTGAGGTAGGCGCCGACCCAACCCGAGAGATACCAGTTGATGTATTCGTAGGCGGCGTCGAGTTCGAGGCCGGACAGATGCTTGGCCAGGCCGATGCCGCCGCCCCACGCCCGGTAACCTTCCGCAAGCGGCTGATAGACGCAGGGAATGCCCTTGGCGCGCACCGCGGCGACGGCCGGCGACCACATGGACTGGATGACCACCTCGCCCGCCGCCATCAGGTTGACCGATTCGTCGAAGCTTTTCCAGAAGGCGCGGAACTGGCCGGCCTTCTTGGCCTCGGTCATGATAGCCATGGTCTTGTCGATCTCGGCGATGGTCATGTTGCCCTTGTTGCCGTACTTGATCTCGCCCATCGATTCGCAAACCATGGCCGCATCCATGATGCCGATGGACGAGATGTTGAGGATCGACGCCTTGCCCTTGAAGGAGGGATCGAGCAGGTCGCGCCAGTTCTTCACCGGCTTCTTGATCAGGTCGGGGCGGATGCCCAGCGTGTCGGCGTTGTAAATGGTCGGAATGAGTGTCATCCACCCGGTTTCCTCCGCCGCGAATTCGACGGAGTTCTTGCCCTTGGCGAAGCCGACCGTGTGCGGGGCGGTGCCCTGGGCGATGGTGGATTGCGGGGTCAGCTTGCCGGTGAGAAAGATCGGCACGATCTTGTCGTAGTACTTGATCTTCTTGGTATCCATCGGCTGCATGTTGCCGGCCGGGAAAACCTTCTTGCAGACCCAGTATTCGATGTCGGCGATGTCGAAGGAATTGGGCTGGGTGACGGCGCGCTGGGCCACCGAATCGGAATCGAGCGCCGTCATCTGCAGCGTGATGCCGAGGTCTTGCTTGCACTTCTCGGCGATCGCGTTGAGGTTCGAAACGCCGGTGCCGAACTGGCGCAGCGTCACGTTCTTGATGTTCTGGGCCCAGATCGCCGGAAAGCCGGGGATGGCGCCGGAACCGATCGCCGCCCCGGCGGCGATGGCGGCGCTGTTCTTCAGGAACGTGCGGCGCGACGTGGCGCCGGGTTTTCTTTTCATGTCGTCCTCCTCGTGGTGCTGCTGCGGTTGCGGTTTACTGGTCGGCGAGGATGTGGGCTTCGCCCGTCCCCCAACTGGCGCTTACCCGCTCGCCGACGGCGATGGGATCGGCAAAGTAGGCCGCTTCGTTCACGGCCATGACGAAGTCCTCGGAATCCGGCGATTCCATGCCCAGACGAACCCACGAACCCTGGTATTCGACCGATCGCATGATGCCCCGGACACGGTTGAAATTGTCGTAGGGATGGCTTGCTGCCCCCGCCGCTTCGCGGGCCACGGCAACGCGGTCGCAACGGACCGAGAACGAGACCCGGTCGCCCTGGCGGACGGTTTCCGCGTCGACCAGGAAGCGAACGCCATTCACGCCCTTGAGAACCACGGCGTCGTCGGTCCTGCCCTCGACGACGCCGGAGAGTACGTTGTGGCCACCGATGAAGCGGGCGACGAAAGGCGTGCGCGGCCGATTGAAGACGGACCTGGCCGGCCCCGCCTGCTCGATGCGGCCCTCGTTCATGATCACCACCAGATCGGCGAGCGCCATCGCCTCTTCCTGCGAATGAGTCACGTGGACGAACGAGATTCCCAGTTCCTTCTGCAGCCGTTTCAGTTCGGCGCGCATCCGCGTGCGCAGGAAGGGGTCCAGGGCCGAGAGTGGCTCGTCGAGAAGCAGGACATCCGGATTGGTGATCAAGGCGCGAGCGAGCGCGACCCGTTGCTGCTGGCCGCCGGAAAGCTGACTGGGCAGGCGGCGGGCATACGGCTCCATGTCGACCATGGCCAGCAGTTCGCGTGCCCGTTTGGCGCGCTCCTCTTTTTTTGCGCCGCGCATCTTCAGGCTGAAGGCGACGTTTTCCATGCAATCGAGGTGCGGGAACAGGGCGTAGCTTTGGAACATCATGGCGGTGCCCCGCCGGGTCGGCGGCAGGTCGGTGACGTTTTGATTGCCGAAGACGATGTCGCCCTCGCTCACCCGTTCGTGGCCGGCGATCATGCGCAAGGTCGTCGTCTTGCCGCAGCCCGAAGGCCCGAGCAGGCAGCAGTAACTTCCGGCGGGGATTTTCAGGTTGATGCAATCGACGGCGACGGTATCGCCGAACCGCTTGGTCACGCTGACGATTTCTATGGTTCCCCGAGGGGAAAGAGCTTCCGCCACGCCATCAGTCTCCTGCCCGATTGGGCCGGGGTTGCCCATGTGGCGTTCCCTCGGTCCTTCTAGACGGTGATCTGATCGGCTTAACGCAACCCCTGTGCCACATAGAAAAATATAATGATTGCAATGGCTTCCGCGGATCTGGCGGCAAATCACCACGAGAGAGAAGGCTATTTTTTAAGCATTTTTCCGAATGTCGGGCAATATTGCCTAATTTGTTGACTTTGCCCGCTAGCTCAACGGCCAGAACAGCGGAATGACCAGCATCGCGATCAGCCAATTCAGGAGATTCAGGGGCACGCCGATCTTGAGAAAATCGGTGAAGCGGTAGCCGCCGGCATTGTAAACGAAGGTGTTGGTCTGATAGCCGATGGGGGTGGCGAAGCTGGCGCTCGCTGCGAACATGACCGCCACCGCGAACGGCCTGGGGTCGACCCCGAGATGGGTGGCCAGGCCCACAGCAATCGGCGTGAGTAGGATGGCCGCTGCGTTGTTGCTCATGATCTCGGTCAGAACCGAAGTGATCAGGTAGACCGCCGCCAGCACGGCGATCGGCCCCAGTGTCTCGATCCAGTTCGCGAAGTGTCCGACAATAAGTTTTGCCGCGCCGGTTTTCTCCATGGCAACGCCGACCGCCAACATGCCGAAAATCAGCATGAGGATGTTCCAGCGAACCGATCCGTAGGCCTCTTCGGGATCGAGGCAGCCGAACGCGACGACGGCGGTGGCCGCCATGAGCGCCAGCGCGGCGATCGGCAGCACGTCGAAGGCCGCAAGGCCCATGACGAGAAAAACCGCCGCGATCGCGATGGGCGCCTTGCCGCGCCGGAGCGGGCGCTCGCTCGGCTGAGTTAGGTTCACCAGATCCTGGTTCTCGAACAGCCGCTTCATGCTTTCGGCGGACCCCT
Source organism: Shumkonia mesophila (assembly GCF_026163695.1). NCBI lineage: Bacteria > Pseudomonadati > Pseudomonadota > Alphaproteobacteria > Rhodospirillales > Shumkoniaceae > Shumkonia > Shumkonia mesophila. The sequence goes on along the minus strand of NZ_JAOTID010000003.1, from coordinate 245,736 downwards.
CGAGAAGCAGCGTATCGCCCATATAGAGGCGTACATCGTCGAAGTTGCCGGACAGGTGGGCGCCCCGGCGGTGAATGGCGAGAATGTAGGCGCCGTAGAGGCGGCGCAGGTTCATGTCCGCCACCCGCTTTCTCAAGAATCGCGATTGCGGGCCGACGACCCCCTCCATCACCACCACTTCGTGCGTGCCCATCGGCTCGATGGCATGGGCCCCGCGCCCCCCGAACGCCACGTCGCCGGCGTCGCGCAATCCCAGCATGTCGCCGACGTTGCTGCGCACCACCAGCCGATCCCCGGCTTGCAGATCAAGATCATCCAGCTGATCGCGCAACGACGCATCCCGGCGGATGAGGTCGAAGACGCGCAGGCCCCGCTCCTCGGTGAATCCGGCGTCCTTGAGCTGCTTGCCGACGAGAGGCGAGTCGAGTGGGATGAGAATGTCGGCCATGAAGTGCCGGTCCTCGGAGCGCGGCAACAGGCTGGCCTGGTCGCGCCGATCTGGAAGCAGCCAGCGGCCGACCACAAGGAGATAGACGATGCCCACGCCCCCCATGATGGCGCCTGCCGCCGTGATCTCGAAGATGCCGAAAGGCGCCAGCCCCTGTTGCTGGGCCACTCCGTCGACCAGGATGTTGGTCGACGTGCCGATCAGCGTCGTCGCCCCCCCGAAGATACTGGCAAAAGAAAGCGGGATCAGCAGCTTGGAGGGCGCCAGGTTGAGGGTCGACGCCAAGCTGATGGCGACCGGCGTCAGAATGACCACAACGGGCGTGTTATTGATGAAAGCCGACATGAACATGACGCTTATCATCATGGCAATGATCGCCAGCGCAGGGGACGCTCCCGCAGCCTTCGAAACGATCCTGCCGAGGCCGTCGACCACCCCCGTGCGCTCAAGTGCCGCGCTGAGGACAAACATCGCGGCGATGGTGATGGGGGCGCTGTTGCTGAAAACGGCCAGCACGTCGTCGGCGTCGAGAATTCCCGTCGCCAGCAGTGCGCTCACCGCACAGAGGGCCACGATGTCGGGGGCCATCCGCTCACGGACGAATCCCAGAAACACCACCGCCACGAGAATGAGGACGATGCCGATCTGCAACGACGGCCAGTCTAGAATGGTCATGTCGCCCCCATAACCAAGCCTGCGCCCGACGGCAATCGCCGTCGGGCGCAGCGTCGAAAGGAAGCGGATCGGCGGATTACACGACCGTCGCCGGCGCCTGAAGCAGGGGCCAATTGCTGTCTTGGTCCGAGACAAGGGTCACCGGCAAAGGCCAATCGATGCCGAGCGCCGGATCGTCGTAGCGCCACCCGGCGCCGGCGCCAGGCGCATAGGCCGCCGAAACCAAGTAGTTGACCTCGCTGTCCGGTTGCAGGGTCTGGAAGCCATGCGCGAAGTCCACCGGCACATAGAGCATCTTCAGTGCCTTTGGCGACAGTTCGACGCCGACCCACTGTCGATACGTCGGCGAATTGGGCCTGACGTCCACAATCACGTCGTAAATGGCGCCCCGCACGCAACGCACCAGTTTGACCTCGCCATGCGGCGGGCGCTGGAAGTGCATGCCGCGCAGCGTGCCGACCTCGGGATTGACGGAAACGTTGCCTTGGACGAAATCCGTCACCAGCCCTTGTCGACTGAACTCCTCGCGGCACCAGGCCCGGGCGAACTGGCCCCGGGCATCGGTGTGCGGCTGAAGCTCGATGAGATACGCGCCGGCAAGCGGCAGTTCATGAAAAATCATGATGTTTCCACCTCAGGTCAGTGTCGATCTGCCGGGTCTCCGTCAGGTGCCGGAGTTGCACGAGACGGGTGTGGGGCGGCGCCTTGAAGCCCTCTTCGGTTAGGCCGATGTGCTCGAAAAGCGCGTGCAGTTGCTCGGCGCCGCGCCGCACGTCCCAGGCGCAGCGGAAACCGGGCAGGCCTTGGCTGATCTTGGCGAAGGATACGCGGTAACTGCGGTTGTCACCGTCGTTCCGCCCAAAGGTGATCTCGCAGCCCGGGAAGGCCTCGCCCACCGCCTCGGCGATCTCGCGGATGCGGTAGTTCTGGTCGTCGCTGCCGACATTGAAGATCTCGCCGGCGACCGCCGCCCGCGGCGCGCGCAGGGTGGCCAGGATGGCCCCGCAGATGTCCTGCACATGGACCAGCGGCCGCCAGGGCGAGCCGTCGCTGATCATGGCGATGCGTTTCGTCGTCCAGGCCAAGCCGGCGAGATTGTTCAGCACGATGTCGAAGCGCATGGCGGGCGACGCGCCGAAGGCGGTGGCGTTGCGCAGGAACGTCGGGCAAAAGCCGGCGTCGGCGAGCTTCGAGACCTCCTCTTCCACCAGCACCTTGCACTTGGCGTAGGGCGTTTGCGGGTTGGTCGGCGTCTCCTCGTTCACCGCTTCGTCGCCGGCCCCCGCGCCATAGACGCTGCACGACGAGGCATAGACGAAGCGTTTGACGCCGGCCGCCTTGGCGTTGCGGGCCAGCGCCACCGAAGCCTTGTGGTTGATCGCAAAGGTGAGTTCCGGGTCCTGCGCGCAGAGCGGGTCATTGGACAGTTCGGCGAGATGCACAACGGCGTCGAAGCCCTCGAGGTCGGCTACGGTCAGCGTACGCACGTCGCGGCTCAGCAGCGCCGGCCGGTCCTTGCCGTCGTTGTAAAGCCAGCCGGCCCGATAGAAGCCGGTATCGGCGCCCACCACCTGGTAACCGCCCGCCACCAGCCGATGGCCGAGAACGCTGCCGATATACCCTTCCGAGCCGGTCAGCAAAACCCGCGTCACAGCGCCCCCAATCCTGTTTGAAGTTTCCCCAATCGGTTCTACGGTTACCAAACCTTCCACGGTGCGCCTCCATCCTTCCATAAGGTTTCGAGCACCTGCCGGTCGCGCAGGGTGTCCATGTTCTGCCAGAAGCCGGTATGGCGGTAGGCGACCAGATGGCCGGCGTTGGCAAGCCTCTCGAGCGGCTCGCGCTCCCACGACGTGTCGTCGCCGTCGATGTAATCGATGACTTCCGGCTCGAGTACGAAAAACCCGCCGTTGATATAGCCGCCATCCTCGTTGCCCTTCTCGCGGAACCCGCCGACGTGATCGTCGCCGGGCATCAGCCGGAGAATGCCGAAACGGCCGGGCTGGCGGACGGCCGCGACCGTGGCCAGGGCGCCGGACTGGCGATGGAAATCGATCTGCTTGGCGACGTCGATGGTACCGACGCCGTCGCCATAGGTGAGGCAGAAGGTTTCGTCGCCGAGATAGGGGCGGACGCGCTTGATGCGCCCGCCGGTCATGGTCGCCTCACCGGTGTCGACCAGCGTGATCCGCCATGGTTCGACGCCGTTGCGGTGCACCTTCATGCCGCCATTGTGCAAGTCGAAGGTGACGTCCGAGAGGGCCAGGGCGTAGTCGCGGAAGTAGCGCTTGATCATGTCGCCGCGATAACCGCAGCAGATCACGAAATCATTGAGCCCGTAGGCCGAATAGATTTTCATGATGTGCCAGAGAATCGGCTTGCCGCCGACCTCGACCAGCGGCTTCGGGCGGATCGTGCTCTCTTCGCTTATGCGGGTGCCGTAGCCGCCCGCAAGAATCACCACCTTCATGGCGTACCAGCCGGCTTCGAGGCCAGCCCCTCCTGAATGACGTTGTTGAGATCGTTGCCGACCAGCCGGAAATTGGGCACCTGCTCGACCGTGGCACAGGCTTTCCCCTCCATCAGCCGGTGGTAGAGGGCAATGTGGCGAGCGGCCATCTGGGTAAGATCGAAGCTACGCATCGCCTTGTTGCGCGCATTGACCGACAGCAGGTCGCTCTCGGCCGTCTGTTGCAGGCACCAGGCGATGCCTTCAGCAAGATCCTCGGCCGAAAGATCGCGGGCCAGATAACCATTGATCCGGTGATCGACAATGTCCGTCATGCCGGTGTTCTTGAAGGCGATGACCGGCACGCCGCAGGCCAACGCTTCGAGCGCCGTCTTGCCGAAGTTCTCCTGCAGCGACGGCACCACCATGACGTCGGCGCAGGCATAGAGCTGCGCCAAGGGACCGTCGTCCCCGACCCAGCCAACGCTGCGGACCTCCAGGGAGGTGTCGATCCCGACGCTGCTGGACCCGAAAACCACCAGCATCAAACGCTCGCTCCCCTCCTTCGCGGCCAGTCGCGTCAGGGCTTCCTGCAGATAGGCGAACCCCTTGCGCCGATCGGAAGTCGCCTTGACCGCCCCGAACAACACGATCCGCTTGTCGTCCGGCAGCCCCCAGAAGGCGCGGGCACGGGCCTTATCCATGGGGGTGTAGACCGCGGTATCGATCCCTGTGGGGATGACCGTAACCTCGTTGCCATGGACCAGCGGGCTGCGCCTGGCATAGTCGGCCAGCCAAGAGCTGAGCGCGATATAGGTGATCGGCAGGTTTTGTCGGCTGCGGAACTTTCGAAGCCACTGCCAGCGGGCGAGGTCAATGGGGAAATTCGAGCGGAGCTGAGGACAATCGTGGCACTCGGTGAGAAACTTCTCGCAGTCCCCGGAATAGTGGCAGCCGCCGGTCAGCGGCCACATGTCGCGCAGGGTCCACACGATGTGATAGCGGCGCAGCCGCTTCATGCTTTCGATCACGGCCGCGCCACGGCCGGCCCAATGAAACTGGACGATGTCCGGGTTCAGACGCGCGAGCGCCGAACTGACATCGAAGGGAAGCCAGCCGACGGTCCACCAGTTCTGCCGGGTCCACCCCACCAGCGCGAGCGGCACGCGGTCGAGACGGTCGCGCACACGGTCATAGAAGTCGCTATGAACGCCGTTCAGAGCGATGACGGAGGGGTCGTCGCTGTATTTGCGCTGAACAAGCAGCATGGAATCGACGCCGGCCTTCTGCAGACCGCGATGAAGATTGTACGAGCCCTTGGCAGCGCCGCCATCGATGTCCGTCGGCGAAACATGGATCACGCGCATCCGCTGAAACCCCTCGCTCCGACTCCCATTGCGCCTGCTCTGTCCTTCCGGAGTTGGTCATCGCACTCTGCCTCCCGCCCCTTCCAGGCAAGCGGTGGCTACACAAATTCCTATGTCGGATCCCCCCCCACATATGGGTCCGTTGTGCCAAAGGAGGGGCACGGATGCACGTGATCAATCAGTGACCACGGCGCTCGGGCGATGACCGGACGCCTGGCATGGGCCATACTCCAGGAAGCCCTAAACACAGGAATTGGCAGAGGGGGTATCGAAAGCCGTGAGCGGTCCAGTCTTCGTCAGCGTAGTGACGCCGGTCTACAACGGCGGCGCATTTCTGGAGGAGTGCATCGAGAGCGTGCGCGCCCAGTCCCACGCCCACTTCGAGCACGTCATCCTGGATAACGCCAGTTCGGACGACACCCATGTCATCGCGGCCCGCCACGCCGGGCGCGACCCGCGAATCCGCCTGCACCGCAACGACCGCACGTTGCCCATGATCGACAATTGGAACCGGGCACTGGAGTTGATGTCCGGCGACAGCCGGTACTGCCGCGTCCTGCATGCCGACGACACCATGCGCTCCAACTGCCTGGAGCGGACCGTCGAGGTCGCTGAGAGGCATCCGTCGGTCGGGATCGTCGGCTGTTTCCGCCTGCGCGGCGAGACCATCCACTGCGAGGGACTACCCCGCGAGCGCGAGGTTTTCGCGGGCGCCGAAATCGCCCGGCTGTTCCTGCGCCAGGAGGTCTTCGCCCTGGCTCCGACCTCCAATCTGCTGCGCGCCGATCTGGTGCGCCGGCATCGGCCGTTCTATCCGTCGGCCTATCTGCATGCCGACCTCGCCATCTATCTGGACCTATTGCAGGACCATGACTTCGGCTTCGTTCACGACGTGCTGGCCTTTTCGCGCGAGCACGGCGATTCCGTTACCGTGACGGTGGCCGAGCGCAACCAGACGCTGCTCAAGGAATGGCTGCTGCTGCTCCAGCGCTATGGCCCGCGGTTCTTCTCCGAATCCGAGATGACCGAGTTGGAGCGAAGCCATTTGCGCCGCTACTATCGCAACCTCGTGCGCGGCTTCGTAACGCGCCGGGGGCGAGCCTTCTTCGACTATCATCTCGCGGGGCTGAAGGAGGCGGGCCGTCTGCCGACGCCTCTCGACCTGCTGGGCGCCGCCGGCCGCGAGTTCGCCGCCGCAGTCGCCCGGCCCGGCAAGCTACGCCGACATCTGGGGATGTGAGGTCGGGACCTAACCCGCGACCGCCAGGCTTTGCCGTAGTATAGGCGCGGTGCCGGCTCCAGCGAACAGCCGGTCCTGCTCGGCTCGCAGGCGGTCGATCAGCCGGCCGGCCGGCACCTCGACGTCGTCGTAGGTCAACACTTGGTCGCGCGGGATGTCGCGCCGCAGCGTGCACCCGCCGGCGATGCCCATGGGCAGCAGCCGCTCGCTGCGTGCGATGTCGGCGTTCTCGCACTGCCCATAGGTCATGTAATGGCCGATGCCATCGAGTGTGGCGCCGGCTGCGAGATCGACCTTGGCCGTGGCCACTACCTCGACTTCCAACGGGCCAGCCGGCGCGATGGCGGCGTCCCCGAACAGCACGGCGCGCGCCAGGGTGTTCGGCACCTCGAAATGACACAGATGGTAGGGCGTGTAGAAGCAATAGAGCGGCCCGCGACCCAGCTTGTAGAGGTCGAGATAGTGGCGCTGAGTCGGGTGTTCGGTGGTCCCCAGCACGAAGACGCCGGGACCGGGCGCGGCACCCACCAAATAGTCGACGATGCCGGGCCCCTCGATGAACGCCTCGGCCGGCAGCGCCTCGGCCGCTTCCCGCAGCGGCGTGCCATCGGGAACGGTCGGACCGAACATGCCGCGCCGTCCGACGCGCATGCCGGTGGCGTTGGCGACGATCGCCTGCTCGAAGGAAATCTTGGTGCCGTCGGCGAACGACGTCACCATGTGGACGTTCTGGCCCCACTTGCGGGCGAATCCCTCCTGCGTCGTCGGGTTGCGGTAGGGGTCCTGCAGGCCTTTGATGTTTCCGCACAGCACCGGGCGGACGCCGATTCCCTTGACGAACCGATAGAGGTTCATCTCGACGCCCGGTTGGTCGCCGTCGACATTGCTATAGACGACGCCCGCCGCATCGGCCCTGGCCTTCAGCAGTGGGCCAACCGTGCCGTCGAGTTCGGCATTCATCAGGATGGCATGCTTGCCGGCGTCGATCGCCGCCAAGACTGCGTGAGCGGCGTATTCGAGGGAGCCTGTGACTTCGAGGATCACATCGATGTCGCCGGCCTCGCAAAGCAGCCGCCAGTCCTCGGTGATCGCCGGGATGTCTTGGGAAATCGCCGCATCGAGCGCCGCCGCCGTATCGACGGACCGGACCTCGGCGGCCCCCGCCTCGACATACGCGCGTCGCGCCGACTCCAGGTTGCGGCACGCAATGGCGACCAGGCGCATGCCCTTGACGGCGGTCATGACCTGCAGCACCACGCCGCGCCCCATGAACCCGGCGCCGATCATGCCGACGCGGATGGGGCGGCCGGCGGCTTCACGTTCAGCCAACGCTTTGTCGACGAGAATCATTTCTACAGCACCGGGCTGTTGATGGGGACGATGCTGCCCTTCTAGCACCGCAGCGCGCCGGTCCGCCCGTGATCAATCGGTGACGGCAGGGTCCGCCCCCGAACCGGCGCGGCGTCAGCAGTCGGCTAGGAGAGCGCGCGCCGGCCTAGCTCGGGCTGCACCGGAACGTGACGGTCCTGGTCCCGCTGGCGTCGGTGACGATGCTGGAAACCACCTGCTGGGAGCCTCTGTTCATGCAGTACAACTGCGCGTTTCGCGTCGCGTCCAACAATTCCTGGTCGGTCCGATAGGTGTAGGTCAGGTTGGGATTGACCGGCGGCAGCGGAGCCGCCGTCGGCGTCACCGTCACGCAATCGAAGACAACAACCTTGCGGCCATCCGCATCGGTCGAGAAACTGGCCGCGCGCGGCGTCGATTGATAGCCGGAGCAGAATGTCGCGGCTTTCTGGTTGGCTTCAATCAAATCCTGGTCGCTCTGGTACTTGTAGGTGACACTGGGATTCTTCGCCTCCACCTGCTGGGGTGCCGAATACATTGGAGCACAGGAAACGACGATTGCGGCCGCCACGACGGCGGCCACCCGGACGCTCGTGTTTATGAAAGACTGGCGAAGGACAATCATGGGGGGACCTCCAATTCCTAGCGGCCGTCGTTCGATCGTGAACCGGCGGGGACCGAGTTCCCCAAGCGCCACCACGACCGCGTTCCCGTGGGCTCGGGCAGTCCCTGCGATGTCGGGCGATGAACGGGAACCGGCGATAGCCGAATTTGTTCCGACGGTCCGGAAACGGGCCGGTCAAGACGGAGCGAGGGCAGACGATGCCGTCGTGGGGAAAGCCAAGCGTGATCCGCTTGGGTTATAGCGCCTGCAATTGGCCGATCCACAGGTCGATCGACGCCGAGGACGCGGGCCCCGCCAGGGGGGTTACACCCCGATAGCCATCCCCGCCGCTGAGAGCCAGCATCCAGCTGGCCATGACGCGGCCCGTGCCGATGCTAAACCCCGAGAAAGCGACTTGTTCGTCGGCGGCGGACAAGCCCGACCGGAAGCCGTCGCTCACGGCTCCGGGAAGGTAGGGGGATGCGGGGGACCGCACGAAGGCCTGCCCGCTGTTACGCCGTTCGACCTCCAGCAGGGCTCCCGAGAAGTCGCGGATGACCGGATTGTCCGGCGCCCGTCCCTGGAGTTCCCGCTCGAGGATCAGTTGCTTGTGGGCGGTGCTCATGCCGACGCTTTCCCCAGCCCCGCCCCGGTACTTGAAGGAGAAAGGCTTATTCGACATCTGAGCCGAAGCCTCGAAGGACAGGGCCGTCACCACCAGAGCGATGAGAAACGCGAACCATGCGCCTGTGAAGGGTTTCATCTTGATTGCTCCTTCGTCCGGATCTCCACGTACTGGATAGACTGCTCCCAACCCGGAATCCTTCTCTAAATCTTCGGCCACATCGAGCGAAAAAAAGGCCCCCCTCCCTAATTGCAAAGGCTTTCTCCGTTTTCGCAAGAGCGTCGGCTGTCCGCCCCGCCATCCGCCGCATCCGCCGTCAGATAACGGAAGGCAAAAATCCCGGCCTCGGTCCGGTTGCGGAAATGCATCTTCCGCAGGACGGAGCGCACGAGGTTCTTGACCGTGGAGTCCCGGGTTGCGAGCCGCTGCGCGATGGCCTTGTTGGTCAAGCCCTCGCCAAGCAGCGAGAGGACCTGGGATTCGCCTTCGGACAACGTGGGCAGGATATCCAGGCGCAGATGCCGGGACGCCAGAACGGACAACAGGGTGGTCGGAAACAGGCAATAGCCCTGGGCCGCCAGATCGATGACTTCGTGCAGCCGCTCGGGTTGGTGATCGATGAACAGGAAGCCGTCGCACAGATCGATGTAATCGAGCGCGTCCATAACGTCGGCTTCGCGCAACACGAGAATGACCTTCGCGGTGTCGCGGACTTCCTCGATCCGCCGGCACATCGGCCGGCCGAACGCCTTGAACTGGGTCAATCCGAACAGAATGACGGTGTTGCGGGTGCAGTGAGACGGCAGCAGATCGAGCAAAGGGTTGCCAAGAACGATGAAGGACCCGCTGCCGCCATCGCTCCATTGCTCCTGGATAATCTCGATGATATCTGGATCATCCTCGGCAACGACGATATGTTTCCGCGTACTCATAAATGAAATCCATTTTTTCATGTTACGTAAACGAGGACTGTTTGTCTTTTGAACTTGAACGTGAATATTCATATTTACTTCTAAAATTACAGAACTTACCATCTGATAATTTATACAATATTTCCATGACATGTCGCCGTACCGCGCCATTCAGGATGTAATCTTCCCAGTCGATACGGTCGAACAGGCCCGTCAATGCGAAACCCGTGGCCGGGACGGGCCGGCAGCCGCACGCTCGTCCCCCCGTCACCACCCAGAGGCGCCGTGGCTTCCGCGGTGGTTTGCGCACCGGCTCCCACCCTTGCTCTTTCAGCCATTCAATCTTGCCTTGCATGAGAGACCTATAGATATAGATGGGGAATCAACTCATAACTCTTATGATAAACACAATATAAATCGCGCATATTGGAAAAATGTATATCGGATAGATCGTTTAATACACCAATTAACACTTTGTGGATAATCCAATAGACGCACAGTTACTCCATTTTCTCTCGAAACTTCCCTATAGCGTACTTTTAAAAAACGAATTTATCAGTAATGTTTCACTTCGCGTTCCACCCTCGCCGCCCTTCCGTGGGGCCAAGGGAAATGGAGCCACCGAGGAACCCGTTTTCCCCGGTGCGGACGTTCTTGAACCATCCATAGACACAGCAAGCCGGGGGACGATCATGAAACGGAAAGCGGCAACATTGCTCCCCATCCTGGCACCGGCTGTCTTCGCGGCGTTCACTGGATGCGCCCCCGTCCCCTACCAGGCCACAGGCGTCGAGGCGGCATTTTCGTTTCCGGTGACGACCAACCACACGCCCTACAGCCAATGCCTGATGAAGCTTCGGCAGATTCCGGGCAATCACCTGCCGGTGATGGCGGTCGGCGAGGTCGCCGACAAGACCGGGCAGATCAACTACGACGAAAACGGGCACGCCCTCAGCCAGGGCGTTTCCGAAATGGTGATGAGCGCGGTCTTCAAGACCGGCAAGGCCAACATGGCCGAACGCTTCGACCTGCGGATTCCGCTGGCCGAACTGAAGATGGTCCAGCAGCAGCTGACCGACGAAAACGCCAAGGCATACCGCGTCAAAACCAGCGATTTCGTCATTCTCGGCGCCTTGACCGAACTCAACTACAACATCGTCAGCGACGGCCTGGGCCTGTGGGTCTCCGGCGTCGGCGCCGGCGGCCGGACGGTGGTTATCAACGTCGCCCTCGACCTTCGGGTGGTCGACAGCAAGTCGTTCGCCGTCCGCTACGTGACCAGCCTGCAAAAACAAATCTACGGGTTCGAGGTCGAAGCCAACGTCTTTCGCTTCTTCGGCACGCAACTCATCGAGTTTGACGCCGGGCGGATCCAGAACGAACCGCTGCAGCTCGGTGTCAGATCCGTCGTCGAGATGGCCGTTTACCAGATCATGACGGACTTTCTCGGTCTCCCCAAGGCCGAAGGCTGTGACCTTGTCGAGACCGACTACATGAGCAACCACCTTAAGAGAGGAGCACAAGCAAATGAAGGGTAGACTGCTATCCGGCGTTGCGGCTGTTGCCTTCGGTATCGGCATGGTCGCGACAGGCCCCGCCCTTGCGGGCGGCAGCCAGACGGACTGGGACTGGTACAAGAACAAGTACCAGAACGTCGACATCAACATGTGGGTTTGGAGCTTCTTTGATCCGACGGGGGAAACCGAGGTCAAGAAGGTCCAGGTCTTCTTTGGCGACGTCAATGCGTACGCCGAACTCAAGGGCGACTATGTCCCCGAGGTGCAGAGCGGCGGCCATGGCCATCACGGCAGTTATGGCCCCCAGGATCTCCTGCAGTATGCCAACGACGGCCTGGGCCATGCCGTTCAGGACGTTTCGGCGATCGGCATCGTCGATACGATCGAGAGCGAGTTCCCGGTCTACGCCTTTGAGAGCCAGACCCTCGCGGGTGGCTTCTTCGATAAGGCGTACATTTCCGCCGAAGCGAAGGCCGGAGCCTGGTACAACCCGGTCGAGATCGCGCTCGATCAGCAGGTCTCGGCGGTGGCCGAGGCCCTGTCGATCGATCTGCAGACGAACGAGGGTCCGCAACTGATCCAGACCGTCAACGCGGATCACTGGGACAGCTCGCTCGATACCGGCGACACCATCGTCACCGGCCATCACGACACGGCCTACGGCGTCTTCATGCCGTACGTGTCCAACAACATCCTCGAGGCCGACATCACCCAGTTCGCCTATGCGGACGTCTCCGCCTCGGCGTCGGCCTATCAGGACCTGACCGCGTTCAAGCAGCTCGGCTATTACGACCGGTTGGGAACGCCGGGACTGGTCGCCAACCAGTCCGTCCAGGCGGCCGGCCTGGTGGCCAGCATCGTCAACAAGGTCAAGGAGGTTACTCCGTGACGGCAACCCTAGCCGCTTAACCTGACTCCGGCCGGAGGGTCCCTACTGTCCTCCCCCACACCCTCCGGCCACTTTTCCATCGGATGAAGGAGGTCTGAAATGTCTGCAATCCGTCAACTGGCGATCTTCCTGGCCCTTTCCATCTTTGCCGTGCTCGTCGTCTTTTCCGGGGTCGTGCCGGTACCCGGCTTCTTCGGTCCGGCGGTTGCCCAGGCGCAACAGTTCAAGGAACCGTTCCAGTTCAGGGTTCGCAACAACTCGACGGCGGCCAGCCTAGCCATCTACCTGAAGCAGATGCAGGATGGCACCTCCTCGACGAGCTCATCGGGCGGCGGTTCCGGCACGTCGAATATCGGGACACTGAACCAATACAGCTCGACCACCATCGGCAACCTCACCGAGATCACCACCATCCTCGAGCAGGGCGCCGAGGGATATGTCGGCGTCGACACCAGCCAGGACAGCTCGAACAGCAGCCAGAGCTCGTCGTCGCAAGGGACTCAGGTCTACGGAGGCAATACGGCGCTCGGCGACATCAACAATGCCCAGGCCACCACCAACAATGGCCAGACCACCCCGCAGCCGTAGAGCCGATCCGACCTCCCCTCCGACAAAAGCTCCGCCACAAGGCGGAGCTTTTCGTTGGGCCGGAGCGATCGACGACGCCCTCCCCCCTCATCACTCCTTCGCCTTCCACTCCCTGGCCATCCGGCGGGCATCGAAAAGCTGCTGGGCGGTAAGATGAGGTTCGAGTTCGTCCCGGGCCTTCAGCGCGACCGCGTTGCCCCGCCGGACCGCCAGTTCGTACCACAAGTACGCCTTCGTGAAGTCCATCGGCAGACCGCGCCCGAGCACGTAGAGAGAGCCCAGCGCCGTCTGCGCCTTGGCATATCCCTTTTCGGCCGCGCTTTGGTACCACCTGGCGGCGGCCACCGTGTCCTCCGGCACCCCCCTTCCCTCGCGATACATCTCGCCCAGGCTATACGCGGCGACGGCCTCGCCTTGCTTGGCCGCCCGTTCATACCAATCGCGGGCCTTCCCGTAATCCTGCCCGATCCCCTCGCCCTTCACATACATGTATCCCAGATTGGTTTGGGCGGCGGGCGATCCGGCCTCCGCTGCCTTGCGGTACCAAGCCACGGCCTTACCGGCGTCGGCTGCCGCCCCGACACCCTGGCGATAGGCCATGGCCAACAACATCTGCGCATCCCGATTGCCCTGCTCCGCCGCCTTGCGGCACCATTCGATGGCCTTTCCGGCGTCCTTCGGCACCCCCTTGCCATCCAGATACAACATAGCGAGGCCGAGTTGGGCGGCGGCATTCCCCTTGTCAGCCAACGGCGCCCATTCCTTCGCCGCGGCCGCATGGTTGCCGGCCTTGAGAGCCCTGGCACCGGCGGCAAAATCGGCTGACGCCACCGTTGCCGACCCGATGACCGCCGCAACCGAGACGAGGGCTGGAATGAAGAGTCGCATCTCCTTCTCCCCTTCAGGTGCAAAACACCCGTCAACCATCGGGCTCTTCCGCCGCCTTTACAACGGCCCAGCCGGGGCACCCCCTTCGAGGAAGAAGGAGCATCGGAAGGCCGGTCGATGGCCACGACCGGCGTCCAACACCGTCGCCGGAGACCGGGGAATTCGGAGATCTTATGTCCAATTAGGAGTACAGCATTTAACTGTCACGTGAAAAGTACCACCAATGAACAACGAAACCTCACCTTTTAGGGAATATTTAAACCGGCCTAACCCTTTACAATACATTCTGGAGAAATCGGCTGCCCCTGTGAGGGGGGAGTGGAGACACAGAGCGCTCGGGGAAGGGATTTGTCGCGCGGCCGTCCGACAGGGCGCGCGGCAAAAGAGGCCCGACGCGCGGGGCAATGGAGACAGAGATGGGACGCAAGGAGACTCTTTTGGTCGACCGAAGCAAGCTGTTCCGGGAAGGATTAAAAACCTTTCTTGCCGACTCGCCGTTCCCGGCGATGGCCGAGGCGACCGAACTGCGGGAAGCGGCGGTTCTTGTCAGGGAGGGATTGGCGCCGGACATCATCATTCTCGACTTCATGGAGGGCAATCCGCAGGACCTGGAGGCGATCCGCGAGATCCGCCAGTTGCGTCCGGACGGAAAGATCGTGCTTCTGGCGAACGACGTGTCGGCCCGCAAGCTGACCCAGGCTCTCGATACCGGCATCGATGCCTGCTTGGTCAAGAACATCACGTCCGACGCCCTGATCAAATACCTGGGGCTGGTGATGGCGGGCGAGCGGGTCTTTCCGGTGGAACTGGCCCGGCTGTTGATCGACGGCAAACTGGATGGCGGCCGTCGGAATGGCACCTCCTCGCACAACGGCCTTTCCCAGCGGGAGGTCGAGATCCTGGGCTGCCTGGTCAATGGCGACCCCAACAAAGTCATCGCCAATCGCCTGAAGATCACCGAGGCGACGGTCAAGGTTCACCTGAAGGGGCTGCTGCGGAAGATCAACGTGGCCAACCGGACGCAAGCCGCCATGTGGGCGGTCAACAACGGCGTCGATCGTCATTGCGTATTCGACCATTGAAAGCCGGCGTGCGACGGATACTGCGGCGAAGCGGCGCAAGGCCGCTCGCCGGCAGTCTTCCAGTGGGATTGCGAACAGCCGCATCCCAAGGCTCCCAGGCGCCGGAAAAACACGTCGGGCGTGGCGTCATTCCTCGCCCGACCGCGGTCCGACCCCGGGCGCTTCCTCCCACGTCCAGTTTGAAGCCTGAACCGTCCTCGCGGCCCCGTCATGCGGCTGGATCGACGGCCGGCCGTCCGGGCCGCACACCAGCAGCGTGACCGGCACGCGATTTCCCGGCAAACAGGTCTTTCGATAGACGCAGGCGTTCGCCCGCACCGCCGAGACCTCCGCCTCCGAGCTCGCGGGCGATGGCGGCTCGAGCTGTGCGGTGCATGCCTCCAGAACCGCCGCCTCGGTGGCCTGGAACAACTCCGGCCCCTTCTCCTTGACCCATTGGCTTTCGCGGAAGGCCGGCGAATTGGGGCCTGCCGCCGACGGGCCGCCATTCCCCCCGGCCGCCATGCCGAGTGCTGAGGCGATCGTCAGCGGAAGGCAGCTGCTCAGTGCAATGGCCGCACCGCCAAGAAGCACAAATTTGAAAACAGGCCCCATGGCGCCAGGATACGGCGGATGCCCATGCCATAAAGCAGGTATCGGGAGTACCCCCTTCGCACCCCGGCGGAAACGGCCAGGGACCCTGCCGTCGCCGACATACCCCGGCGAACGGCAGGGACCGCCCCCTTCAGGAGCGGACCGGCTCGTATTGAGCGGAAACGATGGCCGCCTGCGTGCGGTTCTTCACGCGGAGCTGGCGATAGATGGTTTTAAGATGAACTTTGACCGTGCTTTCCAGGATGCCCAGGTTGCGGGCGATCTCCTTGTTCGAGGCGCCGTCTTTCAGGGCCATCAAGATCTCGGTCTGCCGGGTTGTCAGACGCCGTCCCCGGTGACGAAGGTCGGCCTCGGTCCATTTCGGCAGCGGCCGTTTGCGGTCGGCCGCGCCGCCGCTCGCACTACGGGGCATGACACCGCGGCCGGCACGATTCGCGTTCTCCGGCCGGGCAACGATATTGGCGGTTGGCAAGCCCGCGATGCCATTCCCGAGCATGTGCCCGTGAATGGGTCGCAGCGACTTCAAATCCAGCAGGATGACCTTGTTTTCGCCGACGTCCCCGGTCTTGGCTTGCTCAGCCCGGTCCTCTGGGCACGGAATTAGAAGATAGGACCGATGCTGTCCGTCATTCCCCCCCTGTTGGCCATCCGGTGCCATGATAACCCATAGTGGTGAATCCATATCTTGCTCCCCCTTGGGTTTGCCGAGTCTAACGAACAAGTATGCAATTTTCTGTGGATAATTTCCCCATCACGGGTACGGAAAATTGCCATGGGCCCCTTGTTTCTCCCGGCTGGCGGCCTTTCCGGCAACAAACCCCCACCATGCTTGTCGAATAGATCGTACCTCCCCAACCCCGCACAATCCGCAAAAAGTGCCGGTACCACACAGAGGCGCACGGAATATGCCGTCGCAATCTGCGGGTTATCCACAGCTATGTCGGGAAAACATGTGGATGAAAGCGGCTCAATCGGACTCATCCCTGGCCTGGCGGCCTTCAATCGCAATACGTGTAAGATCCTCGCGGGAGCGGGCCCGCAATTTCTGCATCATACGAGCCCTATGAAATTCCACGGTACGAACGCTCATGGCCAGTTCGGCGGCGATCGTCTTGTTGGACTTGCCCAGCCCCAGCCTCTCCAGGATGTCTCTTTCCCGCGGGGTAAGGCCTTGGAGCAAGGCGTCGATATCCTTAAGCCGGGATTTTTCGGCGAGATGCTCGACATGCTGCCCGATGGCGGCTTGGATGCGGGTGAGCAACTCCTGGCTGCTGAACGGTTTTTCGAAAAAATCGAATGCCCCGCGCTTCATCGCCTGAACGGCCGTCCAGACGTCACCGTACCCGGTCACGAAAATGACGGGCGCCGTAGCCCCTTTGGCGACCAGGGTCTTCTGGATCTCCAGGCCGCCGATGCCGGGCAAGCGGACATCGAGGATGACGGCGCTCGGCCCGCTCTCTGTGTCCGCCCGAAAAAACGCATCCGCCGACTCATAGGTCTTGCAGTTGATTCCCACCGACACCACGAGGTCGCGGATCGATTCACGGATATCTTCGTCATCGTCTACGACAAAGACCGTACCTAAAGACACGCGCCCCCCCCTTACCCCCTGCCACCCAGCTCGTCACGGTTGCGGCACGGACACTCCCCTCCAAGCAGAGAGAGCCGCGCCCCGGCCGGTTGTTGCCATGTCGATATTTGGCGGGAATGATTTTTCGTTCATCCCCGTTACTTCCCCCGGGCAACGATCATGCACGAAATACACTTAACGTTTATTAACGCTGTTCGCCCCTGATGCCGTCGACGCGGGCTTGCCCTAAGGGCAACCGCCCCCGCCGGACATCCGGTTGCACGATTGAGGATATAGGCAATTCGCCGGGGAACTGTCGGGTTAAATACCATTTGAGGTATGCATTCGGTGGTACCCCGCCGTACCGTATGGCCAATCCGCGAGCGATCTACCTCACATTCTCCGCGGACATATCCCTATACGTCCGATCCCGGCGCTCCCGCACATCGTATTCTGACGATCCCTTTGATCTTCGCGGGATGTCGGCAGGGAGAGAAAGGATGGTTATCGATCCCCCCTTCAGCTTCAGGTCTTTGGGTTTCCTTATCGCCAGCCGGCACGAGTTCACCCGCGATCTTCTGCACTTCGCGCTGGAGGCCTTCCAGGCCGAAGACGTCCGGGACGCGGCCAACGGGTGGGAAGCGCTGCAGATGTGGAACGCGTTCGCGCCGGACATCATCCTGACGGAGATGAATATTCTCCCCATGGGCGGAGCCGAGGTGACCCGTCGCCTGCGCGACGATCCCCTGCGTGCCGGCTCCCCACCCGTCGTCCTCGTCTTCGCGCATCGCCCTCTCGAACATGACGTTTTGCGGTCGATGGAGGCCGGCGCGGACGATGTTCTACGGTTGCCGTTTTCCGCTCGTTTCCTGGCCCAGCGGATCGTGCGGGCCCTCGCCCGCCGCCACCCGGGGGCGCGAGCCGTCGGCAGGACCGGCCATCCATCGCCGCCGCCCCCCGCCTACCGTTTGCCGGAATGGCCGACGGCCGCAAACGCCGCTGGTGCCCTCCATTGGGAATCCATTCTGACGCCGGAAGAGATCCGGGCACTGACATCGGTCGGGGCGGGCACAACATCGACGATAGACAGCGACCGCTGGTGAGGGGGTCGATATGCCGCCGGCCAATGAGCTGATCCGGGACGCAGCCCGCCACTTGTTCGAGCGCTATGGCCGGCACTCGGTCGAGATCGCCAAGGAGTACGTCGTCATTACCGCGCGGTCGGGCGAATCCCGCGACATCGACGAGGCCCTGCTCGTTCTCACCGAACTCGAGCACTTGGCCGGGCAGCCATGCCGGGAACCCGGAAGGGACCACTAAGCCTTCGTCGCGCCTATCTGGCCATGATTTCGCGGCAAGCCAGGAAATCCGCGTGCATCCGCTGGAAAACCCGGTGTTTGGCGGTATGAAAAGCGGCGATGCGTCCCTTCGCCGGGACGATCACGTCGGCCGCCCGGTTCATGGCCGACATGGCGGCCAGTACCGAGTCGAAATCGCCGGCAGCCACCGCCCCCAAAATGGCCGAGCCCAGGAGCACCGCCTCGGATTCGCGGGGCAGGACGATCCGGCAGCCGGTGATATCGGCGTGCTCGCGCAGGAACAGCGGATTCTTGGTGCCCCCACCGCAGGCGAACACCGTTTCGATGGCGTAGCCCTTGGCGTTCATGGCGTCGATGATATGGCGGGTGCCATGGGCGACGGCCTGGATGGTGGCGAGATAGAGCAGGGCCAGATCGTCGATGGTGTCGGACAGCCGAAGCCCCGACACCATGCCCCTAAGGGTCGGATCGGCGCGCGGCGAACGGTTGCCGTGGAAATAGGGCAGAACATGGAGGTCGCGGGTCAGCGCGGCCGGGAAATCGGCGGCTATCGCCAAGTCCTCGAGGCACCCGTTCAGCACCGCGTAGACGGTGCGTCCCGAGCTTTCGGCCTCGGCCTTCACCTCGGCGGCGCGGGCGTGCGAGAAAATGACATGATCGATCAGCGCCCCGGTCGCCGACTGGCCGCCTTCGGAAAGCCACAGGCCGGGCACCATCGCCGAGTAATAGGGGCCCCATACGCCGGGGACGAACACCGGCTGGCGCGATAGCGCCATATGGCAGCTCGACGTGCCGCCGATCAGGGCCAGGCGCCTTTCCATGTCGGCAGCCGTCGGCAAGGCATCGCCAAGCGGCGCCCCCAGCATGCCCAGTCCGCCGGCGTGGGCGTCGATGATCGATACGCCTACCGCCACGCCCGGTGGCAGGCCCAGTTCCCCCGCCGCCTGTCCGCTCAACCCGCGGCCAACCGTCTCGCCCATCGGCCGCACGCTCCGGCCGATGCGGGAAAATCCCTCGTCGACCAGGTCGCCAAGCCCGATCGACCGGAAGTATTCGGCATCCCATCGGTCCTCGTGGCCCAGGTAGGTCCACTTGCAGACGGTCGAGCAAAGCGAGCGCACCTCCACCCCGGTCGCCCGCCAGGTCAGGAAGTCGGGCAGGTCGAAAAAACGTGCTGTCCGCCGCCAGGTCTCGGGAAGGTGTTCCTTCAGCCACAAGAGCTTGGGCGTTTCCATTTCGGGCGAGATGGTGCCGCCGACATACTCGAGGACCCTGTGGCCGCCGGCATTGATGCGCCCGGCCTCGGGGATCGCCCGGTGGTCCATCCACACGATGACGTTCTGCTCGTCGCGCCCGGTGGGGCTTACCGTGACCGGCCGGTTTTCGGCATCCAGCGCCACCAGCGAGCATGTCGCGTCGAAGCCGAGGCCGCGCACCCGTTCGGGCGCGATGGCGGCGTCGGCCAGCGCCTTCCTGACGGCGGCGCAACAGGCCGCCCAGATGTCGTCCGAGGATTGTTCGGCGAAGTCGGGTTCGGGGCGCCACAGGCGGATCTGGCGGCTGGCCTGGCCCAGCATCCGGCCCGTCTGATCGAAGATCCCGGCCCGCGCGCTGCCGGTGCCGACGTCGACACCGACGTAGAAGGAAGACATCGGATCAGGCCTCCCCGAGGATGCGCACCTTGAAGCCCAGTTCCTGACTGAGCGCCACCATCTCCCCGAAAATGTCGCCATAGGCGACGGCAACGTGGTTGCTGAAGTAATGGGCCATCAGGGTATCGCGCGAAATGCCCAGGTCGGTCGCCATCAGCGGCCACTCTCGCGTGGTCCCGTTCCACCATTTCTCGCGCTTGGCCTCGGGCAGGTCGACCACCTCGCCCCGGCCGACGTCCATCCATAGATCGCCACCCCTGAGGTAGGCCCGGGACCATGTCACCTTCCCCGGCAGGCTGAGCCCGGTAAAGGTGCCGCCCGGCACCGGGAAATACCCGGCCGGCTGGCGGTACGAATGGACGCCCTTCAGCGTATCCGGATCATGGTTGAAGGCGTAGGCGCCGCTGGATCCCGAATTCAGCAGCACCCAGACGAAGCGGCCGTCGTGCTCGCCGCCCCAGCGGATGTCGTGGAAGAACACGGCCTGATGCAGGCCCTTGGCCTTCAGAAGCCGCTTCATCAGTTCCATGGGTATCAGGTTGCCCTGGTCGGCCTCCGTCGAATCGACGATGGTGTCGCCGTTGCCTTCGGGGCGGCAGGCCGTATTCAGCAACCCCTCGGCGAAATCCGACGGCGGTCTCAGGCCGATCAGGCCCAACTGATACTGCCAACCCACGCAGTCGGCCTTGAATTCGCCGACCAGGTCGAGCACCGCCAGATAGTCGCGAAGCTGTTCCTTGGTGGCCGCTTCGTCGAAGTCCTCGGCCCCATTCTCGCCGTAATGGAAGGTCATCCCCTTGCCCTTCACGAAGGCGTACGCCTCGTCGATGCGCTTGGCGTCGATGGCACGGCCGCGCTCGATGATCCAGGCCTGGTCCACCTTGTGCTCGGTAAAGCCGATGCGGTTCAACAGGCGCGGACCGAAATAGCCGTTGATCATGCCCATCGAGGTGTCGCCCAGCATGAGGGCGAGGATCCGGCGGCGGCGGATGCCGGCGGCGACGCCGTCGGCCAGCGCCGCTGCCTCGGGCGAAACGGCGGCGTGGTAGCGGATCTCGTCTTCGGGGTAGGCGATGCGGCCGGTCGAGACCCATTCGTCGAGGCGCGCCATGAAGGCGGCGTCCCGCGTCCAATCCTCGGCGTCGGTCCATGCCCGGCTGAACCGCCGGCCGACGCTTTCCAGGCAGGCCCCGGTATTGAGCAGGCCGACCAGGCCGGGCCAGGTTCCGGAAAAATTGCTGGCCAACAGCAACGGATTGTCCTTGCCGACGACGCCGTCGGTGGTGTGTGGGCCATACACCCAGTGGACGTAGACGCCGATAATGGGATCGTCGATGGGGCCCAGTTTTTCGATGGCCTCGTGCGGCTTGGTCAGATAGCCGTCCACCCGGTAGGACGGCCGGCCCAGTTTCGCCAGCGCCTTCTCGATCTGAAGCGTCGCTTCCGTGATGTGCGGTAGGGCCTGCGCGTTCGGTGTCTTGCGATAATCCCCCGGCCAGAAAATGGCGATCTTGCCGCTCATGATCGGTGCTCCTCCGCCCCTTCGATGTGACCCCGCCGATTTGGTCGGAAAATCATGATGCCATCCGCGAAAGGGGCACGCAACGGCAAAACAATCATTGCATAATCACTGATATATCATATATATTTATCGCTCCTCGGGCCGCCGTGCGCGGCCGTTTTTCCCTTCTCGCACCCAACTTGGACACCACAGGAACACGAATGACCACAGACCCCCTTCAGGGCATCTATGCGGCAGTGATGACGCCGATGCAGGACGACCTGTCTTGCGATACGACCCGCCTCGCCGCCCATTGCCGTTCGCTCCTCGACGAAGGGTGTCACGGGGTCAGCCTGTTCGGCACCACCGGCGAAGGGCCGGCCCTGTCGGTGAACGAGCGCGTGGCCGGGCTGGAGGCGGTTCTTGCCGCCGGTGTTCCCCCCAGGCACGTGCTGCCGGGTACGGGGTGCGCCGCCATTCCCGACGCGGTGCATCTGACGCGCCATGCCGCCAGCCTGGGCTGCAAGACCGTTCTGGTCATGCCGCCGTTCTTCTTCAAGGACGTCAGCGACGACGGCGTTGTCGCCTTTTATGCCGCCCTGATCGAGGGCGTCGGCGATCCGGCCCTTCGCGTCGTCATCTACAATTTCCCGGCCGTGACCGGCGTGTGGGTGCGCGAGCGGGCCGTCGAACGCCTGATCGCCGCCTATCCCCAGGCCATCGCCGGCGTGAAGGACAGTTCGGGCGACTGGCCCTACGTGGCGGCGCTTCTGCGCCAGTTTCCGTCCCTCGCCGTCTTCAGCGGCTGGGAGACGTTGGTGCCCAAGCTGGTGGCGGCCGGCGGCGCCGGCAACATCTCGGGAATGGCCAACGTCATCCCCGGCCTGCTGCGTCAGCTCTATGACAACCGATCCGACGCGGCGGCCCTGGCAAGGGTCGGCCGCCTGGTCGAGGAAGTCACCAAACGTCCAATCATTCCCGCCCTCAAGGCCCTTGCCGCAACCTTGCGGGACCAGCCGAGTTGGCGCAATATGCGGGCGCCGCTGGTGCCGCTTCCGGCGGAGTCCGAGCGCTCGTTGGTGATGGCTTTCAAGCGCATCCTGAACGAAACGGACGCGGGCATCGCGGCGGGAGCCTGAGGGATCTGGACAATGGGCGGGAGAGGCCGACAACCGAGCATGTTCGACACATCCCCGTCGCCCCGAGGAGCGACGGGCGCATGATCGTCGTCTTCGGCTCCCTCAACGCCGACCTGGTTTTCCGGGTCCCCTCATTGCCACGCCCAGGGGAGACCGTGCTGGCCCCCGACTATACCGTCGTCGCCGGTGGCAAGGGCGCCAACCAGGCCTATGCCGCGGCCCGGGCTGGCGCACCGACCCGCATGGCCGGGTGTGTGGGCGACGACGAATTCGGCCACGTCCTGCTGTCTTCGCTGTCCGGCGCCGGGGTCGACACCCAAGGCGTGCTCCACCGCGAGACGCGGACGGGATGCGCCGCCATTGCCGTAGACGCCGCCGGCGAAAACCAGATCGCCGTCGCCGCCGGCGCCAACCAGGAGGCGCGGGCCGCCCAGGTACCGGACGACTGGCTGACCCCCGACACGGTTCTGGTCCTGCAGATGGAGGTGCCGGCCGCCGAGAACTGGGCGCTGATCGCGCGGGCCAAGCAGGCAGGAGGGCGCGTCGTTCTCAACGTCGCGCCGGCCGCGCCGGTGCCGCCGTCGGTGCTGGAGTTTGTCGACGTCCTGATCGTCAACCAGACCGAGGCAATGGTGGTCGCCGAGGCGGCGGGGGTTCCCGAAACCGATCCCATCCGCGCCATCCGCAGCCTGGCCCGGGGATTCGGGATGACGACCGTCGTCACTCTCGGGGCCGATGGCGCGTTCGCCTGCGTCGGTGACGAGGAATGGGAGGTGCCGCCCCTCAAGATCTCGCCGGCCGATACCACCGGAGCCGGCGATGCGTTCTGTGGCGTTCTGGCCGCTGCGCTGGATGCCGGATTGGCCTTCACCGAAGCCCTGCGCAGGGCGGGAACCGCCGGTGCCCTCGCCTGCACCCGGGCCGGGGCGCAGACCGCCATGGCCGACGCCGCCGATATCGAGGCCCGCCTTCCCGAGGCGCCACCCGTTCGCCGGGCGACGTCGAAGCGCGGGAACCGTCATGAAGCTTAGTGAAAGCGCCTATCTGAAATTCAAGGAGTTGCTATTCGCCGGCGACGTCCGGCCCGGCCAGTTTGTCTCGCAGCGCGAACTGGTCAAGCTGACCGGCATCCCCCTGGGCCCCATGCGCGAGGCCCTTCAGCGCCTGGAGGTAGAGGGGCTGGTGCAGATCGTGGCCCAACGCGGGATTCAGGTCATCGAGGCCAGCCTGAGGCTGATCCGCGACACCTACCAGTTGCGCATCCTCATCGAAAAGGAAGCCGCCGCCAAATACGCCGAGACGGTCGCCGACGCCGAAATCGAGGAATTGGAGGAAGCGCATCGGCGCGTCGTCGCCGAAGCGGGGAAGAACGGCCTCAGTGAAACCCTGCTGAATGAGGCGCAGGACGTCGACTGGCGGCTGCACGACAGCATCGTCGAAGCCCTTGGCAACGCGATCATTCTCAAAATCCACCGCATCAACAACGACCGCATCAAGCTGATCCGCTTGGCGCACGGCAAGCTGACCCTGCTGACCCCGGGAACCTTCAACCACGCGATGGCGGAGCATCTCGCGGTGATCGAGGCAATCAAGCGGCGCGATCCGGCCGCCGCCGCCGCCGCCATGGAAAACCACCTGTCGACGGCGATGCGTCGCGCCCTCGGCTTCTAGGCGATCGGCCGGCCGTTCCTCACGAATACCCGAGGGTGTGCGGCAACCACAGCACGATGTCGGGGACGAGGATCATCAGCAGCAATGCTGCCAGAAGAATGGCGATGAAGGCCCACATTTCGCGGATGATGCTGGCCAGTTCGATGCCTGTCAGGCTGTTGATGACGAACAGCAGCACCCCGTAAGGCGGGGTGATCAGCCCGATCATCATGTTGACCACGACGACAACCCCGAAATGCACGAGGTCGATCCCCATCGCCTTCATCGACGGCAGGATGATCGGCACCAGTACCAGCAGCATGGTGGCGGCGTCGAGAAAACAGCCGAAAACAAGAAAGAGCAGGCTGACCAGCAACAGAAACACCACCGGCGACAGGCTGAATCCCGACAGCCATGCGGCGATGGCGTTGGGGATCTGCTCGGTGGCGATGATGTAGTTGAACAGAAACGCACCGGCGATGATCATGGCGATCACCGCGCTGGACCGTACCGTGTCGACCAGGATCGCGAAGAACGTGCGCGGCCCGATGGCCCGGTAGGCCAGGCCGGCGAGAATCAGCGCATAAAATGCTGCGACGGCCGCCGCCTCTGTCGGCGTGAAGGCGCCGCCGTAGATGCCGCCCAACAGGATTCCCGGCATCAGCAGGGGCGGAATGGCCCGCCCGACGATACCCGGATAGCGCCGCCACGGAATGGTTGCCTCGGTCGGGAAGTTGCGGCGCCGCGAGATCAGCCAGACGGCCAGCATGAGGACCGCCGTCATCAGCAGCCCCGGTCCGACGCCCCCCAGGAACAGCGCGCCAACCGACTGGTCGGACACCATGGCGTAAAGCACCATGGGAATGGAGGGTGGGATGATGGGGCCGATGGTCGCCGACGCCCCGGTGATCGCTGCGGCGAAGCCCGGCGGATAGCGGTTGTTGGCGCGCATCATGTCGATCAGCACCTTGCCGACCCCGGCGGCATCGGCGATGGCGCTGCCGCTCATGCCCGAGAAGATGAGGCTGGTCAGGATGTTGACGTGCGCCAGACCGCCGCGGAAGCGCCCGACCATGGCCAGCGAGAAATCGAGCAGTCGCTCACTGATGGTGCCGGCGTTCATGACGTTGGCGGCAAAGATGAATAGCGGCACCGCCAGCAGGACGAAGCTGTTGAAGAAGCCGTTGAGGATGGTCTCGGCAGCCAGCCCGACGTCCTGGCCGGAGATGATGAGATAGACGAGGCCGCTGGCGATCATGGCCGGGCCGATGGCCGCTCCCAGGGCGCAGGTGCCCGCGAGAATGGCCAGCATGACGATCAGGGCGAGACTCATTGGGGACAGGCCTTCCTGCGCGTCAAAGGATATCGCGCCAGTCGGCCCGGGTGACCCGGTAGGCGCGCCACAGATTGCGCGCGCAAACCGCCACCAGGAAGACGACGAAAACCGCGAACACCAGGTCGAAGCGGATACCCATCACCCACGTCCTGTCGTGCGCCATGAACATCACGTAGTCGACGTTGGCCGGCAGGGCATAGGCGAAGACCCCGCCTAAGACGAGAGTGACGATGAACGTCATGATCCGCCGCGCTTTCGGCGAAACCATCTGGTAGATCAGGTCGAAGCGCACATGGTCGCGCTCGCGAACCATCAGTCCACCGCCCCAGAAGGCGAACCACAGGAAACCGATGAGAGACATCTCTGTGGTCCAGCCGAACGGATGGTTCAACACGTAGCGGGTGAACACCTGGACGATGAAGGCGCCGAACATCACCAGGAACCAGAAGGACCCGACGAGTTCGGCGCCTGTCTTCAACGACTGACGAAGCTTTTCCACTCCGTCCCCTCCGACGGCAAGACCTACTTGCCGACCGCGTTGACGCGGTCGAGCAGTCCGGCCGGCCACGCCTTCGAGAACTCGGAGTCGAGATACATCTTCTGGACGTGCGTGCGGAAGGCATCGCGGTCGGGAACCGTGATGGTCATGCCCTGCGACTTGAAGAAGTCGACCAGCTTGGCCTCGTCGCGGATGCGATTGTTGTTGTTGAAGGCCGCGGCGATGCGCGACGCCTCGGTGAAGACCTGTTTCTGTTCATCGTTGAACTTGCTCCAGGTCTTGTTGGCGATGGCCAGGAAGACGCCGTCCACCAGATGGTTGGTCAGCACGATCTGCTTGCTGACCTCGTAGAACTTGGCCTTCTGGTCGGTCGGCAGCGGATTGTCCTGGCCGTCGATGGTGCCGGTCTTGAGCGCCAGATAAATCTCGTTGAAGGCCACCGGCGCCGGGTTGGCGCCCAGCGCCTCACCGAGGAACAGCCATTCCTTCGAGCCGGGCATGCGCAGCTTGACGCCCTTGAGATCGGCCGGGGTCTTGACGTTGCGCACGTCCCGCAGGTTGAGCTGACGGGTCCCTAGATAGGCGACCGCCAGGATGGTCACTTCCATCTTTTCGGAAACCGCCTTGAAGTACTCCTTGCCGACGTCGCCATAGAACACCGCCTGCTGATGCTCGGGATCGCGGATCAGGTAGCCGGCCGTGAAGATAGAGTATTGGGGCAGCTGCTTGGCGATGTCCTGGGCCGAGATCATCGCCATGTCCAGGTTGCCGCGCATCATCTGGGCCGGCTCGGTGCCCTGCTGGAACAGGGTGGCGTTCATGAAGATCTGGACGTCGAACTGGCCCGGCAGCGAGCGCTCGACATAGTCCTTGAAGATGCCGAGTTGCTCGGCGTGCCAGTCGCCCGGAACCGCCGGGGTCGAGATGCGAACGACCATCTTCTCGGCGGCGGCGGGGGTAGCCATCATGGCGACGGGCGCAAAAAACATCGCGGCAGCAGCCGCGGACAGGCCGCGCCGCAGCACATCTCTCGCTTTCATGCTCTCTCTCCTTGGATTCGTGATCCAGAAAACCGTCCCTGCGTCCGGGTATGCGCCCGGTACCCCCGGATCATGCCATCGCGAGGCCGCGCCTTCAAGGCAAAAATATCATTGGATAATTATTGATATATCACATATCCATCATCGGTGCCGGCCGTGTTCGGCCGCTTGCGGCACGTGTCCCTCGCACCTACAGGAGCGCCGCAACCTTGGCTTCCAGCGTCGCTTTCGGGATCTGTCCCACCATTCGCGCGCGCAGCCGTCCGGCGCGGTCGACCACCACGACGGTCGGGAAGACCCCGACCTCATAACGGGTGGCGGTCAGCGACAGTTCGTCGACGGCGTTCTCGAAGCCGTTGCCGCGTTCCGCCGCCAACTGACGGGCCATGTCGGCGTTGCCGCCGACATTGACGGCCAGCACGACGACTCCCCGGTCGCGGTGCTCGCGATGCACGGCCTCGATCACCGGCAGTTCCTGGACGCAGGCGGCACAGCCGCCCAGCCAGAAGTTGATGATCAGCACCTTGCCCGCGTAGTCGGCCAAGCGGACCGGCCGGCCGTCGAGGTTGAGCGCCGCGATCTCGGGCGCGGATGCGTTTCTTCCTGCTTGGCGCGGCGCCTCGTCGCACGCCACAAGCAGCAGCGCGGCGAGCACTCCGGCACCGGTTCCCGCCACTTGGCGAAAAACCCGACAGAAGGGATGGATAAACGAGCGAATGCGACTTATTATCCGACCTCCTCTCGACACCAGATGGGAAAAAGCCCACCGATGAGACCCCTCCCGCGTGCCGCCGTCTTTTGCGCGCTCTTCCTGTTCCCGCCGTTGGCACCGGCCGTGGCCGACGATAGCCCCGCCGCCGCCGGCAAGGCGATCTATGCCGAACGTTGCGAACAGTGTCATGGCCGCCGTGCCAACCAGCGGGCGATGGGCGTTTCGAAGATACTGATCCGCGTCCCCAACAGAGAAATCGTCGCCACGCTGCGCGCGCACCAGGGGACCCCACCCACGCCGGATGCGGCCATGAAGGACAAGATGAAAAGCGGCCTTCCCGAGGCCGACATCGAAAGCCTGCGCGCGCACATCGATTCCCTGCGTCCCTGACCGCACCTGTCCGCTCACAGCAGCCCGCCGATCTTGCGTTGCAGGTCGCGGGCGCTGAGCGGCCCCTCGATACGTTCCCGCACGATGCCCTCGGCATCGACAATGAACGACGTTGGCGCCCCGATAGCGCCGTAGCGCTGGGTGGCGATCTTCAAGGGATCGACCAACATTGGGAAGGACACCTCGACCCGGCGGCGCGTGGCCTCCACCGTCGCCGCGTCCTGGCCCATGTTGACGGCCAGCAGGTCGAAACCGCGCGCCTTGTTCTCCTTGTAGAAGGCGTCCAGCGCCGGCATCTCGGCGATGCAAGGCCCGCATTCGGCCAGCCAGAAGTTGATCAGCACCACTTGGCCGCGACGCGCGTCGATACGCACCTCGCGCCCCTGGGCATCCAGCACGCCCAGTTCAGGCGCCGCCGCGCCGGTCCGGCTTGGCCCCTGGTCCTTGCAGGCGGCAAGCATGAGAAGCACGAGGGCCGCCACCACGAATTTTGCCGCGTTCACCACGCCCTAGGCTTCCACATGGCCATGGTTGAGGCGGATGATCCGCTGGGCCCGCGCCCCCAATTCGGGGTTGTGGGTGACCAGCACCAGGGTCCGCCCCTCGCCGTGCAGCTGCTGGAACAGCGACATCACCAGTTCCTCGTTGGTCTCATCAAGATTCCCGGTCGGTTCGTCGGCCAGCACGATGGCCGGTTCGTTGATCAGGGCGCGGGCGATGCAGACGCGCTGCTGCTCGCCGCCAGACAGTTGCGACGGCAGGTGCTGGGCGCGGTGGCCGAGCCCGACCCGTTCAAGGGCCGCCATCGCCTCGTCGCGGTCGGCGACGCTGTGGTAGTGCTGGGCCAGCATGACATTTTCGACCGCGCTGAGATAGGGGATCAGGTGGAACTGCTGGAACACCAAGCCGATCTTCTCGCGCCTAACCGCCGCCTGGGCCTTGGCATCGAGTGACGCCGTCTCGATGCCATCCAGCCGGTAGCGCCCCTCGCTCGGTGTATCGAGGCAGGAAAGGATGTTGAGCAGCGTCGTCTTGCCGGAACCCGACGACCCCATGATCGCCACGAATTCCCCGGCGCGGATGGTGAGGTCGACGCCGTCCAGCGCGGTGACGGCACCAAACCGCTTGTAAAGGCCGCCGATTTCGATGACGTCGCGGGCCGGCGCCCCATCGGTCGCGGTGTCTTTCATCGGTATTCCTTCGACCAAGGCATCCATCACGTCATTCCCCTTTCAAGACACGGGCGGGCACCACGCCGATGGCGCCCCTGACCGGCAGAATCGCCGCGACCAGGGCGGCGGCCAGCGAAACGATCAGCGTCAGCGGCACCACCGCCGGGCGGAAGGTGACCCAGGCATTAAAGACCGCCTGGCCCAGCACCTGGGCCAGCCCAAAGCCTAAAATCAGCCCGACCGCCACCGCGGCCACGCAGATCAGCGCGGTCTCGGCCAGGAATTGGGCGACGATGGCGCGGTTTTCGGCGCCCAGGGCCTTTTGCAGGCCGATCTCCGGCGTCCGCTCGGCAACCATGGCGCTCAGCGTCGCGTTGACGCAGAGCGTGGTGATGACGAGGATGGTCAAGGCGACCAGCGCCATCAGCCCCTCGATCTTATCGAGGATCTGGCCGTCGGACTGCGAGATCTTGCGAATCGGCTTGGCCTCGACGCCGAGGACGGCGGCGTTGATGCGGGCCGCCATGGCGTCGGCTTCCGGCCCCTGGGCGATCAGGCTCAGCATGGCAAAATCGACCCGGCCCGGCAGGTCGAGAAGTTTCTGGGCGAGGCCCAGGTTGACGAACATCTGCTCGTCCTCGGCTGCGCCGGTATCGACGATTCCCTTGACGGTGAGGCGCGTCTGCATATCGCGCTCGCGGTTGATGACGGTAACCGTGTCGCCGACCTTGAGTTCCATGCTCTCGGCCAGTTGGCGGCCGATCATGCAGTTGCGTTCGTCGAAGGCAACGCCGACCCAGCTTCCCTCGACCTGCCAGTAAGGCGAGATCTGGCGCAAGCCGCGAAAATCGACGCCGGCTATCACCGCCGGACCGAGGTCGAGGCGCACGATGCCATAGAGCAGCGGACTGGCGCCGACCAGCCGGTCCTTGGGGATCTCGCCCAGCACGGCCCCGTAGGTGTCCTCGGCGATGCCGCGTTCGCCCCCAGCGGCGGCCGGGCCGACGTAGAAGTTGGCACCGAAGGCTCGAAGCTCCTCGCTCATCTTGATCGAGATGTCGAGATAAAGGCTCATCAGGGCGGCGACCACGGCGGCCCCCACCACGATGGAGGCGGCAGCCACCCCGGCGCGGCCGCCGCGCCGGAGCAGTGCCTTGATGAGCAGGGTCGCGAACATCGAGCCGCGCCTACCCCTGCGGGCGGGCTTCTCAGCGACGGCCATAGAGCACCTCCACCGGCAGCAGCCGGGCAATTGCCCGGGATGGGATGATCGAGCCGGCCAAGGCGGTGACGGCCGACAGAAAGACCACCACCGGCACCCCGATCCATGGGATGGAAACGGTGGACCCGAAGACCATCAGGCCGACCGCCTGGGACAACCCGGTGCCGAGCGCGCAGCCGATCAGCCCGCCGATGACGCCGACGATCACCGCCTCGCCCAGGAACAGCATGTGGATTTCCCAGGTGGCGGCGCCCAGCGCCTTCATCAGACCGATCTCGCGGGCCCGTTCCATGATCGTCGCGTTCATCAGCGAGGAAACCCCCATGGCCGCCGACACGAAGGCCGCCAGGGTGACCACCAGCATCAGAAGCTGGATCTTGCCGATGATGGCGCCCTCGCCGGCCGCCACCTGCCAGATGGGCCGGGCCGAAGCGTTGACGACGGCCTCCTCGATCTGGTGGGCGATGGCGCTGACGTAGGCGGTGCAGTACCAGACGTCGTATTCGGCCGTCGAAAGGGCTTCGGTGTCGCGCCGGGCGCGATTGGAAAGCTCGTTTTCGGGCACGGTAAGGGCGCTCACCTCGACCGCCTGCACGCGGCCGGAGAGCCCGGTCAGCCGCTGGGCGAGGGCGAGTGGCGCGACGATGGCGTCGTCCTCGGCCCCGCCTGTGGACAGCAGGCCGGTGACGTGAAGCCCGATCCAGCCGCCGTCGGCGCCGTGCACCCGCAAGGTGGCGCCGGGCGCCAAGTTCAGGGCGCGGGCCAGCGAGCGGCCGAGCAGCACCTCCTCGGGCTTCGTGTCGTCCGGCCAAGCGCCTTCTATGGCCCAGAAGGCATTGGTGGCGGTCACTCCGGTGCGGTAGGTGTCGTCGTCGGGCAAAGGCAGGCTTTTATCGAAGTAGGTGCCGATCAGGGGGATGGCCTGCCCCGCCCTGCTCTCGGCCTCCACCGACGTCCTCAGGAAGGGAGCCAGGCCGACGATGTTGTTGCGCCAGAAGATGTCCTTGATCAGCGGCAGGTCGCTTTCGTCCAGATAGTCGCGGCCCTTCAGCGGATTGTAGTCGATGCCGCCGACCTCGAGCGCCACCGTCTCGCTTTTCGGCACCACCCGGATGTTGGCGCCGTAGGATTTCATCTCGCGGGCCATCTTGTCGCCGACGTCGACCGAGAGGTCGAGCAGCGCGGTAATCAGCGTCGCCGCCAGGGCGACCGTTATGGCCGCCAGGATCTTGCGCTTGCGCCCCTCGAAGAAGGACTGTCTCAGAATGCGAAAGAACATCGCCCCGCCCTCTCCCTAGCTGTCCCGGTGGCCCTGGACGCGGAAATAGCGCCCCTCGACGTTGCCCGCGAAGTCCTCGGGCGCCTTCCTGAAGCGCTCGTAGGAGTCGCGGTCCTCGAAGAAGAACATCCTGCCCTTGAACTCGTACTGGAACGGCGCTTTGAGGTTGATCAGACGCTTGCCGGTCACCGGGTCGGTGACCTCGATCTCGACCACCTCGGAGAAGTACTTGGCGCCCTTGTCGAGGTCGGCGGCGGCAATGGTGATGACGCCGCCCTCCACCGTGTGGTCCAGCGGGATGGGGTTGCACCCCCCCGGCTTGCCGATCGATGGCACGAAGATGCGCACGTTGCAGGCGATACAGATGATCTCGTTGCCGACCTGGATGTAGCCGTCGTCGCCGCAGATCATGCAGGCGTCGTAGACGACGCCGATCTTGGCGTGGGCGACGTCGTAGCGGTTGATCAGGAAGAAGCGCACCCGATGGCCATCCGAGGTGACGTAGGCGTAGCGATAAAGCTTGCCGTCCTTCACCGCGTCGACGGGGATGCGCACCAGTCCTTCCCCATCCGGCTGCACCGGCTGGGCCGGCGACAGACTGGGCGGCAGCGAGGCGTAGAGATCGTGATAGAGCAGCGCGACGGTCAAGAAGCTGGCCGTCGCCACCGCCCCGGTCAACCAGCGCCGCCGGCTGAGCACGCGGGCGCGGACCTGGCGGCGTTCCACCGCGCGGGGCAATGGAACCTCCGACCGTCCGTCCCCGGCAAAGGCCGCGACCGCCAGCAGGCCGACCAGGACCAGTTCGCCGTAAATCGCCCACGGCGCTGCCTCGCCCGCCTGGGCGACGAAGGAGACGCGGGTAGCGGTCACCTCGATGGTCTGAAGCTGGAGCAGGCCCAGCAGGGCCGTCGCCGCCGACACTCCGGCCTCGGCGACCAGCACGGCCGCCAGCACCCAAGCCCCCGTCCGGCTCGCCTGGCGCCCCGCCTGCAAGACCAGGACAGCGAGCCCGGCGACAGCCAGCGTGCCCACGAAAAGGGCAGTCAGGTTGAGGATCAGTTCGGTATTGAGTACCGAGGCGGCCGAAAGGCTGCGATCCGCGATGCCGCGGGCGAACACGAAGGCCGAGCGCGCCGCCATCACCAAGACCAGCAGCGGCCCGGCGATGGTGAAGGCGATGGCTCCGCGCCCGGCGCCTAATGATCTCGTCGCCAGCCCGATCAGGGCCAGTGCCATGGCCGCCAAGCCCGCCAGATGCACGGCCGTGCGGGTGGCGGTTGCGAAGCCCTGGGCGTGAGCGATCTGGTATGCCCCGGCGCCCAAGACCAGTCCGGCTGCCAACAGCCCGACGGCGATCCGCGCGAAAGCCTTGGACGGCGCCTCCGGCCGCAGGGCGAGGACCAGCCCGTAGACGACGGCGAGCGGCCCGAATGCATGGATCATGTCGACCAGATACGCGACCATTGGCCTTCCGCTTCTCTCCGCTGACGCCCCCTTGAAAGAGGGGGCCGGTCCCCGGGGCTTCACCCCCGGAGACCGACTGAAAACATCCTGAAACCGTCCGCTTACTTCAGCGGCACGTACTTGAAGTCGTAGTCGACATCGAAGGGCTGGAACCACTGGCCGACGCCGCTGGCCTTGTCGGTATGGCGGCCGAAGCCTTGGCGCGACGGGGCGTCGATGTGGTAGGTCAGCTTGTAGTTGCCCGCCCCCGGCATCTTGATGTTCGACCCGTAATGGGGCCCATCGACGGCCACCATCGGCATCAGGTTGCCGGTCAGCACCTTGCCGGTATCCTGGTTCTCCAGGCGGTAGGAAACCGTCAGGTACGGCACCCATTCGCCGGCTCCGAAGCCGTTCGGGTTGCCTTCCAGAGCGTGGATATCGGCTTCCAGGTGGAGGTCGGCCTGCGAGGCCGGCAAGTCGATGCCGCGCGGCTCCATGTCGATCGGCGACAGATAGACCGCCGCCACCTCCAGTGTGTTCAGGGTCTTGGCCTCACCGATCGGAAATTCCTTGAACTCGTCGTCGGCCGCCATGGCGCCGAAGGAAACCGCCCCCGCCAACAACGCCGCCGCCGCGGCCGTGGAAAACCTGCTCATGTGTTTCTCTCCTCGTGTGGATTGTCGATGGCCGTTACTCGGACGGTTGCCGTCCCTCCCCCGGCCGCATGGGAAGTCATTCGCTCCGGGCCACAGCGATCTGGCCGCGTTGCTTCATCAGCAGGGCAAAGGCCACCAGCGCCGCGAGCACGAGGGCGATCTGCGGGACCAGGGTCTGCCAGTACGGGAATACGCCCAGGAACTGGATCTCGGGAACCCAGGCGATCAGGGTGGGCTCGATGACGTTGCCCTCGACCAGTTCCATGACGCCCTTGCCGGCGAAGACGAAGGCCATGGCGTAAAGCAGCACGCCGGTGACCATGAAGAATGGCCGGATCGGCAGCCGCATGGCGCCCAGCCGCATCAGCAGGTAAATCACCGCCAGCCCGGCAAAGCCCAGCACGAAGCCGCCGGCAATGGCAACCAGCCCCGGCGCGTCGGCGCCGATGGTGAGGGCCTGATAGAACAGCACGGTTTCCGCCCCCTCGCGGAAGACCGCCAGGAAGCTGGCGAACCACAGGGCCTTGAGCGAGCCCGAGGAAAGCGAGCGGCCGACCGTTTCCTTGAGATAGGCGACCCATCTTTCGGCCTCAGCTTTGGAGATCACCCAGTAGCTCATCGAGAACAGTACGACGGTGGCAACCAGCATGGTCGCTCCTTCCAGCACTTCCTGGCTGGCCGCCGAAACCTGGAACACCCACTTCACCAGCACCGCCGTCACCACGCTGGCCAGGAGCGCCACGATCACGCTGTTGTAGATGACCCTCAGTTTGTCGCGGTTGCCGGTCTTGACGAGGTACGCAATGAGCGCGGTGACGATGAGGATCGCCTCGAACCCCTCGCGCAGAATAATCAGCAGCGCATAGAGGAACAGCGCGACCGGCGAATCCGCGCCCGTGCCCAGGGTGGCGACCGCGACGTCGAAATCGGCAGCCATCGCCGCCAGGTCGACCTTGATCTCGGCCTCCCCGGCACCGCCTTGCATGCGCCCCATGACGCGGTTGAAGTGGCCTTCCAGCCTCGTCTTGAAGGCGGCGTCGCGGGCACCGATCTGGGCCTCCATGCCGGAGGCCTCGAAGACGTCGAAATAGGTGTCCTGGACGCGGCCGACGGCGCGATCCACCGCGCCGCCCCTATAAAGGGCCGCGGCCTCATTCATCGCGCCCATGACGCCGTCGGCGACGGTGCGCCAGTCGGCGGCCGGCAGTTCCGGCTTGGCGGCGGCCCGCTCGGCCAGCGCGCCGACCAGCGGCAACCCCGGCAGGTTGCCCTTCATGTCGGCAACCAGCACCTCGCCCGAGGCCCGCACCATGCGGGCCGGACGGCCCGATTTGACCAGATCGGCGATGCGCTGGAACTCGGCGTTGTATTCTATGTCCTGGCGCTGCGAGACATGGCGGCGCACCGCCGTTTCCAGCAGTGAATTCTTGTAGCCGTCGAACTGCGCCCGGGTGATCATCTCGCGGGCCTTGTCGACTTCGCCCGCCTCGTAGGCTGCGGCGGCCTCGGCAATGGTCCTGCCGATGCCGTCCACTACCGTGACCCAGTGAGGCTCGATCCGGCTCGACTTGACCTCGGGGGCCGCCGATACGTCCGGCGCGTTCGCCGCCGGTTCGGCGGTCAGCCGGTGGCCGGAGGAAATGACCGGCACCACGGCGCGGACTTCGGCGATCTGGGTGTTGATGCGCGCGGTGACCTCGTCGGCGGGCGCGCCCTCGATGATCCGCTTGCGGATGGCGCCGAACTCCGCCTCCAGTTCGTAGCTCTTCTTGGCCGAAAGGTTGATGCGGATCGGCCCCTCCATGTTCTCGAAGACCTCGAAATAGGCCTTCTGGACGTTGGTCTTGGCGGTCTCGGCATCGCCGGCGGCATATCGCTGGGCGGCTTCGGTCAGAAGAGCCTCGATGCGGGCGGCCATGTCCTGGAAATCCCGCGCGGCCATCGCCAAGGGCGACCACGCCAAGGTCGAAACCAGGACCAACAGGGCCGCCACGCGTGCGGCGAGCGTCGGGCTGATCATGGGCGGTGGTCCCTTCCTGTCCTGCTGCCCCGGTCGACCGGGGACGACGGTCACATCTCACGGCGGGAGGGAGCCAAGCGTGGGGCAAAGAGCCACCGTTGACGGAAAACGGATGCACCCCGACCGTCTTTCGCTGACGCTCCGCGACGCCAACCCCATCTCGCAGCCAATACGGGACATCGGCCGATGCCCCGCGGCGGCTCACCCAACGGGAGCCGATCCAATGGCGCGAATGGTAATGCGAATCATTTTCGAGTCAAGCGAAAACCATAAGATTCCTATGGCATTTAAATCCGATAGCGAAGGACTGCATACCTACGATTGACGGCGTCCGATTCTGACGCCTTGCGTGCGCAAAAAATATTATTTATCAATTCGTTATGGTGATCTATCGGGAAAACATGGGAACAGGTCACGGCCTATCCGGTGGCACGGCCGGTCATTTTTCCCTGCAACCTTGCCGATGATGTGGCAATTTCTTCCTCTACTTTAGATTTAGAATAATTCAATAGTAATGCCCCCAAGGGCCCTTCTCGACACATTGGGGAGAGACATCGGGGCGTCGAGCCGAACGACGCCGACGCCATGGCGCAACCCCTCTTGCATTGCCGCCGTCACCAATTCCCCTCGACAATCCACTTGCCACCCCGCAGAGAGATGCCTCGGGGGAGGGAAAGTTTTCCACAAGAAAACGTCTTCGTTTTGGCTGTTCGGTGGGCAAAGTGTTTTTGAAATGCCTATTCGTCGTGCAGAATACGCCTTCGATTTAGGCTGATTGCGAGAACCGCGGTCCACAATAGAATAATAATAGAGTACAATAGATGACCAAGTGAGCATTTCCGTAGCCCAAGCCTGGGAAGCCGTCCCGCAACGGGGCCCTGGCACAAAAGTTGCGATCCTCGGCGTCGGCTAGAGATTTGTCTGACCTGCGTTTGCCGCCTGGCAGGGAGCCCGAAAAGGGGGCGGTTAAAAAAAGAGGAGTTCCGGATGCGTGAGATATCCGTGCAGAAGGTAGTGCTGGCGCTCGGCGTGGCATGCGGCGTTTCGCTGGTTGCCGGGACGACGCTGGCGGCCGAAAAGATCAAGTTCACCCTCGACTGGAAGTACGAAGGCCCGGCCGGCCCGTTCCTGCTGGCCCAGGACAAGGGGTATTTCGCCGCCGAAGGCATCGACGTCACCATCGACACCGGCAACGGTTCGGCCGGCGCGGTGACCCGCGTCGCCAGCGGCGCCTACGACATCGCCATGGCCGACCTGAATTCACTGGTCGAGTTCAACGTCCAGAACCCCGGCCGGAACCTGAAGTCGTTCTTCGTCATCTACAACGAACCGCCGTTTTCGCTGTTCACACTGAAGAAGTCCGGCATCAAAACGCCGAAGGACCTGGAAGGAAAGACCCTTGGGGCGCCGGTGTTCGACGCGCCGCGCAAGCTGTTCCCGGCCTTTGCACAGGCGACGGGCATCGACGCTTCCAAGATCAAGTGGGAATCGATGGACCCGCCGCTGCGCGAGCCGATGCTGATGCGCGGCCAGGTCGACGCCATTTCGGGCTTCTATTTCACCAGCCTGCTCAATCTGAAGAGCCAGGGCGTCAAGCTCGAGGATCTGACGGTTTTCCAGTACGTCGATTTCGGCATGGCCTTCTATGGCAACGGCCTGATCGCGTCGCCCGCCCTGACCAAGGACAAGCCCGCCCTGTTGAAGGGCTTTGCCAAGGCCGTCATCAAGGGTTTTCGCGACTCGATCAAGGACCCGAAGGCAGCCATCGATGCCCTGAAAAAACGTGACCCGCTGATCAACCCCGAAATCGAACTGGAACGCCTGAACCTGGCGATGAAGGCCAGCGTGGTGACGGCCGAGGTCAAGGAAAACGGCATGGGCCCGATCAAGAAGGACCGCATGGCGAAGGCCATCGACCAGTTGGTCGTCGCCTTCAAGCTGGCCTCCGTTCCCACCGTCGATGACATCTTCACGGACGTCGCAATGCCCGACAAAGCCGACCGGATGCTGCAGTAGGCACAAGGGTACCGAGCCCAGGAGACCAACTTGACCACAAAGGCCAACCAGTGAGTCACGCGTTCGTAGAACTCGACCGAGTCAAACTGCGCTACCAGGAAGGGGAGGGCCTCGCCCTAGAGCAGACCGACATGAAGATCGCCAATGGCGAGTTCATCGCGGTCGTTGGGCCGTCGGGCTGCGGCAAGTCCTCCCTTCTCAAGTTGGTCTCCGGGCTCATCCCCGCCACCGAAGGCACCGTGATCGTCGATGGTCACGAGGTCTCCGGGCCGTTGAAGATTTGCGGCATGGCCTTCCAGAACTCGACCCTGCTGCCGTGGCGCTCGACGCTCGCCAACGTACTGCTGCCGCTGGAAATCGTTCAGCCCCACCGGTCCAAAATGCGCACCCAGCGCAAGACGTTCGAGGACATGGCGATACGCCTGTTGGCCGACGTCGGGCTGGGCGGATTCGAAAAAAAGTTTCCGTGGGAGCTGTCCGGCGGCATGCAGCAGCGGGCCAGCCTCTGCCGGGCCCTGATCCACGAGCCGGATCTGCTGCTGCTGGACGAGCCGTTCGGCGCGCTTGACGCCTTCACCCGCGAAGAGCTTTGGGACATCCTGCAGAAGCTTTGGATGGAGCGGCCGTTCACCACTCTCCTGGTGACCCACGACCTGCGCGAGGCGGTCTATCTGGCGGACACCATCTACGTCATGAGCACGCGGCCGGGACGCATCCTGGTTCGCTACGAGAACCCCTTGCCGCGGCCCCGTACCCAGGACATGACCTTCCAGCCGGAATTCGGCGATATGGTTCACCATTTGAAGGGCCACATCCGCACCGTCCGCGCCATGTGAACCGGGAAGACCACCAAATAAATGAACGGGAAATCCAAGTTTAACGCCGCCTCCTCGCCGTGGATCGCCTCGATCGGCCTGTTCGTGTTCTGGGAGCTGGCCGTCCGGCTGTTCAGCGTCCCCGAATACATCCTGCCGACGCCGTCGGCGAGTTTCGTCGCCATCTGGCAGTTCCGCGAGGCCATCTGGATGCACGCCGTGCAGACCATGCTGACGACCATGGGCGGCTTCATCATCGCGGTGGCGTTCGGCGTCGTCATGGGCGCCGCCGTCGGCTCCTCGCAGATGATCTATTCGGCGGCCAATCCGATCCTCATCGGCTTCAACAGCGTGCCCAAGATCGCCGTCGTTCCCGTGCTGGTCATGTGGTTCGGCATCGGCACCATCCCCGCCGTCCTCACCGCCTTCCTCATCTCGTTCTTCCCTATCGTGGCCAACGTCGCGACCGGCCTGGCCACCCTCGAGCCGGAACTGAGAGACGTGTTGCGCTCGCTCG
Source organism: Shumkonia mesophila (assembly GCF_026163695.1). Classification (NCBI taxonomy): domain Bacteria; kingdom Pseudomonadati; phylum Pseudomonadota; class Alphaproteobacteria; order Rhodospirillales; family Shumkoniaceae; genus Shumkonia; species Shumkonia mesophila. Next base: position 206,561 of record NZ_JAOTID010000003.1, on the reverse strand, counting down.
GCGCCTCGCGCCTCGATATCCTGATCAAGGTCGGATTCCCGCGCTCGCTTCCCTACTTCTTCACCTCGCTTAAGGTCGCCGTGACGCTGGCCTTCGTCGGCTCGGTGATGAGCGAGACAGTGGCCTCGAACGTCGGCATGGGCTATCTGATGATGTCCGCCAGCTCGAAGTTCAACATCCCGCTGGTGTTCGCCGGATTGCTGGTGATCGCCGCCATGGGCATCGCCATGTACGGAATCTTCTCGGTCGTCGAGCAGCGCTCGACGCGGTGGGCGGTTCGCGGGGCCCGATCCGCCTGATAGGGGTTGCCGACCAGCCGAAAAGTCGGCACACCTATCCCCTAGAGGCTGGCCATGGTCGAATTGATCCCCATCCCCCTTCCCGTTCTCATCACCCGGCTGTTTCGCGAGCTGGAAAGAAAGAAGGCCGTCTACGACCTGCCGCGCTGGCAGTTCTTCAAGGGTGATACCGCCTTCGATCTGGGAATCCCGGTCCACGGACACCGCGCCGCGACCCCGTTCGGCCCGGCGGCCGGTCCCCATACTCAGCTCGCCCAGAACATCCTTCTGTCCTGGCTTGCCGGAGGCCGGGTCATCGAACTGAAGACCGTGCAGATCCTGGACGATCTGACCGTCTTCCGCCCGTGCATCGACATGGAGACGGTCGGCTACAACATCGAATGGTCGCAGGAGCTTCGCCTCGAACAGTCCCTGGAGGAATACGCCAAGGCAGCGATGCTGATCGAGATGGCCAAGGCGGCGGGGCTGGCGCCCGGTTTCCCGGACACCGTTCTCGACATGAGCGTCGGCTACGATCTGGCCGGCATCCGCTCGCCCAAGGTGCGGGCGTTCATGAACGGCATGCTGGATGCGCGGGAGACCATCGAGCGCTTGCGCCAACAAATCCCCGCCCCCTACGCCCATCTCCGCGACCTGCCCTACCCGACGCGCCTGTCGGACACCGTGACCCTTTCCACCTTCCACGGCTGCCCGCCCGAGGAAATCGAAGGGATCGCCGAATTCCTGCTCCGCGACGTCGGATTGAACGTCGTCGTCAAACTCAACCCGACCCTGTTGGGCCAAGCGGACCTCAAGGCCATCCTTCATGATCGGCTCGGCTACACCGACATCGAGGTTCCCGAAAAGGCCTTCGCCAAGGATGCCAACTGGGACCAGGTCCAGGGCTTCGTCGACCGGCTGGAAACATTGGCCGACGGCCTCGGGCGCGGTTTCGGCGTCAAGTTCACCAACACGCTGCTGGTGCGCAACCACAAGCGCTTTTTCCCGGCGGACGCCAAGGAGATGTACCTGTCCGGGGCGCCGCTGCACGTGCTGGCGATAACGCTGATCGGACGCTTCCGCGAGGCGTTCGGCGACCGCTTCCCGATCTCGTTCTCGGCCGGGATCGACGCCGCCAACTTCGCCGACGCCGTGGCGCTCGGCCTGAAGCCGGTGACGGTGTGCAGCGATCTTCTGAAGAACGGCGGATACGGCCGAGGATCGGCCTATCTCAAGACTCTGATCAAGCGCATGGCGGCGCTGGACGCCCGCGACATCGATACTTTCGTCCTCAAGGCGTTCGGAGAGGCCGAGGCGGCGCTCTCGACATTGCGCCTTTCCCCAGAGCGCGAGGCCGCTTGCCGCGCCTCCCTCGTCGAAGGCGGTGATCCCCGCACTGCGGCCGGACCGGATTTCGACGCCTGGGTTTCGGCAGTCCGCCTATTGAATACGCGGGCCTATTGCCGGCGGGTCCTCGACGATCCGCGCTACGGGGCGAACCAAACCGACACGCCGCCGAAGAAAACCGGCGTTCCCTTGGGCCTGTTCGATTGCCAGACCTGCGACCGCTGCGTTTCCGTCTGCCCCAACGACGCCATCTTCCGCTTCGCCCTGCCCCGCGAACCCGTTCCCCTGGCCCGCCTGATCCCGGGAGACGGCGGCTGGAAGTGCGAAACCACCGGCAGCCTGCCCATCACCCGGCCGCATCAGATCGGCATCTTCGCCGACGCCTGCAACGAATGCGGCAACTGCGACGTCATCTGCCCCGAAGACGGCGCCCCTTATGCCTTGAAGCCGCTGTTTTTCGGCAGCCTGGCGGCGTGGTCGGCGGCACCGGCGCGGGACGGCTTCTTCATCGAGGCCATGGATGGGGGAATCCGCATCCATGGCCGGCTGGCCGGCGCCGTCGTGACATTGGACAGCCTCGACGATGGCACGCTACGCTATCGTGATGACGGCACCGACCTGACCCTCGATCCCGCCGACCCGGCGGGCAGCGCCAAGGGACGGACCGGCGGCCCGGTCGATCTGGCCCGGATACGGATCATGGCGGGACTGGGCCGGGCGGTGACCGAGGAAACCGCCGTGAACTACGTCAGCGCGGCCCTGCCCTGACCAACCGGCCGGACGACAACGGCCTCCTATTCCAACCTCGACACGATGGACGGCATGGAAACGATCACCCTTCTTCTCAACGGCAAAGAACGCCAGGTCGAGGTCGAACCCCGCCAGTCCCTCCTCGAGGTTCTGCGCGAAACCTGCAAGATCAAGTCGCTCAAGGACGCCTGTTCGCCCCAGGGGCAATGCGGCTGCTGTCTGGCGCTGATCGACGGCAAGCCGCGCAAGACCTGCACGATCCCGGCGCGGGCGGCCAAAGGCAAATCGGTCACCACCCTGGAAGGGGTTTCCGATGCCGAACGCCAACTCTACGCCGACGCCTTCCAGGCCGCCGCCGGCCTTCAATGCGGGTTCTGCACGCCGGGGCTGGTGCTGCGCATCAAGCACCTGACCGACCAGGACGCCAAGGTGTCCCGCAAGGAGATCGCCGAGGCCTTGGACGGCCATCTGTGCCGGTGCACCGGCTATGTGAAGATTATCGACGCGGTGGAGATGATCCACGACGCGAAGCATGGCGGCACGTTGCCAAGGCCGATTGACGACGGCGGCGTGGGAGCGCGCGTGAAACGTTACCAGGGCGCCGAACTGACCCTGGGCACCCGGCCCTTCGTCGCCGACATCGACGTGCCCGGCATGCTTTACGCGTGCGTCGTACTGTCGCCTCACGCCCGCGCCCGCATCCGGCGCATCGACACCGCCAGAGCCAAGGCGTTGGCGGGCGTCGCCGCGGTGGCCACAGCCAAAGACGTTCCCGGCGATCGCTGGGTGGGGCTGATCTTCCGCGACTGGCCGGTCTTCGTTGCCGAGGGCGAGGAAGCGCGCTACGTCGGCGACGTCGTCGCCGCCATAGCCGCCGAAAGCCCCGCCATCGCCCGCCAGGCGGCAGCCCTGGTCGAAGTCGACTACGAACCCCTGCCCCCGGTCCTCGATCCCGTCGAGGCGCTGAAGCCCGATGCGCCGCAGGTCAATCCCAAGCATGTCAACCGGCTGGGCGAAACATGGATCGAGCGCAGCGACGTCGACGCGGCGCTCGCCGTCTCCGCCCACGTCGTTTCCGGTACCTGGCAGACCCAGCGCATCGAGCACTTGTTCCTCGAAACCGAAACCGCGCTGGCGGTGCCGCTACCCGACGGCCGGCTGCACCTCTACAGCCAGGGCCAGGGCATTTTCGACGACCGCCAGCAGGTGGCCTCGGTGCTGGGCGAGCCGGAAGAGAAGCTGTTCGTCGAACTGGTCCCCAACGGCGGCGCCTTCGGCGGCAAGGAGGACATGAGCATCCAGGCGCAGACGGCCCTGCTCGCCCGCATGACCGGCCGACCGGTGCGGCTGTCGCTCAGCCGCGAGGAATCCATCCGCATGCATCCCAAGCGCCATCCCATCACCATGCGCTACACCGTGGGCTGCGATGCCAAGGGCCGGCTGACTGCCGCCAAGATCGACCTGCTGGGCGATTCGGGGGCCTATGCCTCGGTCGGCGACAAGGTGCTGGAGCGGGCCGCCGGCCACGCCTGCGGTCCCTACCGAATTCCAGCCATCCAGATCCACTCGGTGGCCGCCTACACCAACAACCCGCCGTGCGGGGCGATGCGCGGCTTCGGCGTCAATCAGACCAATTTCGCCATCGAGGGATGCCTGGACGGGCTGGCCGCCAAGGTCGGTCTCGACGGTTGGGAAATGCGCTGGCGCAACATCGTGCATGTCGGCGACGTGTTCAGCTCCGGCCAGATCCTGGAAAAGTCAGTCGGCATCGGCAAGACGCTCGAGGCCGTCAAGGACGCCTATTACGCGGCCCGCGCCGAAGGCCGGGCGGTCGGCATCGCCTGCGCGGTGAAGAATTCCGGTATCGGCAACGGCGCCCTGGAAACCGGCAAGTGCCGGCTGGAGGTTGAGGCGGACGGCACGGTGTCCCTCTTCATCGGCTTCACCGAAATGGGCCAGGGCCTGCTCACCATCATGACCCAGTGCGCCGCCGAGGTGACCGGACTGCCGTCGTCCTGCTTCCGTCCGAAGGTCAACAGCCGCTTCGAGGTCGGCGTCGGCCAGACCACCGGCTCGCGCGCCACCCTGCTGGCCGGGCGCGCCACGGCCGAGGCCGCGAAGAAGCTGCGGGCCGACCTCGACAGGGGTCTGACCCTCGACAAGCTCATCGGCACCGTCTACGCCGGCGACATCCTGATCGACGACACCACCGCCCCCGGCCAGATGAAGAACGGCAAGATCAAGACCCACACCGCCTTCGGCTGGGCCACCCACGTCGCCATCCTGGACGCCGTCGGAAGGGTGGATCGCATCGTCGCCGCCCACGACGTCGGGCGCGCCATCAACCCGCAGCAGTGCGAGGCCCAGATCGAGGGCGCGGTGCACATGGGGCTGGGTTACGCGCTGACCGAGGAACTGCCCTGCAAGAACGGGATGCCCGTCACCTTCAACCTGCGCGAGATCGGCGTCCTCAGGGCGAGCGACATGCCGAAGGTCGAGGTCATCCTGGTCGAGGACCCGGAGCCGGAAGGGCCTTTTGGCGCCAAGGGCGTCGGCGAGATCGGCCTGGTGCCAACCGCGGGGGCGGTGGCCGGTGCCTTGGAAGCCTTCGATGGCATCCGCCGTACCCGCCTGCCGATGAAGGACTCGCCGGCCGCCAAGGCCCTCAATGTCGGGCGCATTCCCGACAGTGACCGGGACCAGTGGCATTGAGCGGCTCGCTCACCATCGGCCCCGACCGCCACGGCCGGACAGTCGCCATCGCGGAGGGCCGTATCGCCGGGCGCCCCTCCCCCGGCGCCCCCGCGTTGGCCTGTCCGGATGGGGAGATCGCGGCAGGCCATGTTTGCGCCCATACGCATCTCTATAGCGGCCTCGCGCCCTATGGCATGCCGCCCGCCGATCCCGCGCCCGAGGGTTTCCTTGAGATCCTGGAGCGGGTGTGGTGGCGGTTGGATCGCGCACTCGACGCCGAGGCCCTGCGCGCCGCCGCCCGCGACTATGTGGCCCATGCCCTGCTGGCCGGAACGACCGCCCTGGTCGACCACCATGAATCGCCCCGGTTCATCGAAGGTCCGATGGCCATCCTGGCCGAGGCCTGCGAAGACCTGGGGATGCGGGCGTTGCTCTGCTACGGCGCGACGGAGCGCAATGGCGGGCGGGACGAAGCCCGCCGGGGACTGGCCGAATGCGGGCGGATCGCCGCCACGCCGCTGATCCGCGGGCTGGTCGGCCTGCACGCCAGCTTCACGGTTTCCGACGAAACCATCCGCGAGGCGGGCAATCTGGCGCGTTGGTTGGGAACGGTGCTGCACATCCACGTTGCCGAGGCCCGATCCGATGTCGAGGACGCCCGTTCGCGGGGGTTCGACGGTCCCCTGGAGCGCCTGATGGCGCTGGACGCTCTGGTTCCGGGCTCGATCCTGGCGCATGGCGTGCACCTGAGCCCCGATCAGGTGAAGGCGGCCGAGGCCGCCAGCTGCTGGCTGGTGCAAAACCCCCGCTCGAACGAAGGCAACGGCGTCGGCTATGCCTCGTCCCTGGCCTCTAGTCGCCATGTCGCCCTGGGCACCGACGGCTGGAACGCCGACATGGAAGAGGAGGAGCGCGTCCTTTTCCGGCTGGCCGAACGCCACGGCGATACCGGCGCCACTGGGCGGTTGGCGGCGGGGCAAACCCTGATTGCCGAGCGTTTCGGCTTCACCGCTTCCGGACTGCAACCGGGTGCGCCCGGCGATGTGGTCGTTCGTGAAGATGGGCGGGTGAGGCAGGTCGTAATCGACGGCCACGTGGTCGTCCGCGACGGCAAACTGGCCCGGGATGACATCGGTGCCATCGAGGCCGAGGCCCGCCAACAGGCCACGCGCTTGTGGGACCGCATGGCCGTTCTTTGAACGGGGATGGGCGTATGGACGACGACGCCGTATTGGACACCGCCCAGGCCTGGTTGACGGAAGGGGCGGGTGTCGCCTTGGCGACGGTGATCGAGACCTGGGGCTCGGCCCCCCGCCCCATCGGCAGCCATTTGGCCGTCGCCGCCAATGGAGCCTTCGCGGGGTCGGTTTCGGGCGGATGCGTCGAGGGGGCCGTCGTCACCGGGGCACTGGAGGTTCTCGCCAAGGGGCTGCCCCGGACCTTGGAATTCGGAGTCAGCGATCAGAAGGCGTGGGACGTCGGCTTGGCCTGCGGCGGGACCATCCGCGTCCACGTCGAGCCTCTGGGGATGAAGCGGGATTGTTTCGACGCCCTGCAAGATTTCCGCCGCCGGCAATGCCCGGTGGCGGCGGTCAGCGATCTGGGAAACGGCCTTCAGGCCCTGGTCACGGCCGAGGAGATCGGCGGCGACCTGCCGCTGTCCCCGGAAACGGCGGCGGCTGTCCGACTCATGCTGGCGGAGGACCGCAGCGGCCTTGCAGAAGGCCTTTTCGTCCGCTCGTACGGCCCGCCGTGGGCGCTCTATGTCGTCGGCGCGGTACACATCGCCCAAGCCCTGGCACCGATGGCCGAACTGGCGGGCTTTTCGGTCGCCGTCATCGACCCCCGTAGCGCCTTCGCCACCGAAAGCCGCTTCCCGCACACACGGGTGGTCACGACATGGCCGGACGAGGCCCTGGCCGCCATGCCTCCCGGCCCGCATACGGCCGTGGTCGCGCTGACCCACGATCCCAAGATCGACGATCCCGCCCTGGCGGCCGCCCTGCGCTCGCCAGCCTTCTACATCGGTGCGCTGGGCAGTCGCCGTAATCATGAACGGCGCGTGGAGCGCTTGGCGGAAGCGGGCTTTGCGCCCGACCAACTGGCCCGCATCGCCGGGCCCGTCGGATTGGACTTGGGCGGCCGGTCGGCGGGCGAGATCGCGGTTTCCATCGTCGCCGAAATCGTCGCCACCCGTCACGGCCGGAGACGGGATCGGCCATGATCGCGGCGGTCATCCTGGCCGCCGGCATGGCCACACGCATGGGCGAGAACAAGCTGTTGATCGAGATCGACGGCCGCCCGCTCGTCGCCCGGGTGGCGGATGCGGCGCTGGGGGCCGGGCTTGCGCCGGTCGTCGTCGTGACCGGGCATGAGGCCCACCGCGTGCAGGCGGCCCTTGAGGGAAGGCCGCTGACCTTTGCTCACAACCCCGATTTCGCCGCCGGGTTGGCGGGTTCCCTGAAGGCCGGAATGGCCGTCCTGCCGGTCGAAGCCCTGGGCGTTCTGGTTTGCCTGGGCGACATGCCGGACGTTTCCGCCGCCCATCTATCCCGCATCGTCGCCGCCTTCCCCGCCAACGGCCGGGCGATCTGCGTGCCGACCCGCCACGGCAGGCGCGGCAATCCGGTGCTGCTGGGCCGCCCGTTGTTTCCCGAGATGCAGGCGCTCACGGGCGACATCGGCGCGCGCGGCCTGATCGCGAAACACTCCGATCTCGTGCGCGAGGTTCCGATGGACGACGATGCGGTGCTCACCGACCTGGACACCGCCGAATCGTGGCTCGCCTACCGGCGACGGAACCGCTGATCGTCGCTATTTCTTCTCGTGCAACCTCAGGCCTGGCAGGGCGCGGTGCGACTTGGCCTCATACAATATCGGGCCGAAATTCCGTGACGGCCGCAAACGTTCTTGATTAATTATAATAATCATTGTATTCTCCTAAATCGTAATTCATTCCGAGCAAGGAGACCTCCGCCATCGCCGCCCACGGCCCAGACATCACCGCGCGCATGGAGCATTTCCAGCGGATCTGCCGGGAGGCGGGGGCCAAGCTGACACCCCAGCGCCTGGAGATTTTTCGCGAAGTGGCGGTGACCGGCGACCATCCCGATGCCGAGACTATCTATCGGCGAGTCCGCGAGCGCATGCCGACGGTGTCGCTCGATACCATCTATCGCACCCTGTGGCTGCTGGTCGATCTCGGTATCATCCAGACTCTGGGCGCGGGGCGCGAGCGGGCCCGCTTCGATGCCAACCTCGACCCCCACCATCATTTCGTCTGCGTGAAATGCGGCTCGACCCGGGATTTCTACAGCAAAGACTTCGACGAACTGGCCCTGCCGGATTCGTTGAGAGAGATCGGCCGGGTCGATGCGACCCACGTCGAGGCGCGCGGCGTCTGCCTCGACTGTGCCGGGAAGGGCGCAACGCCCCCCGGGCCCAAGACCACGATCGTTTGAAATCAAAATCGGATACTGAGGGAAAAGTCATGAGCGAATTGATTGAGAAAACCGAGGGCCAGTGCCCCGTGGCGCACGGCCAGAAACCCACCGGCCGCAGGACCAACCGGGACTGGTGGCCGAACCAGCTCAACATCAACATCCTGCATCAGCATTCCGCCTCGTCCAATCCGATGGGCGAGGCCTTCAACTACGCCGAGGAGTTCAAGAAGCTCGATCTCGCGGCCATCAAGAAAGATCTCTACGCGCTGATGACCGATTCGCAGGAGTGGTGGCCGGCCGACTACGGCCATTACGGGCCGCTGTTCATCCGCATGGCCTGGCACAGCGCCGGCACGTACCGCACCGGCGACGGCCGCGGCGGCGGCGGGCGCGGCAGCCAGCGTTTCGCGCCGATCAACAGCTGGCCCGACAACGTGAATCTCGACAAGGCGCGCCGGCTGCTGTGGCCGATCAAGCAGAAGTACGGCCGCCAGATCTCGTGGGCCGACCTGATGATCCTGGCCGGCAACTGCGCGCTGGAATCGATGGGCTTCAAGACTTTCGGCTTCGCCGGCGGGCGCGCTGACATCTGGGAGCCGGAAGAGGAAATCTACTGGGGCGCCGAGGGCGAATGGCTGGGCGACCAGCGCTATTCCGGCGAACGCGACCTCGAAAACCCGCTGGCCGCCGTCCAGATGGGCCTGATCTACGTCAACCCTGAAGGGCCGAACGGCATGCCGGACGCGGTGGCTTCCGGCAAAGACATCCGCGAAACCTTCGCGCGCATGGCCATGAACGACGAAGAGACCGTCGCGCTCGTCGCCGGCGGGCACACCTTCGGCAAATGCCATGGCGCGGGCGATGCCAAGCTGGTCGGCCGCGAGCCGGAGGGCGCCGCGCTTGAGGAGATGGGCCTCGGCTGGAAGAGCAGCCACGGGTCCGGCAAGGGCGGCGATGCCATCGGCAGCGGCATCGAGGGCGCCTGGACGCCGACGCCGATCACCTGGGACATGAGCTATTTCGACACTCTCTTCGGGTATGACTGGAACCTGGTGAAAAGCCCGGCCGGCGCCTACCAGTGGGTGCCCTCGGACCCCGCCGCCAAGACCACCGTGCCGGACGCCCACGATCCCAAGAAGCGCCACGCCCCGATGATGACGACGGCCGACCTGGCGCTTCGCATGGACCCGATCTACGCGCCGATCGCCAAGCGCTTCCATAAGGACCCGGAGGCCTTCGCCGACGCCTTCGCGCGGGCTTGGTTCAAGCTGACCCATCGCGACATGGGCCCCAAGTCGCGCTACCTCGGCGCCGAGGTGCCGGCCGAGGACCTGATCTGGCAGGACCCCGTCCCCGCCGTCGATCATCCGCTGATCGAGGAAAAGGACATCGCGGCGCTCAAGGCCAAGGTGCTGGAAACCAAGCTGTCGATTTCCGAGCTGGTCAGCACCGCCTGGGCCTCGGCGGCCACCTTCCGCGGTTCCGACAAGCGCGGCGGGGCCAATGGGGCGCGCATCCGCCTAGCGCCTCAGAAGGATTGGGCGATCAATCAGCCGGACCAACTGGCCCGCGTGCTGCAAACCCTGGAAGGCGTGCAAAAGGCCTTCAACGGCGCGCAGTCCGGAGGCAAGAAGGTGTCGCTGGCCGACCTCATCGTGCTGGCCGGTTGCGCGGCCGTCGAGCAGGCGGCCAAGAACGCCGGGCACACCGTCACCGTTCCCTTCACGCCGGGGCGCACCGATGCCTCGCAGGACGAGACCGACGTCGAGTCCTTCAGCGTGCTCGAACCGGTCGCCGACGGCTTCCGCAACTATCTCAAGCGCCGCTTCACCACGTCGCCCGAGGAGATGCTGCTCGACAAGGCGCAGCTCCTCACCCTGACGGCGCCCGAGATGACGGTGCTGGTCGGCGGCATGCGCGTGCTCGGCGCCAACGTCGGGCACTCCACGCACGGCGTCTTCACCCGCCGGCCCGAGACACTGACCAACGACTTCTTCGTCAACCTCCTGGACATGGGCACGGCGTGGAAGCCGACGTCTGACACCCGCGAGACCTTCGAGGGGCATGATCGCAAAACCGGCGAGCTCAAGTGGACCGGCACCCGCGTCGACCTCGTCTTCGGTTCGCACTCCCAGCTCCGGGCCCTCGCGGAAGTCTACGCATCCGAGGATTCGCGCGAAAAGTTCGTGCGCGACTTCGTGGCGGCGTGGAACAAGGTCATGAACCTCGATCGCTTCGACCTCGCCTGATCTCGGGAGAGGCCCTCGAGCGGACTATAGGGGGCCTTCTCCACCAGCTTGGGATCGAGGCTTCCCAAAAGCATACCGGGCGGACCCCTGCGGTCCGCCCATTGCTTTTTCAAATCATGAACGACGGTCGGCGGGCCTATCGGCGGCGGGAAACGCCGAACGCCGCTACTGCTTCTCGCGCAGCCACAGGCCCAGCAGGGCGCGTTCCTCGGGATTCATGGCGGTGACATTGCCCAGCGGCATGGTCCGGGTGTGAACCGCCTGCTGGCCGATCTTGTCGGCCCATTGGCGGATCTGGTCGGGCGTTTCCAACGTCACCTCCTTCGGCGGGGCGTCGAACCCCTCGAAGGTCGGCCGGGCGGCGTGGCAGGCGACGCACCGCGCCTGGATGATCGCCTGCACGGCGGCGAAAGGAACGGCCGACGGTTCCCCTTCCTCGCCGGCCTCCGATGCGACCGGCGACGCCGAGGCGCCTCCGTCGTCCCGGGTGGCCGTAGCCGCCAACACCAGGCCGGCGAAGCAGGCGCCGGCCACCGGCAGCATCCAGGCCCGGGCGCGGCCGGTATGGCGCAGCACGAAGACCTGCCGCACCACCGCTCCCAGCGCCGAGAGCGCCAGCAGCAGGACCCAATTCCACGGATGCCCGGTCACCAGCGCATAATGGTTCGAGATCATCAGGAACAGGACGGGCAGCGTGAAATAGGTATTGTGCACGCTGCGCTGCTTTCCCGCTCGGCCAAGCGCCGGGTCGGGAATTTCGCCCCGCAGCATCTGCGCCACCACCTTCCGCTGGTTGGGGATGATGGTGAAGAAGACGTTGGCGACCATGATGGTGCCAATCGCCGCGCCGACATGAATGAACGCCGCCCGGCCGGACAGCACCTGGGTGAGTCCGTACGCCAGCAAGGCGACCAGCACCGCCACCGCGATGGCCAGCGCGCCGTCGTTGCGCCCCAGCGGCGAGCGGCACATCAGGTCGTAGATCACCCACGATCCGGCCAGCGTGCCCACCCCGATCCCGACCGCCGCCAGCGGCGAAAGCGGGCTGTCGGACGGCAGCATGTAGATGTCCGCCCCCAGGTAGTAGACGAGGATCAGCAGCGCCACCCCGGACAGCCACGTCGAGTAGGCTTCCCATTTGAACCAGTGCAGCCTTTCCGGCAGGTTCGGCGGCGCCACCTTGTACTTCCGGGCGTTGTAGAAGCCGCCGCCGTGGACCATCCACACCTCGCCCTGAAGGCGCTTGCGCTCCGGGTCCTCGGACGTCGGCTCCAGGCTGTCGTCCTGCCATACGAAGTAAAAGGAGGCGCCGATCCACGCCACGCCGACGATCAGATGAATCCAGCGCGCGGTCAGGCGCAGCCATTCGATATCGAAGCCATCCATGAACCGTCAGCTCCCCCGGTAGGTCGAATAGGCCCACGGCGACAGCAGCAGCGGCACGTGGTAGTGGGCTTCGGGATTGGCGACGGCAAACCGCAGGGGGATGCGGTCGAGAAAGGGCGGCGCGTCCGTCGCCTGCCCGATCCGCGCGAAATAGACGCCCGCATCGAAAAGCCATTCGTAGACACCGGCCTCCAGCGCGCTTCCCGCCAACGCCGGAGCATCGAGGCGCCCGTCGGCATTGGTGAGGAAACGGCCGAGCAGCCGGCGGTCGCCGTCGGCCTCGATCCTGAAAAGCTCGATGGGCAACCCCGCCGCCGGGCGTCCCGTGGCCGTGCACAGGACATGGGTCGTCAGCCGTCCGCTCGGCGCCGGGACGATCTTGGCCAGCAGCCGCATCCAGGCGATCTTCCCCACCTCCGCCAAGGCGGCGGCGATTTCCGTGGCCGGATCGTTGCCCAGCCGCCCCTCGTAGGCGGCGAGGATACGCGCCTTACCGGCGTGGCGGACCGCCATGATGAAGGGAAAGCCGAAGCGGGTCCGATAGGCCTCGTTCAGCGTTTGAAAGCGGCCCATCTCTTCGGTGGTCAGGCGATCCAATCCGGCGGTGGCCTGCTCGATCGAGGAGGCGGCCGTCAGATCTCCCGCCACGGCTGCCTTTCCCGCCAGGTCCGGATGTGCCCGCAACAGGCCCAGGAGTGCCTCTTCCGGCGCCTCGGCGACGACGGCCTGCATCGCCGCGTGCAGCGCGGTCACCGACGCAAACGGCTTGCGCTCCAAGGCGGTGCCGGCAATCCAGGGCGAATGCTCGTAGATGTCGCCCAGGCACGCAGCGAATTCATCCCTGTCCAGCGTATTCAGGAACTCGAGGGTCAGGCGGCTGTCACATCGGGCCTTGTCGGGCATCGGTTCTTCCTTCGGGATGGTCGCCCTTTATGGTTGCAAACGTCGTGCCATTACGACGACCGCAGGCTCAGCAACTCCGCCGCCACCGAGATAGCGATCTCGGCCGGCCGCTTGCCGCCAACACCGGGAAGGCCGATCGGGCAGATGACCGCCTCGAGGGCGTCGTCCGGCACGCCCATCCTGCGCAGGCGGGAGCGGAAATTCGCCCACTTGGACTTCGACCCGATCAGGCCGATGGAGGCCAGGTCGTCACGTGCCAGCAGTGCGTCGATGATCTCGAAGTCGCGGCTGTGGCTATGGGTCATGACCCGCACGTGCATCCCGGCCGGCAGGGCAGCAACTTCGGCGGCGGGATCGGTGACGATGCGCAGCGGCGTGCGCCCCGGCAGCGGTTCGTTCAGCAGTTCCGGTCGCTCGTCGATCCACAAGACGTAGGTGTCCGTTCCTTCCAGCAGGCGGACCAGGGCGCGGCCGACGTGACCGGCGCCGAACAGGGCCAACCGCAGGGTCGGCACCATCAGGGGTTCGAACAGCAGCGTCGTCGCCCCACCGCAACACTGATCCTGTTCGATGCCGAGGATCTGCTTTTCCAGGATGGGCTCAGCCGCGCCCTCCGCCAGCAGACGGCGCGCCCTGTCGATGGCCTGGTGTTCCAGCGTTCCGCCGCCGATGGTGTCGGCTTGGCCGTCGGCGGTGACCACCATCTTCGTTCCCGCCGCGCGCGGGGTCGATCCCTGGGCGGCAACCAGGGTCACCAGCACATGGGGAATGCCTTGGGCCTCCAGGTCGATCAGCGCCTGGCGCCAGTCAGCCTGTTTGGAATCCCTGTCATGCATGCTCGTTGGCCGTGTCTTTCGTTTCCGCCGCCGCCCGGGCCGCCATGACGGCCCACAAGATACGCTCCGGCGTCGCCGGGGCGTGGAGGTCGGGAACGTAGCCGGCGGGCGCCAGCGAGGCGACGGCGTCGCGCAGTGCCAGCCACACCGAGATCGCCAGCATCAGCGGTGGCTCCCCCACCGCCTTCGAGCGGAAGACCGTGGGCGCCTCGTTCGGCGCGTCCGCCAGCAAGTCGACCCTAAAATCGAGCGGCAGGTCGCGCCCCGTGGGGATCTTGTAGGTCGAGGGGGCATGGGTGAGCAGTCGTCCGTCCTTGTCCCAAACCAGTTCTTCGAGGGTCAGCCAGCCCAGTCCCTGGATGAAGCCTCCTTCGACCTGACCGCGGTCGATGGCCGGGTTCAGCGAGGCCCCGACGTCGTGCAGGATGTCGGTCCGGAGGGCCTTCCATTCGCCGGTCAGGGTATCGATGGCGACCTCGGATACCGCCACCCCGAGGGCGAAATAGAAGAAAGGGTGCCCGCGCATGGTGGCCAAATCGAAATGGATCTTCGGCGTCCGGTAATAGCCGGTCGAAGAAAGGGAAATCCGGGCCGTATAGGCCATGCGGACCAGTTCGGCGAAGGTCACGGCATGGTTGCCCGCGCGGACCATGCCGTCGGCGAAGGTCACGTCGTCGGCGGCGACGCCGAAATGCTCCGCCGCGAACCCGACCAGCCTTCCCTTGATGGTTTCGGCCGCCGCCAGCGCCGCCATGCCATTGAGATCGGAACCCGAGGAGGCCGCGGTAGCCGAGGTGTTCGGCACCTTGTCGGTGGTCGTGGCGGTGACCTTGATGGTGTCGAGCGGCACCGAGAAGACCTCCGCCACCACCTGCGCGACCTTGACGAACAGGCCCTGCCCCATCTCGGTCCCGCCGTGGTTCAGGCGGATCGAGCCGTCGGCGTAGACGTGGATCAGGGCGCCGGCCTGGTTCAGCTCGACCTTGTTGAACGAGATTCCGAACTTCACCGGCGACAGAGCCAGGCCCTTGCGGATGACCGGGCTGGCCGCGTTGAAGGCATCGACGGCCTTTCGCCTTGCGGCGTAGTCGGCCGAAGCCAGGATGCGCTCGACCATGCCGAGCAGCCGAAAATGCTCGACCCGCTGGTGATAGGGGGTAAGGTCGCGCGCCGTGCCGGGCGCATAGAAGTTCAGGCGCCGCACATCGAGCGGATTGCGGCCGAGCGAGCGGGCGATCTGGTCCATCATCGCCTCGGCGCCGATCATCCCCTGCGGCCCCCCGAATCCCCGGAAAGCGGTGTTGGACTGGGAGTTGGTCTTGCAGGCCAGGCCGCGCAGCCTGACGTGCGGATAGAAATAGGCGTTGTCGGCGTGGCTGAGCGCCCGCGAGATGACGGCGGGCGAAAGGTCGACGGACCAGCCGCAGCGGGCGGCGAGGTCCATGTCGACGGCAAGGATGCGGCCATCCGGCTCCACCCCCACCCGCCAGCGCAGCAGGAAATCGTGGCGCTTGCCGGTGACGATCATGTCGGTGTCGCGATCCAGGCGCAGCTTCACCGGTCGCCCTGTCCGCCGCGCCAGGATGGCGGCGATGCCGGCGATCAGGGTCGCCTGGCTTTCCTTGCCGCCGAAGCCGCCGCCCATGCGCCGTACCTCGACGGTCACGGCGTGCTGCGGAACGTCCAGAAGGCGGGCCACCAGATGCTGCACATCGGTCGGGTGTTGGGTGGCGCTGTGCACCACCATGTCCCGGTCTTCCTGGGGGACCGCCAGGGCGACTTGCGTTTCCAGGTAGAAGTGATCCTGGCCGCCGACCTCCAGTTCCCCGGTGAGCACGATGGGGGCCGTGGGCAGAACCGTTTCCGCCGTACCCCGGCGCATTTCCACCGGCTTGCGCAGCCAATGTTCGCTTTCGTAGGCGGCGCGCAGGTCGAGCACCGCCGGCAGCGGCTCTCCCTCGATGCGCACCAGCAAGGCCGCGCGACGGGCCAGGGCGGGAGTTTCGGCGGCGACGGCGGCAATCGGATGCCCGATGTATTCGACGACGTCCTTTGGCAGTAACGGCTCGCCCGGCACAATGGGCCCGATGTCATTGACCCCGGGGATGTCGGCCGCCGTCACCACCGCGTAAACGCCGGGCAAAGCCAGCGCCGGCTGAGCGTCGATGGCCGTCAAGCGGGCATGTGCCCACGGGCTGACGACGAGATGCGCGTGCAGGCAGCCCTTGGGTTCGGGCAAGTCATCGACATAGCGGGCCTCGCCGGTCACGTGCTTGACGGCGCTGTCGTGGGCAACCTCGACGTGCACCCGGCGCGACGTGGCGGAAGCGGGGATGGAATCGGGGCTCATGCCACCTCCTCCAAGTCGCCCAGAGTAGACGGCACGCCGTCGGGTCCCGCCGTTTCCCACCACAGGCGTTCCAGCAGATTGACGCAGACGGCGGTGCGATAAGCGGCGCTGCCCCGGGCATCATCGATCGGGCTCACCGAACGGCGCACCGCCGGCGCGGCGGCCCGGACCGTTTCCAGGCTCCACACACGGCCCGTCAAGGCCGCCTCGACGTCGCGCGCCCGCACCGGACGATCCGCCACCCCGCCATAGGCCACACGCACCCCGACGACCCGGCCGTCCGCAACCTCCAGGGCGAAGGCGGCGGACACCGCCGAGATGTCCTGGTCGATCCGCCGGGCCACCTTATAGACGCAAACCCACGTCTTCGGGTCGGGGATGGGCACCCGCACGGCGGCGATGATCTCGCCCGCCGCCAGCACCGTCTTGCGGTACCCGACAATGAAGTCCTCCATCGGAATGCTCCGCCATCCCTGTACAGAAATGGTCTCGACAGTCGCGCCGAGTGCGATGAGGGGCGGCAGGGTGTCGCCGATCGGCGAGGCATTGCCGATGTTGCCGCCGAGCGTTCCCATGGCACGGATCTGCGCGGCGCCGATGCGGCGCACCATCCCGCCGAACGCGGGCGCCAGGGCGGTGATGGCCTCCAGGGCGTCGGTATAGGAGACGGCGGCGCCGATCACCGTGTCCGCCCGGTCCCGGCGGATTTCATGCAGTTCGGGGACGTGGGCAAGCGACAGCACGCAGGCCGGTTCCTCGTGGCGCTTGGTGACGCGCAGCCCGAGATCCGTGCCGCCGGAGAGAATCCATGCCTCGGGATGCTCCTCCAACACCGCCAGGGCGGCATCCAGGGACTGGGGGGCTGCGAAACGCCGACCGTCCGCCCGATAGTCTAGGGGTTCGGCGCGGTCCGCGCAAAGGGCGGCGGCCATGGCCGCCTCGTCGGGCGTGGCCGCGACGATCGGCAGGGTCCGGGCCGCCTGGAGAATCGGCTGGTAGCCGGTGCAACGGCAGAGGTTCCCGGCGATGGCGTCGAGAATCGTTTCGTCGTCCCTCTCCGGCCGGCGGGACAGAGCGGCCAGGGCAATCGCGAAGCCTGGCGAACAGAAGCCGCATTGGGTGCCGTGGGTCTCGGCCAACGCTTTTTGGGCCGGATGCGGCACGCCATCGGCCCCGACCAGCCCTTCGGCCGTGACGACGGCACAGCCGTCCACCTGCGGCACCATCAGGATGCAGGAATTCACCGCCAGCCAGGTCAGGGACCGGCCGTCGGCCGCCGGCACGCCGAGGAGGACGGAGCAGGCGCCGCAATCCCCTTCCGCACACCCCTCCTTGACGGCGGTCAGGCCCTGCGAACGCAGCCAATCGAGCAGCATCGTGTGGGGCGCGATGCCGGTAATGCGCCGTGGTTGGCCGTTCAGAAGAAATCGTATGTCGGTCCGCATGGGAGCATCCGCTGCTGGCGATCCGTGTATATGGGAACGTTTACGTGCAAACAGTCGATTTTGGCCGGAAATCGGCCCCGGTCAAACCGAATTCGCATCCATCCTCCGGCCGGCTTCACAGATCGACGACCACGAAACACGGCGCCGGAAGGAACGCCACCCGGAACGCACCCGCCCGTCGGCGGCGATTGCACTTCAAAAAAAAGTGCATACCCTCAATAGGCTACGGGCCGATTTTCCGGCATGCCGCGGCTCATATCGGAGGAGTGGCTTCAGATGCTCAAGGAATTCAAGGAATTCGCCCTTAAGGGCAACATGCTCGATCTCGCCATCGGCATCATCATCGGTGCCGCCTTCGGCGCCATCGTCTCGTCGCTGGTCGACGACATCATCATGCCGCCGATCGGCCTCATCCTCGGCGGCGTCGATTTCTCCCAGCTTTTTGTCGTTCTCAAGGGCGAAGGCGACTTCAATACGATCCAGCAGGCAAAGGAGGCCGGGGCGGTTACCTGGAACATCGGCCTCTTCATCAACGCGGTGATCAAGTTCCTGATCGTCGCCTTCTCCGTCTTCCTGCTGGTCAAGGCGATCAACAAACTGATGCGCAAACAGGAGCCGAAGGCACCGGCGGCAGCGCCGCCACCCGAGGATGTCCGCCTGCTGCGTGAGATCCGCGACCTCCTCGCCGCCTCCGGGTCGCCGGCATCATAAGCCTGCTGAACGCCTTTTCAGCCGATGTCGTCGCGGATGCACGAGACGAAATGGTCGGGCTCGACCTCTCGCAAGGTCCGGGCTTCCGCCATTGAACAGGCGGGCGTGGCGAAGCGGCAGCGGGTCCGGAAGACGCAGCCCGAGGGCGGGTTGAGCGGGCTCGGGACATCGCCTTCGAGAAGGATGCGGTCGCGCTTGGCGTCGGGATCCGGGGTCGGAGCCGCCGACATCAAGGCCAGCGTATAGGGATGGCGCGGCCGCTCGTAGAGGTGCGCGCTCGACGCCATCTCCATGATGCGCCCGAGGTACATCACCGCCACGCGGTCGCTGATGAAGCGCACCACCGCCAGATCGTGGGCGATGAACAGAAGCGAAAGCCCCAGTTCGCGCTGCAGGTCGCGCAACAGATTGATGACCTGGGCCTGGACCGAAACATCGAGCGCCGAGACCGGCTCGTCGGCGACGATGAAGTCGGGCTCGACGGCCAGCGCCCGGGCGATGCCGATGCGCTGGCGCTGGCCGCCCGAGAATTCGTGTGGGAAGCGGTCCATGGCGTCGGCCGTCAGCCCGACCTTTTCGAGCAGCGCGGCGATGCGCTCGCGGCGTTCGCCGGGCGTTCCGATGCCATGCACGATGAAGGCCTCGGCGATCAGTTCACGGACCCGCTGGCGCGGATTGAGGCTGGCATAGGGGTCCTGGAAGATGATCTGCATGCGCCGCCGCTGCATCCTCATTTCGTGCGGGGCCAAGCCGGTGATCTCGTGGCCGTCGAACTGCACCGAACCGGCCGTCGGTTCGATCAGCCGCAGGATGGCGCGGCCGACTGTGGTCTTGCCCGAGCCGGATTCCCCAACCAGGCCGAGAACCTCGTGGCGGTTGACGTCGAAGGATACGTCGTCCACCGCCCTGACCCAGCCGACCGGCCGCTGGAGCAGGCCGCCGCGCACGGGAAAATGCTTGGCGAGGCCGCGCACCCGAAGCAGCGAGTCCGGCATCACAGATCCCTCCAGCGCCGGCAACGGGCGAAATGCCCGGACCCGACCTCTTCGAGAACGGGGTCCGCCGCCCGGCAGGCGGCCTCGGCATGGGAACAGCGCGGGGCGAAGGCGCAGCCCGGCTGGCGGTCGATCGGGCTGGGCAGGTTTCCCGGAATCGCATCGAGGCGCGCGTCGACGCCGGCATCGCCCTTCCCCAGGTGCGGCATGCAGGCCAGCAGGCCCCGTGTGTAGGGATGGCTGGGCGCCTTGAACAGCGTCCTGACGTCGCCCTCCTCGACGACCTGCCCGGCGTACATCACGACCACCCGGTGGGCGATTTCGGCGACGACTCCCAGGTTGTGGGTGATGAACAGGATGGCGGTGCCGGTGTCGCTTTGCAGGCGGCGCATGAGGTCGAGGATCTGCGCCTGGATGGTGACGTCGAGCGCCGTGGTCGGCTCGTCGGCAATCAGCATCATCGGCCGGCAGGCCAGCGCCATGGCGATCATCACGCGCTGACGCATGCCGCCCGACATCTGGTGGGGGTACTCATCGATGCGGCTCTCGGCGGCGGGAATGCCGACGAGGCGGAGGGCGTCGAGCGACTCGCGGCGGGCTTCCGCCCGTCCCAGGCCGCGATGGAACCGCAAGGCCTCGCCGATCTGATCGCCCACCGTATAGACCGGATTGAGCGAGGTCATCGGCTCCTGGAAGATCATGCTGATCTCGTTGCCGCGCACCCGGCGCATGGCACGTTCGTCGATCGTGCAAAGATCGGACACCGCCCCCGAACGCCCGCGGAACAGGATCTCGCCGCCGACGATGCGGCCGGGCGGCGTCGGGATCAGCCGCATGATGGACAGGCTGGTCACCGACTTGCCGCTGCCGGATTCGCCGACGATGGCCAGCGTTTCGCCGCGCTCGACTTTCAGCGAAACGCCATCGACCGCCCTGGCGACACCGCTGTCGGTCGCGAAGTGGGTTTGCAGGTCGCGGATCTCCAGGATCGCGTTGGCATCCATGCCCGGTCCGTTCCCCATCCTGTCTTGCGGCGCCCCGATCGCCTCACTTGCCTTCCGGCAGCGCCGCGATGCAGTCGATCTCCACCTGGATGCCGCTAAGCAGGCAGCCGATGGTGGTGCGGCTCGGCGGCTCGACGGCGAAAAATTCCCTGTAGACGTCGTTGTAGGTTTTGAAATTGCCGAGATCGGCCAGATACGCGTTGACCCGTACCACGTGGGCAAGGTCGGTGCCGGCCGCTTTCAGGATGATCTCCAGGTTGCGGATCGCCTGGCGGACCTCGCCCGCGAAATCCGGCGGAAGTTGGCCTGTCTTCGGATGATGGGGCCCCTGGCCCGACACGAAAACGAACCCGTTGGCGACGATCGCATGGCTGTACTGGCCGGCTGGCTTGGCGCCGTCCTTGGCGAAAATCGGCGTACGTTTGGTCATGATCTTTGTTCTCTCTTTCCCGGAAGTCAGCAGGTTTAATGGCGTGTGAGGACGCGTCCGGGGCGGACCCCGGTCGGCGTTCCGTCGCGCAGCAGGAAAGTGCCGGCGACGAGGACGTCGGTGATTCCCTTGGCCAAGCGGGTCGGCTCTTCGAAAGTCGCGCAATCGGTGATGGCGTCGGTGAAGAGCACCAGATCGGCGACCATGCCGGGGCGTACCAGGCCGCGGTCGAGCAGGCCGAACCGCTGGGCTGGGACGGCGGTCATGTGGCGCACCGCCTCCTCGATCGGCAGCCAGCCAAGATCGCGCGCGCAATGGCCGACATAGCGCGGAAAGCTGCCGAAGGCCCGCGGGTGCGGCTTGCCGCCTTCTCGCGGCAGGCTGTCCGAGCCCATCATGTGCAGCGGATGGGTCAGCGCGGTGCGCAGGTCCCTCTCGTCCAACTGGAACATGACGATGTTGGTGCGGCCCCGATCCTGCTGGATCAGCCAGACGACCGCATCGAATGGCGTGGTTCCACGACTTGCCGCGATGTCGGTCAGGGAACGACCCTCGACGGTCCGCAAGGCATCCTCCCCGACGCCGCCGATGCGGACGTTCTCCCAGCCGATCAGTAGAACCTTGGATTCCCATTCCGGATCGTTCGGCGCCTCACCCGTCTCGACGGCCCGCCTCAACTTGTCTCGCCCATCATCATCAGCCAAGCGCGCAAGCAGGGCCTCGATCCCGCCAGCCTGGGCGGACGGCGGCAACAGCTGGAGAATGGTGCTGGAGCCGGCCGGATAGGGATACATGTCGAAGCTGACGTCGATGCCGTCGCGGCGCGCCGTCTCCAGGCGCTCGATCGCGGCAGGCACGCTTCCCCAATACGGCCGGCCCGCCGCCTGAAGGTGGGAAAGCAGGCCGTTGGCGCCGCCGGCGCGCAACAGCGCCAGGAACTCGTCGACCGACGAGATCAATCCCCCTTCGTAGGACCGCACGTGGGCGGCCAGCAAAGCCTGATGGGAAGCGACGACCTCGGCCAGGCGAACCAGTTCCGCGGTGTCCGCCCAGGCGCTCGGCGGGTAGACCAAGCCGATGGACAGGCCATACGCCCCCTGGCGCAACTGGGCGTCGAGCAGCGCGGCCATGGCTTCGCGTTCGTCGGCCGTGGCCGGGCGCTGTTCCCACCCGAGGACGGCGAGCCTGAGGGCGGCGTGGCCGACCAGGGACAGCAGATTGATGGCGATGCCCGGCTTTTCCAGCGCCCGGCGGTAGGCTTCGAAATCCTCGAAGCTCTCGCCATCGCGCACGGTACCCAGCAGCGAGCCGAAATGGTCGCGCAGATAGGCGGCGCTCGCCGGAACCTGCGGGTAGAGGCCGAACGAGCAATTGCCGACGACGACGGAGGTAACACCCTGCCTTACCTTCTCCGGGCGGTCGGGCTGGCGCAGATAGACGAGATCGTCGTGGGCGTGGGTATCGATGAAGCCGGGCGCCAGATAGCGCCCATCGGCCTCGATCACCGTCGCTTCGCCGGCGTCGAGCCGGGCGCCGACTTCGGCGATATGGTCGCCGGCCACCCGCACGTCGCCCCGCCACCACGGCGCCCCGGTGCCGTCGACGATGCGGGCCTGGCGGATAAGAATGGAAGAATCTGTCATCATGTGACCTTCTGCAAACGGGGGTCCAAGGCGTCGCGCAGACCGTCGCCAACCATCTGGAGCGCCAGGACGGTCAGCACGATGGCGAAGCCGGGAAACAGGATCAGCCAATCGGCCTGGCGGATGTACTGCTGGGCGCCGGCGATCATGTTGCCCCAGGTCGGCGTCGTCGGCGGCACGCCCACGCCGAGGAACGACAGCGCCGCCTCCGTCAGGATGGCGAAAGCGAAGATGAACGTCGCCTGGACGATGATCGGCGACATCAGGTTCGGCAGCACGTGGACCCTGACGATGCGCGGCGTCGAAACGCCGAGCGCGGTCGCCGCTTCGACGAACGGCAGCTCGCGGATCACCAGCGTGGCGGCACGCACGACGCGCGCCACGCGCGGCGTATAGACGACGCCCAGGGCGAGAACGACGTTGAACAGCGATGGGCCCAGCGCCGCCAGGAAGGCGATGGCCAGCAGGATGTCGGGAAACGCCATCAGGGCGTCGGTGAAGCGCATCAGCGGGCCATCGAGAACCCGCACATAGCCGCCCAGCAAACCCAGCAGGGTCCCCATGACGGTGGCGAAGATCACCACCAGGAAGCTGACCAGCAGCGAGAGGCGCGCCCCCAGCATGATGCGCGCCAGGACATCGCGGCCGAACTCGTCGGTGCCCAGCCAGTGCGCGGCTGTCGGGGGCTTGAGCCGGTTGAGAATGTCCATCTTCATCGGATCGTAGGGCGTGATCCACGGCGAGGTGAGGGCAATGACCACGACTGTGACCAGCAGCCCCGCCGCGATCAGGGTCAGCGGGCGGCGCCCCAACTGGCGCAGAAGCATGACGGTCGGGGACCGGCTGTCCCAAAAACCGGGCTTGCGGGTTCCAGAGGCGGCGAGGCTGGGGGATTCGTTTGTCATCCCGGCCCCCTAGTACCGCACGCGCGGATCGACAACGGCGTAAAGAAGGTCGACCGCCAGATTGATCAGGACGTAAAGACCGGACACCACCAGCAGCGCCCCCTGGATTACCGGGTAGTCGCGCCTGAGCACCGCCGACACCACCAGATTGCCGACGCCGGGCAGGCCGAACACCGTTTCGGTGACGATGGCGCCGGCGATCATGACGGCGATGGTGAGCCCGATGATCGTCAGGATCGGGATGAGGGCATTGCGAAGCGCATGCTTCAGGATCACGGTCAACGGCGGCAGCCCCTTGGCCCGCGCCGTGCGGACGTAGTCCTCGTTCATGACGTCGAGCATGCTGGTTCGCGTGAAGCGCAGGATAAGGGCCGAATTGGGGATGCCGAGCGCGATCGCCGGCAGCACCAGATGGTGAAGGCGCTCGATCAGCGAGGCATCCGGCGGCCCGTAACCGGCAACCGGAAACCAATTCACATCAACAGCCAGGTAGCGGATCAGGGTGAGGCCGATCCAGAAGCTCGGCACGCTGGCGGCCAGCATGGCCAGCGCCACCGTCCCCTGGTCGACCAGCCGGCCGCGCTTGACCGCCGAGACAATGCCGATCGGCACCCCGATGATGACGGCGATCCCCACCGACATCAGCGTCAGGAAGGTGGTGAGTTCGGCGCGCTCGGCCAGGGCCTGGGTGACCGGGCGGTTGAGGAAGATCGAATCACCCAGATCAAAGGTGACGATCTGCTTGAGGTAGAGGGCGAACTGAGTCAGGAACGGCTGGTCCAGGCCCATCCGCGTACGCAACGCTGCCACATCCTCGGGCGTCGCCGCCGAACCCAGCATGACCACGGCCGGATCGCCGGGGATCACGCGAGCGATCACGAAGACCACGGCGGCGACGATCAGCATCACGAGAAACATGCCGACCAGCCGGCGCAGGACATAGGTAAGCATGGGTTCGTTCCCGAAAAGGCAGGAAGCCGGGGACGAGGACGGCCGCCTCGTCCCCGGCCAGCGTCGTCAGTTGGCGATTTCGGCGTTCCAGAAGAACGGCCACGGCATCGGCACGTAGCCCTTCAGCTTATCACTGGCAGCCGCCAGGTTGTAGAACTCGCCGACCTTGATGGTCGGGGCCTGCGTGTAGAACAGGCCCTGCAACGTGGCCCACTTAGCCTTGCGCTTGCTCTGGTCCATCTCGGTGTTGAAGGCGGTCAACGCTTCGCGTTTTTCGGGCGTATCCCACCAGCCCGGGTAGGCCGGATTGACGAAGGTGATCAGCGACGGTTCGGGCACGAAGGTGTGGTAGGTGAAGAAGGCGTCCCACTGCTTTTGGTCGCCGCGCTTCTGCATCAAGGTCGCCCAGTCGAGAACCTGGAGATCCACCTTGAAGCCGGCCTGCTCGAGCTGGGCCTGGGCAACCAGGCTCATCTTGTAGAGGAAGTCGTACTGGGTGGAGGTCAGGATGCGCACCGGCTCGCCCTTGTAGCCGGCGGCCTTCAGCAACTCCGCCGCCTTCTTGGGGTTGTTCTGGTTGTAGGGCTTGGCGCTGGCCTCGTCGTAAAACGCCGTACCCGGCGCATAGACCGAACCTTCGAGCGCGAAGAAGCCCGGATCGCCAAAGGCGGCGAGCAGCATGTCCTTGGGCCCGAGGGCGGTCAGCACCGCCTGGCGCAGACCTTGATTGGTGAAGGGGCCCGCCTTGCTGTTCATGATCATCAGCGGGAAACCGAACGGCTTCACCACGATCGGTTTGATGCCTTTGGCGTCCTTGAGGCGCGGCAGCATCTCGGCCGGCAGCGAGTCGGCAAAATGGTATTGGCCGGCCACCATGCCTTCGACGCGTGTCGTCGCGTTGGGCACCGGAACGAAGCGGATCTCGTTGATCTTGGCGACCCGCTTGCCGCCGTATCCGTTAGCCTCGCCCTGCGGCGACACATAGCCGTCGAAGCGAACCAGGCGGAGGTACTGATCGGGCTTGTGTTCCAGAATCTTGTAGGGGCCGGTACCGACCAGGGCCTTCGGGGCATTGGTGCCGTCGATGACCGATTTCGGCATGATCGCCGCGGCGCCGTTGTTCATCGCCAGCAGCGAGGTCAGCGGCGCAAACGGCGTCTTGAGCGCGATGACGACGGATTTGGCGTCTTTCGCCGTGATCGATTCGATGGCCGAGGTAGTCGTCTTGCCGCGCGGCGAAACCTTGGTCCAGCGATCCAGAGAGGCGACGACGTCGTCTGCGGTCATCGTCGTGCCGTCCTGGAACTTCACGTCGCCACGCAACGGAATGGTGAACGTCTTGTTGTCCGCCGACAGGACCGGCATGCCGGAAGCCAGCAGCGGCATCACCTTCCATTCCTTGTCGAAGGTATAGAGGGTTTCGAACACATGTTGGGTGATGATGCTGACGAGATCAGCGGTGACGCCGACCGGATCGAGGCTCGCCGGCTCGCCGACGGTGGCCACGATGACGACGCTGTCCTTGGCGGCCGGTTGCTGCGCCCAGGCAGTCCCGCAGCCGGCGGTGAACACCGCGCCGGCCACGGCAGTGACAAGAAGCGATCGCACAGACGATTTCATCGTCTTTCCCCTTTCCTGATGAACCTCTCTGCCGACACGCCCCGCCGCACCTCCATGCGCCGGAACAGACATGTCCAGTATTCCGGACATCATTCTAACAAGTCGGACAAATGAACGATATCGCGGACATCCCGGCTTGGCAAGGTCAACTTGGGGCCGCCGCCCGGCTCAGTCAGGCCATTTGAGGACGGCTTCGACCCGCCCCTTTCGGCGCTCGGAAAGACTGACGACAAGGCCGTCCCGCCGGTGTCGTGCCGACGACACCTCTTCTTCGATCCGCCGTCCGACGACGTTCGCTTCCTCGACGGTCACGTTGCAGGGATCGAGGAAGAAACAACCGTGCTCTATCAGGTCGTCGCGCACCTGAATCGACGGCTGTCCGGCGGCCAGCCGATCGGCCAATTCCCAGGCGTAGAGCCCGGCTTCCTCGGCGATAATCGTAATTTTCAGCCGGTCGATGGGATTGCCCGTCCAGTCCGGGTGGATCTCGAGGCGCAATCCCGGCACGCTCGCCAGGATCTCCATCCAACGGCGGACGTGACCAAGCTCGCGCCCGCGCGCGGCGGCATGGTCGTGCCGTTCCCAGGCTTCGAGGGCCGCCAGGGTGCCGACGATCCCCTCCTTGCCGACCTTCATGGGACGGCCGATGCCCCGGTTCTGAAGATAGGCC
Source organism: Shumkonia mesophila (assembly GCF_026163695.1). Taxonomy (NCBI): domain Bacteria; kingdom Pseudomonadati; phylum Pseudomonadota; class Alphaproteobacteria; order Rhodospirillales; family Shumkoniaceae; genus Shumkonia; species Shumkonia mesophila. The sequence continues at coordinate 179,951 of NZ_JAOTID010000003.1, read as the reverse complement.
GCCCGCACCACGTCCTTGCGGCCGGCGACGATGCCGGCGGTGGGCCCGCCCAGGAACTTATGGCCGCTGTAGATCACAAGGTCGGCCCCCAAGGCGATGGGGCCCCTGAGATCGTATTCGCTGGCCATATCGACGATAACGGGCACGCCCCGCTTCTTGCAGATGCCGACAAAGTCGGCCAGCAGCATCTGGCCTTCCTGCACCACATGATGGGACACCACGAACAGGGCGGCGGCGGTCTTCTCGCCGATGCGATCCTCCAGATGGAAGGTCTCGACCCTGGCCGCCGTGCCCAACGGCACCAGCCGCGCCCCGGTGATCGAGACCGACTGCTCGATCGGCGCCCCGTAATGCACCAGATGGCCGGCCTGGACCAGAACCTCGTCGGGCAACCCTTCGACATCGGGAAGGCGCTCGATGCGCGCCAAATTCGTCCCCGTCACGCAGGCCGCGACACCAAGGCTCATGCCTGCCGCGCTGCACGCGGCGACGAAGCCGGCCTCGGCTCCGGTAAGCCGGGCGATGACGCGGCTGGCCCGGGCCTGCAGTTCATCGATGCGCACGAACTCGGACTGGATGGCGGCGCCGGCCTCGATCGCTTCGGGCACCACCCGCGAGGCGCCGAGCGAGGTCATCGTTCCCGATGCGTTGATGACCGGGGTCAATCCGTACCGCCGGAAAAGATCTTCAGCCGTCATCGCCGTCTCCTCCGAGTGCACCGGCCTTTCCTGCTCACGCCGGGGCCGATCGCCCTCCCCTCAAAACGTCGGACAGCGCCTCCGCCTCGCCGGTCAAGGCCTCCTTCAGCGCATCGAAACGCCGGTAGGCGTCCTCGCGCGGCACCACTAGGCAAAGGGTGGCGACGCATTCCCGCTTTTCATTGATGACGGCGGCGGCGAAACAGTGGGTGTAGCTGTCAACGATGGTGTCGCAGGAGAAAAACCCGACTTCGCTGGCGACGCGAACCTCGTCCAGGAACTTCGTCGTCGGCAAGGGCCTGCCGTCGGGAAGGATGAAATCCTTTTCCGGGATCAGCTTCAGGATTTCCCCGTCCGTCAGGTGAGAAACCAGAAGCCGTCCCGATGCCGTCCACGGCAACGCAATGGTCTCGCCGACGTTGCTGCTGATTTTGAAGTGACGGACGCCGTGATCCATCATGATGACGGCGTACTTGTCGCCCTGCATCACGCAGAGCTGCGAGGTCTCGCCGGTTTTCTCGGTCAAGGACTTGAGATGCTTGCCGGCTTCGCGCGTCAGGTCGAAGCGCTCGGTGTAGGCCAGCCCGTAAAAATAGAGCCGGCGGCCCAGGAAAACGCGCCCCTCGTCGTCGAAAACCTCGAGCATCTGCTCTTGCAGCAGATGGTCGGCGATTTCGTAGACGGTGGACCGCGGCGCCCCGATTCCCTTGGCGATCTCGTTCACCCTCAAGGGGCGGCCCTGGCGATAGAGGTAGTCGAGAATGTGGACGACCCGGTCGATTCCACGGGCGCGTGGCGCACTCTTGGCGACCGACCCCGGCCTTTCGGTGATCGCCATCCGCTCTTCGCCTCCAACCGCTATCTGCTTGTCCATTGGGCCTCCCCCACCGAAGTCGTTGTCAGTCCTTCGCCTTGTAGGCGACGCAGTCGATCTCGACCTTGCAGTCGACCATCATTGAGGACTGCACGCAAGCGCGCGCCGGCGGATTGTCGCCGAAGTATTCGGCGTAGACCGCGTTGAAGGCCGCAAAGTCGCGGGCATCGTCGAGCCACACGCCGGCCCTGATCACGTGCTCCGGCCCATAGCCGGCCTCCTTGAGGATGGCGATGACATTCTTGATCGCCTGATGAGCCTGGGCAACGATGCCGCCATCGATGACCCGGCCTTCCACCATCGCAACCTGCCCCGACACGTAAAGCCAGCCGTCCGCCTCGACCGCCCGGGCAAAGGGCAGTGGGCTGCCGCCGGCGCCTTTCTGGCCGCTGCCGTACCGTTTGATCGTCATGTTTTCCTCCTTCACCTCGTGCGGCTCGACACCCGGCCGTCAGAACGAACTGTTCTTGAGAAATTCGGCCAGCCGTGGCGTCTTCGGGTTGTTGAACATCTCGGACGGCGGGCCTTCCTCGCCGATCCGGCCCTCGTTCATGAAGATGATGCGGCGCGACACCTCGTAGGCGAAGCGCATCTCGTGGGTGACGATCAGCATGGTCATGCCGTCGCGGGCCAGGTCCTTGATGACGTTCAGGACTTCGTTGACCAGCTCGGGATCGAGCGCCGACGTCACCTCGTCGAACAGCATCAGCTTGGGGTTCATGGCGATGGCCCGCGCGATGGCCACCCGTTGCTGCTGGCCGCCCGAAAGCTGCCCCGGATAGTGGTCCCGGCGGGCGAGAAGACCGACCCGATCGAGCCAGCGCTCGGCGATGGCCACCGCCTCGTCCTTCTTCATGCCGCGCACCTTGATCAGGCCGAGGGTGACGTTCCTGAGCGCGCTGAGATGGGGAAACAGGTTGAAGGTCTGGAACGCCATGCCTGTGAGGGCGCGGTGCCTGGCGACGGTGGAGTTGGGCAACCGCACTCGTCGCCCTCCCTTCAGCGCGTAGCCGATTTCCTGTCCATCGATGACGATGCGCCCCTCGTGGAAATCTTCCAGCAGGTTGACGCAGCGCAGCAGGGTGGTCTTGCCCGACCCGCTGGAGCCGATGATCGACACCACGTCGCCGGCGTTCATCCGAAAATCGACCCCGCGCAGGACCTCGAGATGATCGAATTTCTTGTGCAGGTTCTCGATAACCAGAAGCGGGTCAGCCATGGCGGTCCATTCCGTTCCTCACGGGGTCAGTAAGCGGCGAGCCGGCGTTCGAGATAGCGCCCGAACCGCTCGATGGAAAAATCGATGGCGAAGTAGATAAGGCCGGCGAAGAAATAAAATTCCAGGCTCAGGAAATTGCGCGAGATGACCTGCTGCGTGGAGAGCAGCAGTTCGGCCACCCCGATGACCGAGAGCAGGGTCGAGGCCTTGACCATCTCGGTCGCGGCGTTGACCCAGGTCGGCAGGATCTGGCGCAGGGCCTGAGGCATCAGGACGTACTGGAACGTCTGGCGGAAGGTCAGGCCGATGGCCATCGCCGCCTCGGTCTGCCCGCGATGGATGGCCTGCAGCGCGCCGCGCACCATCTCGCCGACGTGCGAACTGCAGAAGACCGTGATGGCCAGCACCCCGGCCTGGAAGGCATTGAGCTGAATGCCGATGACCGAGAGGATGTAGAACGAGGCCAGGACCAGCACGAAGACCGGCGTGCCGCGGATGAAATCGACGTACAGGCGGACCAATAGTTTGAACGGCGCCCACGCGTAGACCAGCATCATGCCGACGAAAAGCCCGAGCACGGTACCGAACGCGACGGCCAGCGCCGAAACCGCGACCGTCAGTTGGAAGCCCTGCCACAGGGCCCCACGGGCGATCCACAATTCATTGAGAAACTGGGTGAATTCCATGGCCTCGCCCCCTATCGCGGGATCGCGAGCTTGCGCTCGACGCGCCGGAGGCCGGCAGCAATGACATAGCAGGCCACGACGTACATCAGGCTCGCCACCATCCAGGTCTCGATGACCCGGAAGGAGTTGACGTTGATCTGGCGGGCATAGAACGTCAGCTCGGGAACGGCGATCGCCGCCGCCAGCGAGGTGTCCTTGAAAAGCGAGATGAAATTGTTGCTGAGCGCCGGCAGCACGTTGCGGATCATCACCGGGATGATCACCCAGAGATTGGTCCGCCACTCGGTCATGCCGATCGCCAGGCCGGCTTCGCGAAGTCCGCGCGGCAGGGCGGCCAGTCCGCCGCGGAACACCTCGGTGAGATAGGCCCCGGCGTAGACGGTCAGGGTGACGACGAAGGATTCCACCTTGCCCAGACGGACGCCCATCTGGGGCAAGGCGAAAAAAGTGAAGAAAATGAGGACCAGGATGGGCGTGTTGCGGATCGCCGTGACGTAAACCACGGCGATCGTGCGCCACACCTTGTTCCGGGAGACCATGGCGAAGGCCGCGACCAAGCCGATCAGGCTGCCGAGAAAGATGGAAATCACCGCCAGCCCCAGGCCGAGCCCCAGTCCCGACAGCAGGAGATCGAAGCTCCGCCATACCGCGTCGAAGTTCAAACGGTAGTCCATGGCGCGGCCCTCGCCGATAGTCTTGTCGGAACGATGTTACTTGAACTCGACCGGGAAGCCGATGGCCGGCGGCGGCAGTTCGACACCGAACCACTTCTTGAACGACGCCGCGTAGGCATCAAACTCAACCCCGGTCATCGCCTCGTGCAAGGCGGTGTTGACGAAATTGAGCCATGCCTGGTCGCCACGCTTGACCGCGCAGGCATAGGTCTGGGGGTTCCAGCCGTAGCCGGCGTCGAGATAACGGCCGGGGTTCTGGTTCATGAACCAGCGCAGGGCCGACTGGTCGGTGGCCGCGGCATCGGCCCGCCCGGAATTGAGGGCCTGGTAGATCAGATCGACGCTGTCGTACTGATCGACCTTGGCCTCGGGCAGTGCCTTCTTGACCATTTCCTCGGCATAGACGTTCTGCAAAACCGAGATGGCGACCTTGCTGCCGGCCGCCTTCAGGTCGGCGTAGGACTTGTACTTGCCGTTGGCGGCCAGCAACAGGCCGACGCCTTCGCGATAATAGGGAACGGTGAACTCGACCTGCTGGGCGCGACCGCCGGTCACGGTCATGAACTGGCAGGTCATATCCACCTTGTTGGTGGTCAGGTTCGGAATCCGTGAGTCCGACGACTGATTGACGAACTCGATCTTTTCGGCATCGTCGAACAGCGCCTTGGCCACGATCTTGGCGACGTCCACGTCGAATCCCGCCAGCTTGCCGCCCTGATCGATGAAATGCCAGGGCGCGTTCGTGCTGCCGGTACCGACGATCAGCTTGCCGCGGGCCAGGACCTCGTCGAGCTTGCCTTTCGTTTGGGCGTTGGCGACGCCGGTCGCCAGTACGGCAACGGCGCTCAACAGCCCCACCAGTTTAGGAATGCCTCTCATCATGGTTCGTCATCTCCTACTGGATTGTTCCCCGGATATGTCCGGTATAACGGATATCAATTCGTTATAGTGGACACAGCATCATTCTCTGCATAGAGTGCGTCCGTCTGTCAACCCGCCTCGCGCATATGCTAAAAGATCGTGCACAGGTATTTTGAATCACGAGAGACGGCATGCCGATATCCTCCCTCCCCCTCGATGACGACACCAACCGAAACCTCATTGGCCAATCCTTCGAGGGCATCGACACCCCGGCCGTCGTCGTCGATCTCGACGTGGTCGAAGCCAACGTGCGCCGGTTCCAGGCCTATTGCGACGACCACGGGTTGGGCCTGCGGCCCCATATCAAGACGCACAAGATCCCGGAATTCGCCGCCTTGCAGATGACGGCCGGCGCCGTCGGCATCAACTGCCAGAAGATCGGCGAGGCCGAGGTAATGGCCGATGCCGGCCTGTCCGATATCCTGATCACCTTCAACATCCTGGGGCCCGCCAAGCTGGCCCGCTTGCGGCGTCTCGCCGAACGCTGCGCGCTGACCGTTACGGCGGACAACGAAACCGTCGTTGCCGGTCTTGCCGCGACCATGGCCGGGGCCGGCCAGCCGCTCGACATCCTCGTCGAATGCGACACCGGGGCCGGGCGATGCGGGGTGCAAAGCCCGGAGGCGGCGCTGGATCTGGCGCGTCGCATCGCGGCCTTCCCCGCTTTGCGTTTCAGGGGCCTGATGACCTATCCGAAAGCCGGCGCCGCCCGCGCGGCAGCCGACTGGTTGGCCAAGGCCAAGGCGTTGTGCGAAGCGGACGGCCTTCCCTGCCCCGTCGTCAGCAGCGGCGGCACCCCCGACATGTGGGGAGCCGGAGACCTGGGCACAGTGACCGAATACCGGGCCGGCACCTACTTCTACAACGACCGCTCCCTGATCGCCCGCAAGGTGTGCGCGGTCGCCGATTGCGCGCTCACCGTCCTGGCGACGGTGGTGAGCCGGCCGACCGCAGGGCGGGCCATCATCGACGCGGGTTCGAAGGCGCTGACCAGCGATCTCCTCGGCCTGGAGGGCTATGGCTTCATCCCCAGCCTGCCCAAGGCCTCCATCTATGCCCTGAGCGAAGAGCACGGCTTCGTCGACCTGCGGGATGACGCCGACCGGCCGGCCGTCGGCGACAAGATTCGCATCATCCCCAACCATGCCTGCGTGGTCAGCAACCTGGTCGAGCGCGTGTATGCGATCCGCGATGGAAAGGTGGTCGACATCCTGCGCGTACAGGCCCGCGGCCGCAGCCAGTAACGGGCCCGTGGACGCCGCGCCTACATTCCCTTTGGGTTCGCCCCATAGAGGTGGCAGGCCACTTTTCGCCCCCCTCCCATGTCGATGAAATCAGGCGCGCCGCCGAGCGGTTCATGGAAACCCCGCGCCCTCAGGACGCCATCGCAAACGGAGGGACGGGCCCGTGAAGGCGGGCGGACGTGGAAGCGTTCATTGCGGCTGCAGGACGATCTTGGCCGCCGCCGTACGACCGGCGTCGAGGTCGCGGAAAGCTGCCAGCCCGGCGGCCAGCGGTCGGGCTTCGATCCAGTCGAGCCGTCCCAGCGCGCCGGCGTGCAAGGCCGCCATCGTCGCCCGGAAATCGACCATCGTATAGGTGTAGGTGCCGACGAAGGTCACTTCCTGCAACGTGATCTTGCGGACGTTGAGGCCGTCCTGATTGTCCATGAGACCGATATGGACGATGACGCCGCCCGGTTTGACCGCCGCCACCGCCGTTTGGCGGGTGATCCGGCCGCCGACCGCATCGATCACCACGTCGAAGCCGTTGTCTTCGGGGCCGGCGTCGTTGATGGGATCGTAGACATCGCCGCATCCGGCGGCGATGGCCGTCTTCCGGCGCAGGGCGTTGGTATCGCCGACGCGCAGGCCGGCGCATCCCCGATGAGCCAGAACCAAGCCGGCGGTCAAGCCGACGGCCCCGGCACCCAATACCAGCGCCCGGCACTCGGCAAGCGGCCGCGCCGAAGCCCGTTCGGCCAAACCGACGGCATGCCAAGCGGTGGCGACCGGTTCGGTTGCCGCGGCGTGAACCGGGTCCATGCCGTCGGGCATGGTCACCAGGTTACGCTCGGGCATGCGCAGATACTGGGCGAACGCACCCTCGCGCGGATTCATGCCGATGATCTGGCGTTTGGCGCACAGATTGGAACGGCCGCTCAGGCAAGCGTCGCATTGGCCGCAGGTCATCAGCGGATTGACCACCACGCGTTCGCCCTTGCGCGGTCCCGCGGCGATGGTCCCGGCCGCCTCGTGGCCGAGGATCAGCGGCGGGAAGCGCCGCTCGTCGTGACCGTGGAACGCGTGCATGTCCGACCCGCAGATGCCGGCGGCCTCGACACGGATCAGGACCTCCCCGGTTTCGGGGATCGGATCCGCTTCGTTGCGATGGGTCAGTTCCTCGGGGTTGGTGTAGACCAGTGCCTTCATGAGATGCCCCTACTTCGCCGAAAAGCCGCCGTCGACCGGGATCACCTGGCCGGTGATGTAGTCCGAGCCGGGTCCGGCCAGGAACACCGTGATGCCGTCCAGGTCCTCCAGCTCGCCGTTGCGCCCGATGGCGGTCATGCGCGCGTTATGGGCCAGGATCTCGGGATTGCCATAAACGGGCTGCGTCAGCTTGGTCGGGAAGAACCCGGGGGCGATGGCGTTGACGATGACGCCGTCGGCCGACCACGCCTCGGCCATCGCCCGTGTCAGCTGGGCGATACCTCCCTTCGACGCCCCGTAGGGGGCGCTGTTGGCAAAGGCCCGGAAGCTTTGCAGCGACGCCACGTTGATGATGTGGCCTCCACCCGCCGCCTTCATGCCAGGCACGCAGCTGCGCGACAGGAAAAACGGAGCGGTCAGGTTGATTTCCAGCGTCAAGTCCCAGGACTCGTCGGTAACCTGGTCGATGGACTGGCGCAGATTGACGCCGGCCGCATTGGTGAGGATGCGCGGCGGACCGAATGCCGCCGTCGCCGCCTTGACCAGTTCCTTGAGACGGCTCCGGTCGGTCAGGTCGACGGCCATGAAGGCGGCCCGCCTCCCCGTTTCGCGGATCTCGACCTCGGCCTCGGCCAAGCCTACTGCGTCACGGTCAGCCAGAAACACGTCGGCCCCAGCCTGACTGAGGGCCCAGGCCATACGCCGGCCGATTCCGGAGGCGGCTCCCGTACACAGGGCCGCCCGACCCGTAAGATCGAAAAGGTCGTGGATCACGTCGCTCACCATTGTCTCCTTATCTAAAAAGCGGCCTGGCGCCGACAAAAGGCCGCTCACGGCTGAAGGTTGAAGGTCTCCTTGGAAAAGTACTTGGCCAGCCGGACGTCGCCAGTGCGGGCATGTCCTTCCATGCCTTCAAGGCGGGATATGCGGGCCGCGATCTGCGCCATTTCGCGGTTACCCTCGCGGGTGGCGCGCTGGTAGGTCACGGTCTTGATGAATTTGCCGACGAACAGGCCGCCGGTGTAGCGACCGACCCCCTTGGTCGGCAGGATATGATTGGTTCCCGAGCACTTGTCGCCGAAGGCCACGGTTGTTTCCTCGCCCAGGAACAGCGACCCGTAATTGCGCAAACGGTTAAGCCACCAGTCCAAATCGGTAGCCTGCACCTCCAGATGTTCCGGCGCGTAGTCGTCGCTGACGCAGGCCATTTCCTCGCGATCGGCACACAGCACAACCTCGCCGTAGTCGCGCCAGGCCGCCTCGGCCGCCTTGCGTTGAACGTCGGGCAGGGCGGCGATCAGTTCGGGCACCCGGGCCATCACCTTGGCCGCCAGCGCCCGGTCGTCGACAACGAGCCAGGCCGGGGAATCGAAACCATGCTCGGCCTGGCCGACCAGATCGTAAGCGACGATCTCGGGATCGGCTGCCTTGTCGGCGATCACCAGGATTTCGGTGGGACCGGCGAACAGATCGATGCCGACGCGGCCGAACAGGATGCGTTTGGCTTCCGCCACGAAGCGGTTGCCGGGTCCGACCAGAATGTCCGCCGGATGACCGCCAAACAGCCCGAACGCCATGGCCGCGATGCCCTGAACACCCCCGAGCGCCAGAATGGTATCGGCCCCGCACAGGTTCATGGTGTAAAGGATTCCGGGGTGGATGCCCCCGCCGGCATGGGGGGCCGAGCACGCGATGACGTTCTTGACGCCGGCAACCTTGGCGGTGGCGATGCTCATGATGGCCGAGGCGATATGCGCATAGCGGCCGCCGGGAACATAACAGCCGGCGGTGGTGACGGGAATCAGCCGCTGGCCTGCATAGACGCCCGGCGACAGTTCGACCTCGAACTCGCGGACGGAATCCCGCTGTTTGGTGGCGAAGCTCATGACATGGTCGCGGGCATAGCGAATGTCGTCCTTGAGCTGCTGGGGCACCTGCGCGGCGGCGGCCTCGATTTCGGCGCGCCCGACCACGATATCGCCCTCGTAACCATCCAGCTTGCGGCCGTACTTGCGCGCCGCCTCCTCGCCCCCCTTCTCGATCTTATCGAGCATCTCGGTGACGATCTGGCGGGTGTTGTCCTCGCCGGTGGCGGAGGTTTTTTCGGCCTTCTTCAGATATTCGACAGTCATTTTGGCGTTCCTCTTGGCTTCTTACAGGAGCGAGGCCCGGTGCCGCCGCTCGACGCGGGGAATCACAGGGCCCACAGGGACAATGCGGGAATGAAGGCGAGCATCAGCACAACGCCTAGCATGGTCAGCACATAGGGAATTGCGCGGCCCGCGATGTTGAGAACGGATTCGCCCGTCAGTCCCGACAGGACAAACAGGTTGAGCCCCAACGGCGGCGTGATGAAACCGATGCCGAGGGACGTGACCATGAAGATGCAGAAGTGGATGTCGTTCATGCCGATCTGCTGGGCGAGCGGCAGCATGATCGGCGACAGGATGACGATGTTGGGGGTCGTCTCCATCACGCAGCCGGCGAGAATGAAGATGACGATCATCAGGAGAATGATGAGGGCCGGGTTCTCGGTGACCGAGGTAACGGCAAAAACGAACGCCTCGGGGACGTTGAGGACGGCCAGCGCCTGGGCCAGGGGCAGCGAGAAGGCGATGATCGGGACGATCACCCCGTTCACCTTGGCGGATGCCGCCAGCATCCTCGGAAAGTCGCCGATCTTAAGCGTGCCCTGGAAAAGGCCGATGGCGATGGTGATGACGACGGCGGCGGCGGCGGCCTCGGTCGGCGTGAAGACACCGGAGTAAATACCGCCAAGGATGATGAACGGCACCATCAGGGCAAAGCGGGCGTCCCAAACCGTACGCAGCCAGTGGCGGAAATGGAATGGCGCGCGCGAATTCTCGTAGCCGTGGATGCGGTTGAGCGTGATGTTGGTGATCATGATGGAGGCCATGATCATCACGCCCGGCACGAAGGCCGCCAGAAACAGGGTCGACGCCGAAATTCCAAGAACCAGGCCGATAATGATGTAGGCGATGGAGGGGGGGATGAGGATGCCGGTGCAGGACCCCGCGGCGACCAGCGCGCACGCGTAGGCGCGGGGATAGCCCCGATCGACCAGGCGGGCATGCGTGATGCGTCCGACCGCCGCCGCTCCCGCCGCATCCGATCCCGATATGCAGGCGAAGAAGCCGCAGCCGAGCACGGTCGAGGTGCCGATTCCCGAGCGCAGGTTCCCCATGGTGGCCTCGGCGACGTCGAGCAGCTTGTTGGAAAGGCCGGTACGCACCAGTACGTCGCCGGTCAGGATGTAGAGGGGGATGGCGATGAGCGCGAAGGAGTCGATTCCCTGGAACAGGGACTCGCCGAACAGCGAAAGAGGCAGCACGTCGGTGAAAACGAGCAGGCCGATGGCCCCGAAACCGAGGGTCACCCAGACGGGCACCGCGAAACCCAGAAGGACCACCATCCCAAGAATTGGGAGAATGATATCCCAGCCGAGTTCCAGCGAAACGCCGGGCGCTTGATAGAGTTGATACATCACGACCCTATTCGAACAGGCGGGCGCCGGTGAACGTCGGACGCCCGGCCCTGAAGTTGCCCACGTCGCGCACGAGCGATTGGAAGACGCGCAGCAACATGATCGAGAAACCGAAAGGAACGGCGAACAGGAACCATACCCGCAGCACCCGGAGTCCATCGGTGACCGAATGAAATTTGAGCGAGGTCAACACGGGGTCCATCGACCAATAGAGGGCGAAGAGCGCGAGAACGCCGGTCAGCACGTCGGAGGCGATGTAAAGGATGGCGGTCCCGCGTTGGCCGACCAGGTGGGTGATCACGTCGATCCGGATGTGGGCCCGCTCGCGCACGGCTGCCGCGGCGCCGATCCAGACCAGGTAGACGAAGGCGTAGCGGGCGGTTTCCTCGCCCCAGACCGACGAATAGGAAAGGACGAATCGGCGGATCACTTCCATGAAGATGACCATGACGATGTAGCCATAGAGCCACAGCAGCAGCCATCGCTCGCCGTCCTGGTCGATCCGTCTCAGCAGAGTCCTCATGGATTCACCGGCATGTGTGCCGGAGCGGGCGGACCCGCCCCGGCTTGGGTCTCAGGGATGTGTCAGACGTCGTGGACGTAGAACTTGCTTGGCGTCTTGGCGGCTTCGAGCAGGCGATCGAAGGCCGCGAGCGACCCGGCGAGCTCCTTCTTCGTGGGCTCCCATTCGGGACGCTGGTAGCCGCAGGCGGCTTGCCATTTCGCGAGCTCTTCCGGCGTTGGCGTATGGAACTTCACGCCCGCCTTGGTCAGTTCGGCCATGGCGTGGGCCCGCGACGCGGGAACCTGGGCAAGATTTTGACCAAAGGTGATCTCGCTGGCGTTCTCGATGCCTTCCTGCACGTCCTTGGGCAGGCTCTTAAACCATTGCAGATTGCAGGAGTAGACTTGGCTATCCGGCACTGCCTGGTTGAAGGTGATGTAGGACAGAATGTCCTTGAAGCCGAAGACGTAAAGGGCGCCGGCCGAGGGGTCGAGGGCGTCGGCGACTCCCTGCTTGATCGCCGAGGCGGTCTCGCCCCATGCCACCGGTGTCGGATTGGCGCCGCACAGGCGGTAGAACTCCTTGAGGATGTTGGACGCGGGGATGCGGAACTTGACGCCCTTGAGATCCTCGGGCGTCCGGACCGGCCCGTTGCGCAGGCCCTTGCGGATGGCGAGCGTGCGGGGATCGATGCAGAAATAGAACAAGGGCTTGAAGCCCTTCTCCAGCACCTTGGCGTCCACATCGTCCTTCCAAGTCTTGGACGTCACCAGGTTGACGAACTCTTGGTTTTTGCCGACCCAGTAGGGGATGTTGATCAGGTCGACGGCCGGGGCAAAGGCTGAAAAATTGGAAATGGAATGCTGGGCCGCCTGGATGGTGCCCGACTGCACTTTTTCGACGAGTTGGGTCCCCGCCCCGAGCTGTCCGGCCGGCGAAATTTTGACGTAGACCTTTCCGGCGGTGGCGTTCTGGATGTTCTCTTTGGTGTCGAGAAGCATGAAGGGGTAGGCCCGCTGCATTTCAATGCGATAGGCGGCGGCGACGGTCATGACATGTTTCGCTGTCGCCTCGCGTTCCTTCTCCTCCTGCGCCGACTGGGCGGCGGCCTCACGGCTCCACAGGGTGCCCGCCGCACCGGCGACGATTGCCGTGGTGAGGCCGAACTTGCCTGCAAGCTCAAGAAAATTGCGTCGCTCCTCCGAACGTAGGCTGTCTTCCTCGTGTCTCTTCATGACCATGACCGGGACTCCTCTCTGTTTACCGTGGATTGATTGTTTCGCCGGGCCGGTCGTCGCCGGCCGCGTTTTCATCGACGTATTCACGGATCAGGGTGCCGACGGTGAAGAAAAATGCCGAAAGGAGGAGGGCCAGATACTCGCCGATATCGTCGAGCGGAACCGGGATGTCCCAGCCGAAGGCCGCACGCCCGCGACCGATCAGCACGTTGGCCGCGAACAGGGCAAACGTGCCGCAGAAGGCGGCGAGGCAGAGATTGCCCAACCCTTTGACGGTGGTTCGCGGCTGTCTCGCAGCCATCACTCTCCCCATTTCCGGTTTCTTCAACCGCTTTATGGCGCCGTCCATTTTAAGTAAGCGCTTACATTTTCCGTCATTCTAGGGGGAGGGTGGGCGGGATTGTCAACATGAATCTTAGGCATCTCTGCCGGCGAGCCTGAGAATTGCCCTTCTATCAACTTGATTATAAAACATTTTTACAGTTGCACCGATTTTGATTTGGCGCCAAACTATGTTCATGGGAGCGAAGCGTCAGAGAAAGCGCTTGCAGAATGGGGCGGGGCACTCGGTCCGTCTGCTGGATGTCGCCCAGGAAGCGGAGGTTTCGACGGCGACCGTTTCGCGGGCGCTCAACGATCCGGCCAAGGTTCGTCCGGATCTGGCCGAACGCGTTCATGCGGCCATCCGCCGATTGGGCTACGTGCCCCATGGTGCGGCGCGCGCCCTGGCCAGCCAACGCTCGCAAACCGTAGGGGCCGTTGTCCCAACGCTCGATAACGCCATTTTTGCCCGGGGGATCGAAGCCCTGCAGCAGCGCCTCAGCGAGGACGGCTACACCCTCCTGCTGGCCATGTCCGAATACGATCTGGCCCGCGAGGTATCCCAGGTCGGGAAACTGATCGAGCGCGGGATCGACGGCCTCATGCTGATCGGCGAGGCCCACGATCCGAGGCTTTACGCAATGCTCGACGCCAAGGGGCTTCCCTACGTCAACTCCTGGGTCTTCCGCGAGGCCAGCCCCCATCCTTGCATCGGTTTTAAGAACAAGGAAGCTGCCCACCGAATCGCTTCATACCTGATCGATATCGGGCACCGCGACATCGCCATGATCGCCGGCGTCAGTCGGCACAACGACCGCGCCGCGGACCGCATCGTCGGGGTTCGTCAGGCCATGACCGAGCGGGGCCTGCAGTTTCCGGACGCCCTGCTCGTCGAGCGGCACTATGACGTCGGCGAGGGAAGGCAGGCCCTGCGTCAGTTGTTCGATCGGCCGACACCACCGACTGCGGTGATCTGCGGCAATGACGTCATCGCCTTCGGCGCCCTTTTCGAGGCTCGGACCCTGGGCGTGAAGGTCCCCCTCGATCTATCGATCGTCGGCTTCGACGACCTGGATTTGGCCAGCCAGGTGGACCCGCCGTTGACCACCATGCACGTGCCGTCAGTGCGCATGGGAAAGGGTGCCGCCGAATATCTGCTGGCTCGCTTGGCCGGGGAGAAACCGCCGAATGCCACGGAACTGGAAGCGAGTCTCATCGTCCGGGGAACGACAGCCCCCCCACACCGCCAGTAGCCGTTCAGGCCGACGTGAGGCAGTCTTCGACGGCGTTCAGCAGGTCTTCCTCGGAGAAGGGCTTGGGCAGGATCTTCCTGGCGCCATACTGTTGCGCGAGTTTGAGGAAATCGAGATTGCGCGTACGCCCGCCCCCAGAAATCGCAACGATCGGCAGCGTCGGAAAATCGCGCTGCAGTTCGATGATGGTCTGCACACCCTCTTTTTCCGGCATGATGATATCGGTGATGACAATATCGAACTGTTGGGATCGTTGAAGCGAAATCCCTTGGGCTCCGTTCTTGGCCTCCTCTACCGCATGGCCCGCTGCCTCGAGGATCTCCCTCATCGTGAAGCGGGCCAATTCTTCGTCGTCGATCACCAGAACGCGTGCCATGTTGCCCCCTTGCTGCCGGGTTGCGCCGTCTTCCGTGCCGTGGACACGATGTCGACCATGAACAACAGATCTACGTGCCACTGACCACGGCGAGCAGTTCGTCGCTGGTAAAGGGCTTGGAGAGGGTGGCATCCGCGCCGAACCGGCTGGCGAAATCCAGATAGGACATGTTGTGGGTTCGTCCGCCCCCGGATATCGCGATTACGCGGAGCTCCGGATAGGTCCGTTTCAGTTCCATCACTGTCTCGATTCCCCCCTTGCCTGGCATGATGATGTCCGTAACGACGACGTCGAAGGGCGTGGCTTCCTGCATTTCCAAACAGGCATCGCCGGTTGCGGCCTCGGACACTTCGTGGCCCACGCTCTCAAGGATCTCGCGCAGGGTGAAACGGGCGAGATCGTCATCGTCAACGATCAAGATGCGGGCCATGGATCTTTTCGTCCTCAATCGGCAGTCGCCAGCCGCCGCCCATCTCCATGGCGTTTGCGCCGGCTCCGCCCAAAGCTGAGATGGAATTTCCCGGCCGCAAGAGCCAAGTGAAAACAGCCGGGCTCGGCGTTTTACAAAATGCTCGATCCGAGTGTACTCTAGTTTACGGATGACGTCGATTTGTACGGCAGAGGCGATGTGGTGATGACCGTCTTTCGATGCGCGGAACGATGAGAAAGACACCCCCGACAGCGACGCCGAATGCGACCGGACGCGAACGCTCCCAGCAGAGCCTCATCGAACAATACGGTCCCGGGGTCGCGCAGTCCTTCCGGCGCATTTCCCTGCCGGACCTGTTCCCGAATCTTCGCCTGATCCGCAAGCGTGTGCCGGGCCAACTCCACAAGATAGCGGTCGCCGTCCTTGAAGAATACCTGGCGTCGGGCGGTTGGTACGTCACCATCGCGGATGGCGTCTACGACGTGGCCTACCTCAATCTTCCGAATTCTTTCGCCGACCTCAAGCATGCGGCCATCCTTAAGGACATCGAACGGCAGATTCAGGACCGGATCAGCCGAATCCCTTCAAAAGCTGGCAGGCGCCTGTCGCACGAGATCAGCCGGCAGGATTTCGAGACCATGCACAACGGCCCCCGGCCGACGGTGGTGGTGAATCTCGACATCCCCGAGATCCTGTTCGGCGCCCCGGGCGACGAGAAGACGCTGTCAAAGCGCATCGACCAGACGGTCAGAGACGTTCTGGAGGATTTCCTGGCCATCAACGGGTTCTTTACCCGGCTGTCGAACGCGAAGATCCTGCTCATTTTTCCGGAATTGGACCGCTCGCTCGCCCAATTGAAGCGCGATGCCATCGCCAACGAGATCGCCCGGCGCCTCAAGCCGGCAGACGCAAAAACCGGGAGTTCCCGGAAAGGCCCTGCGGCGACGGCACCCGGTCCGAGCGAGGCCGGCCGGAACCTGTCCTTCCGGACGAAGCCGTCGGCGGGACTCGTCAATACATGGAACCAGGCGGTGGCGGAGGCGGCCAGCAAACGGGGACAGTTCGATCCCGATGAGGCGAGGGCAATGCCCGCCGGATGGTCATGGTCCTACCAACCGCTCTGGCGCATCCGCAATCGATTGCTTACCGCTTATGTCCTGCGCGGTTTTTCGCCCGTCACCGACGCATCCCGCACGTTGACCAACGATTCTCCTTTGAGGGAGGTGTTGATCCGGACCGACCAACCTGGACTGGCGGACCTGCCGCTGATGGACATCGCGGTGCGCGACATCCACCGCGCAATGAACGGCGGCGGCCAAGCCATCGTGATCGTGCCGGTCCGCTTCGCCACGCTCGACCGGACCAACTTGCGGACGCTTTATCTGCATATCTGTTCGCAACTGCCGGAAGGCGCGCGAAAGTTTCTGGTCCCCGAAATCATCGGGATTCCTCCGGACCTCGTCACCTTCCGGCTCGAGGAACGGATCAATCAGCTTCGCCCCTTCTCGCGTGCCATCCTTCTGCGCGCGAGCTTGGTCGATCAACGGTTCCGACGGTGGCGCAACCTCGGCGTCCATGCCGTGGGCATCGACATGAGCCAATACCTGGGCCCGGAAGCGGACATCATGCAGGGTCTTGAGCAGTTCGCAGAAGCCGCGGAAGGCGCCAAACTGCATACCTATGCTTACGGCATTCCCAGCCTGAGCCTCACGACGGCAACGGTTGTGAGCGGTATCGACTATGTCGGTGGCGACCTGATCGCACCGCCTACCGACCAGCCGTTGCGGATCGCCGAGTTCGATACGGCGATGCTGTATCCCGGAGACCAATCGTCAACCACCGACGACGCATCATGCCGAACCCCCTAGCCTTGGAGAAACGCTTGCTGGGCCTGGTTCGGCAGATCAACAATCTGCTGATTGCCGGGGGACAGGAAAGCGAACTGTTGCCGCAAATCTGCCAGGCGATCGTCCACGAGGCGGGGTTCGAATTCGCTTGGGTCGGCTATCGCGATGGGATCGACGACTGCCGGGTGGTCGTCATGGGGCAGGCCGGGCACCCCGTCCCACCCGTCCGGCATACCCTTGCGGCATCCGAAGGGGCGGCGGAACGCGCTCTTTCCACAGGGAAGACCGCCCTAGGTCCGTCGAATGGGAAAATGGCCGGCGGACAGTTGGCCTTGCCCTTCTCCCTGGACGACGGCGCTTCGGGCATTCTGGTCATCGGCTTTGCCGCCCATGCCTCTCCCGCGCCCGATACGATTTCGTTGCTGGAGGGGCTGGCCGCCCTGGCGGCGCGCTCGATCGCGAACCGCAAAGCCGAAATGGAATTGCACCATGCCCAGCGGATAAGCGGCGTGTTCCTGCGTAAATTCGAAACCTCCCTGCTTGCCGCCGTCCAGGCGATGGCGGCGGCCTTGGAAAAACGCGATCCCTACACCGCCGGTCATCAGCGCCGGGTCGCCGCCCTGTCGATAGCCATCGGGCGGGAGATCGGCCTGTCGCGCCATCGGCTGCAAGGCCTGCACATCGGCTCGCTCATCCATGACATCGGCAAGATCCAGGTTCCGGTCGAGATTCTCGCCAAGCCAGGGCGCCTGCGCCCGGAGGAGATGAACCTGATCCGCATTCACCCGGCAGCCGGACAGGAAATGGTCCAGGGCATCGACTTTTCCTGGCCGATCGGGTCGATGATCGTCCAGCACCACGAACGCCTGGACGGCTCCGGCTATCCGAACGGGCTGGCCGGCGATGACATCATATTGGAGGCGCGAATCATCGCCGTCGCCGATGTCGTCGAAGCCATAGCTGCCCACCGCCCCTACCGCCCCGCCTTAGGCGTCGCGGCCGCGCTCGAGGAAATCAGGGCCGGTCGGGGACGGGGCTATGACGCCGCGGTGGTCGACGCCTGCTGTGCGTTGTTCGCCCGCCTGGGAGCAAAGCTTCTATTCGGCGAGGAACCCGCTTCGCGATTGTCCGTCCACGATAGCGCCTCGGGTCCGCACCGCGGATCGTGGGGAACCGAGTAGATTCCAAGAACATAATTATATATCAGAGCGATATTTCGTATTTAATAATTCTTCTAATATGACACACTTTGGCAACGATTCATTACCTGATTTCCAGTTATCGAAATCATCCTGAAACACCTCGCTGTTAGGGTCGCATCATCAGGCTTTCCCCGGGTGGCCACCGCCAATCCGGAGCCGAGAGACCGATGGGGAAGAATCGATCCATGACCGTCGGCGCGCCACCCGATGCGTCTGCACAACGAGAAAGACGATGATCGCGCGAACTTTCCGGATTTTGAGCACCCCATTTTCCGTATTGGCCTCTGTTCTTGTGGTGGGTGGGATGCTGTCGGTCGGACTGTCATGGGCCTCCATGCAGATCGACCGCTCCAGACTGGTGCGCGAAGCCGAAGATCACCTGCGCAACCACCTCATCTCCATCGAAGCCAGCCTTCGGAACAACCTCTTCGCATTGGACGCCCTGGCCGTATTCTTTGAAACCGACGCAGAGGTGAGCCGAACTGAGTTCCAAACCTTTGCCGGCTCTTTGTTGCGTAGCCATACGACCATTCAAACCCTGGCGTGGATTCCCAGGGTGCCCGGGGAAGAGCGGCGGGACTATGAAGAGAAGGCCCGGCGGGACGGCATATCCGAAACGGGAATCACGGAGCGCGCGGCGCAGGAACGGCCGGTGGTTGCCGCGAACCGCGACGAGCACTTTCCCGTCTTTTATGTCGAACCGCTGAGCGGCAACGAACCGGCGGTTCTTTTCGATGTCGGGTCCGACGCGCGGCGTTTCGTCGCCCTCGCCCAGGCTCGCGACACCAGCAAACCGATCGCCACGGGGCGTGTCGTCCTCGAACCGGAAGCCGGGAATCAATACGGGGTCACGATCTTCCGGCCAATCTACCGGAAAGAAACGCAGCCCCGCACCGTCGAGGACCGCCGAAGGGATCTGGTTGGCTTCGTAAGCGCGGTTTTTCGCATCGGCGACCTCGTCGAGCAGGGCATGGAGCCGCTGCATGCCTCATCGCAAGACCGCCATATGGAGGTCCGCATCTTCGACATGACCGCCGCCGGCAACCAGCTTCTCTACCCCAAAGGCGGGACGGTCGATGACCCCACCGATCTTCAAAGTGGCATCAGCGTCGAAAGGACCCTCGATGTCGTCGGGCGCCACTGGCGCCTGGTGGCGTTGCCGACAACGGCCTACGAGTACACGAAGAAAAGCGCCAATCCCTGGATGGTCCTGGGCGGCGGGCTTACGGTTACGATTCTCCTCGCGGGTTTCGCCAAGACGGCAATGCAGCGCAGCAGTGACCGCAGGGCAGCCCTGCAATCCGTGAAGGAAAGCGAAAACCTGTTTCGCTCGTTTCTGGACAACTCGCCCAACGCCACCGTGCTTAAGGACATCGACGGGCGGTATCTGATCGCCAACACCGCATTTCTGAAGCACGTCAACGAGAAGGATGTGATCGGCAAGGCGTCGTCCGACATTTTTCCGAACGACGCGGAGCGCCGCAGGCTGATGGCCGAGCATGAAAGAGAGGTCATCGAAAGCAGGCTGCCGATCGTAAAGGAGCGAGAGTGGCGCGCCGCCGACGACGAAATCGGGACTTATATCATTACCAAATTTCCGATCCTCGATGACGCCGGCAGGGTGGTCCGAATCGGGACCATCGCCACCGACATTACGGCACGGAAGCGGACGGAACGGGAACTCCATAACCTCAATCGCGCCTACCGGACGCTCAGCCGCTGCAATGAGATCCTCGTCCGATCCGAAAGCGAGAAGGCGCTCGTCGCCAGCGTCTGCCGTACCATTGTCGAGACCGGCGGCTACGTCGGCGCCATGGTGGGGATCACCGAACCGGGCAAGCCGGACGAGATCCGTCCGATTGCCCAATTCGGTCGCCTCCCCGAAACAGCTGGCATCTTCCAGATTCCATGGGATGGTCCGGCCTGTCCGATCGTCGCCGCCGTCGATATCCCCAAGACGCGGGTGATCGCGGACAAGGACGATCCCTTGGCCGGTGGCCCCGTCGTTGACGACGGCGAGGCCAACGTCATGGCGGCGTTTCCGTTGTCTTCCGGCGAGCGGACCGTCGGGGTTCTGGCGGTGTTTGGCGACAGTCCCGACGCCTTCGGCAGCGACGCGGTGGCGCTTCTCCAGGAACTCGCAGGCGACATGGCCTTCGGCATCGCGGCTCTGCGGACCAAGGCCGATCACGAGAAGGCCGAGGTCGAGATGCGCAAACTGGCCCGAGCGGTCGAGCAAAGCCCGGCCATAATCATCGTGACCAATGCCGAGGGAACGATCGAGTACGTCAATCCCAAGTTCGTCGAGATCACCGGCTACAGTTTGGGCGAAGCGGTGGGAGCAAAGCCGACCCTCCTGAAGTCGGGCGAAACCGGGGCCCAGGACTACGAGGACCTTTGGAAAACCATCAAAAGCGGCAAGGAATGGCGAGGCCTATTCCACAACAGGCGGAAGGACGGCTCGCTTTTCTGGGGCGAGGCCGCTATTTCGCCGGTGTTCGACGGAGAGGGCAAGATCACGCACTTCATCGGCATCCAGGAAGACGTCACCGAACGGCTGGAGACGGAGCGGCGCCTGCGGCATGCCGACAAGATGGACTCTCTGGGCAACCTGGCCGGAGGCATTGCCCATGACTTCAACAACATGCTGCTGCCGATCGGCACGTTGACGGAAATGGTCCTCAAGGAAATGGAACCGCAGAGCAAGGGTCACCGGCGGCTTGAGCGGGTCCTGGAGGCGACCCAGCGGGCCCAAAGCCTGGCCCAGCAAATTCTTTCGTTCAGCCGAACCGACGAAGGGGAAGTGCGCACACACGGCATCTCCGAGATTACCGTGGAAACCGTCAATCTCCTGAAATCGACGCTTTCCCGGTCTGTCGCGCTGGACGTCCGGATCGAGCCTGATCTTGGCGCCGTCGAATGCGACCGCGCACAGATCGAGACGGTGATCCTCAACCTCGCCAAGAATGCCGCGGATGCGATGGGACAAAAGCCGGGCGATCTTCGGATCGCGTTGGAAGGCGTTCTTTTATCCTCACCTCTCAAGGGGCTGGCTTCGAGCATTGACGCCGGACGCTATGCCCGTTTGACCATAAGCGACACCGGGAAAGGGATCGAGCCCGACAAGCTGGTGAAGATCTTCGAGCCCTATTTCACGACCAAGGCCAAGGGAGAGGGTACCGGATTGGGCTTGTCCATGGTGCGGACGATCATCCTTAAGCATGGCGGGGAAATCATCGTGGAAAGCCGGGTCGGCGTGGGAACGACTTTCCAGATTTATCTTCCCCTGCATGACGCAGGAGACGTAGGGGTGGCTTCGGCGGCGGCTGATGTGGGCGGCGAACACCCTGCCACGTGAACGCGAAGGAAAAGACCAATGGCGGACATCCTGGTGATCGACGACGAAGAACTGGCCCTTTTCACCATGAGGGAGATCCTGGAAGACGCCGGCCACACGGTGGCCACCGCCAGCGACGGAGCCGCCGGTTTGGCGCTGCAAAGCTCGCGGAGGTTCGATCTGGTGATCACCGACATGATCATGCCCCACAAAGAGGGAGCACAGCTGATTGGCGAAATCCGCGAGAAAGATCCGGGTATCCCCATCCTCGCGGTCTCCGGAAGCGGGCGGACCCGAAACACCGATCTCCTGGAATTGGCCAAGCAATGTGGAGCGAACGCGGTGCTCACCAAACCGTTCTCGGAGGAGGATCTGTTGAAAGTCCTCGCCGTTTGCCTGGGAACGGGTAAAACGGATTTGCCGTCGGCGAGCTGATGAAAGGACACCCCCAGCGGTGCCATAAGAGGTTCTTGATGGATCGCTCGATGCTGACCTTGGCAAGGCGGGCCGCCGTTATCCTTGTGGTGGTCGTGGGTTTTCTTTCCCCGCCGGGAACGTCGGCGGACGAGCCCGACCGGCCTTCGCAGATCGTCGCCGGCAGCGGTGCCGACGATCCGAAGGGCGTTCCGGCCAAAGTCGTGCTGTGGGGCTCGATCGGCATCGGCGTGCTGGGTGGAGCGGCATTCACCTGGATCGTCATCCTGCACCGCATCATGCGCAGGCGGACCGCCGAACTGAAGAAAGCCCACGACGACCTGGAATTGCGGGTTGCTAAACGCACGCGCGAACTTTGGAACAAAAACTTCGTCCTCGACGCCGTGATCAAAGCCAGTTCGAACGCCGTTTTCGTCAAGGATCGCGAGGGCCGCTTCATCCTGGTCAATCCGACGACGGCGCGCAACTTCGGGCTCGCGCCCGAGGACCTGATCGGCAAGAAGGCCGCGGACCTGCTGCCTCCCGATTTCGCCTCCGAGATGGTGGCGAGGGAACGTGCCATCATGGAAACCGGAATCTCCACCGAGATCGAGGAGACGATTCCCTTCAAGGGCGGCGAACGGATCGTTCGCGCCTTCAAGACGCCCTACCGTGACGGCGAGGGAAACATCATCGGCATTATCGGCATTGTCCGCGACATCACCGAACGCAAGCAAGCCGAACAGGAGCTGGTTGCCCAGCGGCAACTCCTGGATACGATCATCGAGACCATTCCGCATGGCATCTTCTGGAAGAATCGTGACCTGACCTATGCGGGGTGCAACTCCACGGCGGTACGTAACTGGTACCTCGATAAGCGCGAGGACATTATCGGCAAAACGGCGTTCGACTTGGCCCGCGACAAGGATGAGGCCACGTTGTTGGCCGCGACGGACAAGACCGTCATCGAGGAAGGGAGGGCCCTGGTCAACTTCGAGGACACCCACCTGCGCGCCGACGGCACGGTGGCCACACATCTGAGCAGCAAGCTGCCGTTGAGGGACGCGGCCGGAAACGTGACGGGCCTCCTTTGCATATTCCTCGACATCACCGACCGCCTGGCTGCCGAGAAGCAGTTGCGTCACGCCCAGCGAGCAAGGGCGCTGGGCAGCCTGGCCGGCGGGATCGCGCACGAATTGAACAATCTGCTGCTCCCCATAACGGCGCTCAGCAAGATGGCCGAGAAACGCGCGCCCGAAAACAGCCCGGAAAGATTGCGCCTCGGCAAGATCGTGGAGGCCAGCGACCGTGCCGCCGAGATCGTGCGTCAGATCCTCACCTTCAGCCGCGAGGACGACGAGGAAAAGACGGTCGTCGATATGGGAACGTTGGTCGACGAAACCGCCAAACTCCTGCGCTCGACCCTTCCCGCCAATGCCGATTTCCGGTGCCAGATGGTACCCGACGTCGGCGCCGTGCGGGCCGTGGGTAGCCAGATCCGAACGGTTGTCGTCAATCTCGTGACGAATTCAACCGAGGCGCTCGAGGGCAAACCCGGAGAGGTGACGCTCTCTCTTGAGCGTCTTGACCTGGACGGCAAAGCCATTCGCGACCTTCCGGAACTCAAGGCGGGACCGTACGCGCGGATTTCCGTCCGCGACACGGGAAAGGGCATTTCCGCGGACAATCTGGAAAGGGTTCTCGATCCCTTCTTTACAACCAAAGAGGCCGGCGCGGGAATCGGCATGGGGCTGACCACCGTTAATGCCATTGCGACCCGTCACGACGGCGCCGTCCGCGTCTTCAGCAAGCCGGACGCGGGAACCCGGGTGGACGTCTACTTTCCATTGATGGAAGAGGGAAAAGCCGGGACCAACCTGACCCAAGGCAGCTCTTTCCCTTCCGGCACCGATCCAAAACCCGCCCCGTCGTTGACCTGACGGGGCGATTTCGCTCGCGCTCCGGGGGCGTTCCGTGCCTTTTCCCGCCGCTCAGACGTCCCGTTCCAGCAGGGCGACCATCCTCTCCAGCTGCTCCATGGCCTTGACGCCATCGGCGATATCGGGAGCGGCACTCGGTTCGCCCCGCAAGGCCGCCGCGGCATCGGCGATCAGGGCGTTGTACCCTTTGTGGTCCTCGTTGGCCGCCGCCGTGAAATTCGGCGTCCAGGTCAGGGTATCCACCGCGTCCGAAAGGCTGGCCGCCGGGTCGTCGGCCTTGAACGGCGGATTGCGGAAGTACGAAACGTTGATGATGTTCGCAACTTCGACCCGGGTGTGATCGCCCATCACCTGGATGAACTCCATCGGGGTGCCACGCGATTGGACGGTCCCCATGACCACCGACCCGATGACGCCGTTCAAGCAGGAGAAATTGAGGTGGAACAGCAGCTTGCCCGGCGCCGGCTCGACCCGGCGCACGGCCATGTCGGCGAACGCCGCCCCGGCGAGCCAAGGAATCAGGTCCATGTAGTGCACGCAATGATGAAGGTAGAAGCCGGTGTAGTCCGCCTCGCCCTCAAAATAGGTCGGCGCCGTCATATAGGTTCCGAGGATGCCCAGGACCGGGCCAAAACCGCCGCCGGTCAGGATGTTG
The DNA here is from genome assembly GCF_026163695.1 of Shumkonia mesophila. NCBI lineage: Bacteria > Pseudomonadati > Pseudomonadota > Alphaproteobacteria > Rhodospirillales > Shumkoniaceae > Shumkonia > Shumkonia mesophila. The sequence goes on along the minus strand of NZ_JAOTID010000003.1, from coordinate 155,424 downwards.
TGGGCGATCCGATTGCCGGTGGAGTAGCGTTTCATGAAGCCGACGATGACCGGCTTGCCGGCGCGCTTGGCGGCCGCTTCCACCTCTCTGGCCCCGGCCAGGTCGACCGCCGGCGGCTTTTCCATGAAGACGGGAAGTCCGCGCCCCAGGGCCTCCAGGCTTGCCGCCCGGTGAACGTCCGGCCCCACCGCCATGCCGATGGCGTCGAGCCCGGGATGCGCGATGAGGTCGCGGAAATCGTCGAAAACATGGCGCACGCCGTACTGGCGGGCGACGGCCTGCATCGAGTCCTTGTCGACGTCGCAGATCGCCGCCAGCCGGATGCCGTTGCGGCCGAGTTGGGGCAGAAGCATCTGGCGGGCATGACGGCCGCAGCCGATCCATCCGATGTTGAGGGTCATCGCGCGGCCTCCGCCAGTTCGAGGCAGGAACGCACGAGGCCGAGGCCGGCCCGCAGCTTGGGATCTTCGTCCTGGTGGGGCGCCCGCCAGTGCGCGATGGGTAGGGCGACCCGATCGTCGTCGCGACGGAATGGTTCCAGCGACACGGGCCCCGCGTAGCCGATCTCGGCCAAGGCCCGCATGATCGCCGGCCAGTTCATGGCCCCCGTTCCCGGGAAGCCGCGGTGGTTTTCATTGGCCTGGAAATGCACGAGGCGATGGCCGGCGGCCCGGATGGCGTCGGGGATCGAGCGTTCCTCCATGTTCATGTGAAAGGTGTCGAGCAGGATGCCGAGCCCCTTGTCGTTGACCCGATCGACGACTTCGATGGCCTGGCCCGTCGTGCAGACGATGTCCGTCTCGAACCGATTGAGGGGCTCCAGCGCCAAGACCTTGCCGGCGGATCGGGCGATCGGGGCAACGGCGGCCAATCCTTCGACGGTCCATTCGGCCCGTTTGGCGATGTCCTCGGGGCCATGCGGTTGCGGCGGACGACCGGCGAAGACCAGGGGCTCGCCGTAAAGCGGCCCGCCGACGATGCGCGCGCCCAGCCCATCGGCGACCTCGATGCATCGTTTCAGGTAGTCGAGCCCACCTTGGCGGGCGGCCGGATCGGCGCTGGCGATCGAACGTTGCAGGTTCACCCGCGCCGCCAGCACCACGCCGAGGCCGGCGTCGGCCAGCGCCTGGCGGGTTTGCGCGAAATCGAGCCCGTCTTCCTTCTCGGGGACCAGAAGCTCGATGAAATCGAAGCCCAGATCCCTGACTTTCCGAAACAGATGCAGGTCCTGCGGCCCGAACGGCCGCACGAATTGCATCGAAATGATCCCAATCGGATTTTTCAAGATTTTTTCCTCTGTCTAGCCTTTGACGGCGCCTTGGGTAAGTCCGCTGATCAAGCGTTTCTGAACGATGAGAAAAAGTATGGTTGCCGGCATCGCACCGACGATCCCGCCGGCGGTCAGCAGGCCCCATTCGACCTCGTACTCGCCGATCAGGGTCTGGATCGCCACGGTGATCGGCCGCACGTTCCGCCCGCCCAGGGTCAGCGCGTAGAGGTATTCGTTCCACGACGTGATGAAGATGTAGATGCCGGTGGCGATGATCCCGGGCAGGCACAGTGGCATCACCACCCGCCACAGCGCGCCCAGGCGCGTGCACCCGTCGGTCATCGCCGCGTCGTCGAGCGAACGCGGAATGCCGTTCATGTAGCTGACCATCATCCACACCGAAAACGGGATGGCGACGGTCGAGTTGGCGATGATGAGCGCCAAGTGGGTATCGATCAGCCCCAGCTGCCGCATGAAGATGAACAGCGGCAGGATCAGCAGCACCACCGGAAACATGTTGATCACCAGGAACTGCAGGAGCAGCCCCCGCTTGGCTGGAAAATTGAACCGCGAGAAGGCATAGGCCGCCGTGACGCTGAGTGTCAGCCCGATGACGACGGTCCCCCCGGCGATGATGAAGGAATCAACCAGGTTGTTCCAAAAACCGACGGTCTTGAACAAGCGGACATAGTTTTCCATCGTCGCCCCGCTCAGCGAGGGCCCCTGGGTGAACAGCCGGCCTTTTTCGGTGACCGAGGTCAGGAACATCCACGCATAGGGGCCGAGGGCGAACAGCAGGATCGCCACGACCGGCAGGTCCACCGTCAGCAGGCGGCGGGCGAGCGAGCGTTTTCTGATGATCACGACTGCACCGCCTTTCCGACGCGCCGCAGATAGACGACCACCAAGCCGATCAGCATCAAGGTGAACAGCACGGCCAACGCCGAGCCATACCCGAAGTCGAGATTGGTGCGGGCCTTGATGAACGCATAGAGCGGCAGTGTGTAGGTGGCATAGCCGGGCCCGCCGCCGGTCATGACGAAGATGACGTCGATCGAGTTGGCGACCCAGATGGTCCGGAGCAGCACGGCGGTCACCAGGACGCCCGAAATGCCCGGCAGCGTGATGTGCCAGAACTGCCGCCAGGTGCTGGCCCCGTCGATCGCCGCCGCTTCGTAATAGCTGCGGGGGATGGATTGCAGGCCGGCCAGGATCATCACTGCGAAAAACGGAAAACCCTGCCAGGTCAACGTCAGGATGATCGCGTAAAGCGCGGTCGCGGGATCGGCCAACCACGGGATGGAGCGCGAAATCAGTCCAAACCGCAGCATGAAATCGTTGAGCACACCGTAATTGGAATCGTAGATCCAAACCCACATCAGGGCGATCACCACGCTGGGCAGCGCCCAGGGCACGATGATCAGGGCGCGGGCCAGGCCTCGCCACGGAAATTCCTGATTCAGCAACAGCGCGGCAGCCAGCCCGAGCAGCATCTGCGAGGGGACCGTCAGGAAGATCCAGATCGCCGTGTGGCGAAGGGATATCCAGAACACCTCGTCATGCAGGGCCGCGACGAAGTTCTTCAACCCCACAAAATCGAAACTCTTCGGACGGAACAGGATGTAGTCGTGCAGGCTCATCCAGGCGGTCTGGATCATCGGCAGGAAGACGATGGCCACGGTGACCAGGACGGCCGGCGACAGCATGGCGATCGGCAGAACGGTCCGGCCGAGCGCCATGCCGCCGGTCCCGGACGGTGGCGGGTTCGATGTCATTCAGCGGCCCCTCGTCGTTGCTGGGCGATGAAAGGGGGTGGCCGAGGCCACCCCCTCCCGCGTGGTCATTTGTAAAGTTCGGCGATCTTGGCGTTCATGTCGGCCGCCGAAATTTCGCCGGTCAGGGCCCGCTGCATGTTCACCGGCCATACCGTGTTGACGAAGTCCGACGTCTCGGGCCGGTTCGGCAGCAACTGGGCGAACGGCAGCGACTGGACCGTGGCGTCGATGAAGCGCCGCTTGTGCAGCGTCCAGGCGTTGGCGTCCTTCGTGCTGACCGGAAGCTGGCCGGTCGCCGAATTGAACTCGGCGTTGTTGCCGGCGGTGGACAGGAACGCAATCCACTTCCAGGCAGCATCCTTCACCTTCGATGCCGCGAAGATGGCCGTCGACTCGTCTCCGAAAGCCGTCCACCGACCGCCGCCGCATTCCGGCACCGGCGCGGCGGATACCTTGTCGCCCAGCGCCTGGTCCATCTCGTTGGACGATCCGATGTGATGGATGGTCATCGCCGTCTTGCCGGCCTTGAAGGCGCCAATGGTTTCCTTGAACCCGTCATTGGGCGCCGATGGCGGGAACACATGGTCCTTGCGGAACAGGTCGACGACGAACTGGGTGCCGGCAAGCGCGGCGTCGGTTTTCATGCCACCTTCGAGGTTCGCGCCCTTGCGCGACAACGTCAGGCTGGCCCAGTGGTCGTGGCCGCCCTTGCCGCCGCGGAATCCGAACCCGTAAACGTCGGGCTGTCCGTCGCCATTGGTGTCGCGGGTCAGCTTCTTTGCCGCTTCCCGGAAATCCTCGCAGGTGGCGGGCACCTTCAGGCCGAGTTCCTTGAACGTGTCGGTGCGATAGTAGAGATAGAGCACCACGTACTGCAGCGGCAGGTAATAGATTTTGCCGTCATTGCCCCTGGTCAGGTTGAACAGGTTTGGGTCGATATCGGCCTTGCCCGCCCAGCCGTCGACGCGGGCCGCGATCGGTTCCAGCGCCCCCATTTCGATCAGGCGGGGCTGCGCGAACATCTTCACCATCGCGGCGTCCGGCGCGTTGCCGCCGATGATCGACGTGTAGAGATTGTCGTAGTAGCTATTCCAGGGGATGTTTTCCGCTTCAATCTTGATGCCCGGATTCTGCTTCTCGAACTTGCTGACGAGATTGGACATCGGATTGTCGGCGTTGTCGAAATGGAACCAAAAGCGCACCGTTTCCGCCGACCAGGAACTCCCCGCGCTCGCCGCCAGCATGCCAGCGGCAACGAGCGCCCCCATGACAGTCCGTTTCATTGTCCTTGCTCCCTTCTGTGATCCTCATTTTGTATTGACGGCCTTCCTGAACGCTGCCCCCGCTTCTTCAGTGGCGGTTAGAGCGTCTGAAAGGACGCTGCTCATCTGCATGAAGCCATGAACAACGCCCTCAAAAATCCGCAAGGTATCGGCCCGCCCGAGGGCGGACAGCCGGGCATGGAACCTTTCGCTGTCGCTGCGCAGGGGGTCCTGCCCGGCGGCAATCAGATAGAGGGGCGGCAGCGCCCGCAGCGCCGAATCCGACGCCTTCAAAGGCGAGATCAGCGGGTCGGACCGGCGTGCCGGCACCGGCTGGTACCAGGCCCAGTAGCGCTGCATTTTTGCTCGCGTCAGCCCGGGACCCTCGGCGTACAGCCGATAGGAAGGGCTGTAGAAGTCGTCATCGTAGACGCCATAGAACAGCAGCCCGACATCCGGCGCCCGGCCTTTTTCCGCCTGCAGCCGCAACGTTGCCGCAACGGCCAGGTTCGCCCCGGAACTGTCGCCGGCCACGCCAAGGCGGCGGTTCGGAAAAATCGACCCCAGGGCCTGCCAGGCGGCAATACAATCGTCCAGCCCCTCCGGATAGGGATGTTCCGGCGCCGAACGATGATCGAAGGTCACGACCGGCGCCCCGGCGGCGATGGCCAGCACGCGGGCGGCGCGCTCGTGGGTTTCCTTGCTGCAGAAAGCCCATCCGCCGCCGTGGATGTAAAGAATGGCCCCCCTGCCCTCGTCGTTGGCCGGCACCAGCACGCGGCCGGCCATGCCCGAAGCCAACCCGACGTCGCGGACTTCCACCATGGCGGGCAGGTCCACATTCCAGCGCCGATTGGTGCGCTCGGCCAGGGCACGCCCCTCTCCGGCCGGCAACGTCGTGGGGTCCGGCAAGCCGGCATCCTCGCGGAGCAGCCGCTCGAGAACGTCGCGCATTTGGGGCGTGAGGGCGGAAACGCCTGTGTCGGGCATTACGGCCTCTCGGTCATGGGCTGAGGCCCATTGATGATGCTCGGCCCGAAATCGACGATCGTCGAAATGTGGTGGGACAAGGCCGCCTGCACCTGTTCCACGCTTCCGGTGTCGAGGGCCGCGGTGATCGTGAAGTGCCGTTCCGCGGTTTCCATCAGTTCGCGATTGGGCCGCGAATTCAGGATCTTGTAGCGATGGTTGTGAATCAGGCAGCGGCCCAGAATTGGCTGCACGCTGGGAAGGTCGGCGACGCCGAACAGGTGCAGGTGGAATTGGCGGTCGTGCACCGACAACAGATATTCGTCACCCTCGACAGCGGCGGTGCGCATGGCCTCGATGTCCTGCAGAAGGACGTCCCGCACCCGCGAATCGAGGCGTTCCATGACGCGCACGACACCGCGGCATTCGATATCGTGGCGGATGCGCAGCAGTTCCCGCGCGTCGGCCCCCAGGCAATCGACGACAAGCGTCGCACGATGGGGCATGCGATTGACCAGCCCCTCTTCCTGCAGCTGGAGCAAGGCTTCGCGGACCGTGCTCTGGCTGCATTCGAAGCGATCCGCGAGTTCGAGTTCCAGCAGCACCGATTTCGGCGCCAGGATGCCCAGCACGATTTCCCTTTGCAGCGCCATAAAGATGGTGTGGCTCCGCCGATCGGTGCGCCGGGGGAGCCGATGGACCGTGCCCCTGCCGCCGTCGCTCAGGGGTCCCGACTGGAAACTTTCGATGGCCATTCCGGTTATCGCCTTGATTATCGATATCGATAACGTTAACAATAATCCTGGAGACAATGCAAGGGCATCTTGCGCGCCGAACCCGGCCCGCAAGAGCCGGAAGCGTCGGGGAGAAGAGTGGTATGGCCAGCATCCAGATGGAACGAATCGTCAAGGATTACAGCACGATGCGCGCCATACACGGCATCGATCTGGAAATCCCGGACGGCGAATTCGTGGCGTTCGTCGGTCCTTCCGGCTGCGGCAAGTCGACGCTTCTGCGCATGGTGGCCGGACTGGAGGAGATTTCCAGCGGGACGCTGCGTATCGGCAATCGGGTGGTCAACCACATCGAGCCGCGGGATCGCGACGTCGCCATGGTGTTTCAGGATTACGCCCTCTATCCGCATATGACCATTGCCGAAAACATCGGGTTCGGCCTGAAGATGCGGGGCATCAAGCGTCATGAGATCGAGAAGCAGGTCGAGAAGGCGGCCGACATCCTGCAGATCGGCGACCTTCTCGACCGCAAGCCGGGCCAGCTTTCCGGTGGGCAGCGCCAGCGCGTCGCGATGGGACGCGCCATCGTGCGCAACCCGCAGGTCTTCCTGTTCGACGAGCCGCTGTCCAATCTCGATGCGAAACTGCGCGTCGCCATGCGCACCCAGATCAAACGCCTGCACGAGATGCTGCGGACGACCACGATCTACGTGACCCACGACCAAGTCGAGGCCATGACGCTTGCCGACCGCGTGGTCATCCTGCGCCGGGGCGAGATCGTGCAGGCCGGATCGCCGGTCGAAGTTTATTCCTCGCCCAATTGCCAGTTTGTCGGAGAGTTCATCGGCTCACCGCAAATGAACGTGCTACGTGCGCGGGTCCACCGCCAGGCGGACCGCACGACCCTTGAAATCGCCGATGCGCGCATTCCGGTGAAACAGATCGATCTGCCGGCCGGAACCGAGATCCATGTCGGAATCAGGCCCGAACACCTGAATTGGTGTTCCCCGGAGGACGCCTACCTATCCCCGCTGCTGGACGTTTGCGAACCCTTGGGTTCCGACACGATGGCGATATGCCTGCTCGGCGAACAGGAACTGACCGCCCGTCTGGACCCCAAGCTGCCGCTCAAGAGGAAGGAGCAGATCCACCTCAACTTCTCGACCGAAAACCTCCACGTCTTCGACCGGGAAAGCGGCCGCAAGGTGCCATTCGTGGGGTGAGGATTTTTCGGCGCGGCGGATCAGAAGCGCCCCAGACGCGTCCCGAGCAAGGCGAAAAAGCCGGCGCTGTCGATGGCGGTCATGACCGTAGCGTTGGGAGTCCGCCCCGTGCGTCCCCGCCAATCCACGACTGTGTGCCCCAAGGTCAGGGGGCTGTCGCATTCGACGTCGACGAAGGCCGGGCGTCCACGATACAGATCCGGGCGGAGCAACAGGCCGATCACGGTCGGATCGTGAAGGGGGCCGCCTTCCACGCCGAAGCGTTCGACGTCGCTGCGATCGATATGGGTCAGTAACTCGAAAACCTTCTCGCCGACGCGGTTGCCGAGGGAGCGGATGGCATCGAGGCGTGGCGGCGTCGCCAGGGCCTGGAACGTCAGGTCCAGCGGCACCAGGACGACCGGCGCACCCGAGGCCAGCACGATCCGCGCCGCGTGGGGGTCGGCCAGCATGTTGAATTCGGCGGCGATCGAGCGGTTGCCCAGCGCGGCGAAGGCCCCGCCCATGACGACGATCTTTTCGATGCCCTTGGCGATATGAGGGCTGTGGGCCAGGGCCACCGCCAGGTTGGTCAACGGTCCCAGCGTGCAGACGGTGATCTTTTCCGCCTCGCCGTGGGCGGCGCGCCCCAGTTCGAAAACCAGAACGTCGACGGCGTGTTGCGGGCGTAGCGGCATCGCAGGGGCCGGCAGGGTGTCGCCGGCCAACCCGCCGCCGCTGGCGTACTTGCCGAAGATCTGGGATCGCAACAATGGCTTGCGGCAACCGGCGTGGACGGCGACGTCCGGCCGGCCCGCCAGTTCGCAGACCTTGCGCGCGTTGCGGGCCGTATCGTCCAGCGGCACGTTTCCGGCCACAGCAGTGATAGCGCGGACCTCGAGTTCCGGCGACGCCAGAGCCAGCAGGATAGCGACGGCGTCGTCGACCCCGGGGTCGGTGTCGATCAGGATGGGAATGGCCGCCATGGTGCCGTTCCGCTCGGGGTCACGTCACGCCGGCAGGGGATACCGCGCCAGGCGCTCGCCCAACAGGTCGAAGAAGCCCTGGGCGTCGACCTTGGTGAGCACGTGGGCATTGGGCTTCTCGCCGGTCTTGCCCCACCAGTCGGCCACCGTCTGGCCCATGGTCAGCTCGCTGGTATGTTCGATCCACACGCGGGCCGCCCGGCCGCTGTAGCGATCCGGCGCCAGCAGGTAGTCGAAAACCAGGGGATCGTGCAGTGGCCCCCCCAACTCGCCGAACCGGTCGATATCCTTGCGATCCCAGATGGTCAGGATGTTGGCCACGACCTGGGCGACCGGATTGGCAATCGCCCGCAGCTGTTCGATCCGCTTGGGCGTGGCCAGGGCCTGATGGGTCAGGTCGAGCGGCAGCATGGTGATCGGGATGCCGGCCTCGTAGACCATGCTAGCCGCATGGGGATCGACCAGGATGTTGAACTCGGCCGAGATCGAGCGGTTGCCAAGTTCCTTGAAACCGCCACCCATCAGCACGATCCGCTCGATCCCCGCCGCGATGCCGGGGCTGTGGGCCAGGGCCACCGCCACGTTTGTCAGCGGGCCCAAGGCGCACAGCGTGATCTTCTCGCCGGTGCGGGCGGCGTCGAGCAGACTTTTGACCAGGAAATCGACGGCATGGACCGGTTGCGGCGCCAGATGCGGCGGCGGCAGGACGACGCCGCCCAGCCCCTCGCGGCCGCTGAACAGACCACGCACCGGCTGGCGCATGAGCGGCCGGTCGCAGCCGGCGAAGACCGGCACGTCGGGACGGCCGGCCAGCTCGCACACCTGTAACGTGTTGCGCAGGGTGTCTTCGAGGGGGACGTTGCCGGAGACCACGGTGAGGCCACGCAGATCGAACTCGGGCGAAGCCAAAACAAGGAGAATGGCCACGGCGTCGTCGATGCCGGGGTCGGTGTCGATGATGATCGGAAGTCGGGTCATGAAAGGTCGTCTCTCCGAGGTGTGCCGCGTGATGGGCCGCGCGCCGCCGATCCCGCGGCGGGAAACGGGGAAGCGGGCCGGATCGACCCGCCTCCCCTTCGTCCAGTCATCCCCCAAGTGGGTTACTTGGAGGTCACGTCATAGGCAAGGGTATAGCCGTCGGCCCGTCCCTTGTAGACCAGATCGGCCCGCACGCCCCAATTGTTGAGGAGGAAGAACACCGGGATCACCCCCAGGTCGTTCATGCCCTGGGTCATGGCGTCCTGCAGCAGCTTCTCGCGCTTGCCGTCGTCGACCGTCTTCATGGCGGTGTCGAGGGCTTGGTCGAACTTGGGATTGGAATAGCGCCCCCGGTTGCCCTGCCCCGTTGCCTTGGTAAAGGTGGCGAGCAGCGGCCCAAGAACGCCCGAGGATTCCCCGGTTTCGACGGCGGCCCCGCCCATGATCAGGCTGAATTCCCGTTTCGAGGCGCGCGGGAAATACACCGCCGCCGGCATGGTTTCGACCTTCATCTTGATGCCGATCCGGGAGAACATCTGGCTGATGGCCTGGGCGACCTTCTCGTCGTTCGGATAGCGGTCGTTCGATGCGTGGAAGGTCATGTCGAAGCCGTTCGGGTAGCCGGCCTCGGCCAGCAGCTTCTTCGCCCCGTTCAGATCGAACTTCTCGGGCTTGAGAGCCGGGACGTAGCCGAAGTACCCGTCAGGGACCAACTGCCCAGCCGGAACGCCCTGCCCGTCCATGATCCGCTCCACCAAAAGCGGGCGGTTGATGGCCATGGACATGGCCCGGCGGACGCGCACGTCGCGCAGCGGATTCTTGCCGTCAGGCGCCACGGCGAAGGGAGAGACCTCACGGTCCTGGTCCATGTGCAGGTACATGACGCGGTTGCTGCCGGCGGAAGCCAAGCGGGCCTTGGCGTTCTTCCGAATGGTCCCGAGATCGCTGGTGGGCACGTCCTCGATGAGGTCGACGTCGCCGGCCAGCAGGGCGGCCACACGGGAGGTGGCGTTGGTGATGAACTTGAAAGTGACGGTGTCCCACGCCACTTTGCCGCCCCAATAGGCGGCGTTGCCGGCCAGCACGACGCCGTCGCCGGGCTGCCATTTGACGAATTTGAACGGCCCGGTGCCGATGACGCCGTTGCCGTCGTTGAGGGCCTTGGACGGTGTCGTCTCCAAGCTTTTCGGCAGGATGCTGATGCGGCTCAGGTTGTTGGGCAGCAGCGGGGCCGCGGCCGCCGTCTTGAAGCGGATCGTATAGGGATCGACGATGACGATGTCCTTGATCTCGCTGACGTAGCGCATGAACGAACTGGGGCTGTTCTGGGACGCCAGGGGCACCCGCCGGATCGTCGCGGCGACGTCCTCGGCGGTGAAATCCGATCCGTCGTGGAACTTGACGCCCTGGCGCAGCTTGAATTCCCAGGTCGTATCGTCGACCGGCTTCCACGCCAGCGCGAGCCCCGGCTTAAGTTGCTGCTTGTCGTCCTGGTTGACCAGCCCGTCGAAGATGTTGCGCGCCATGGCGCTGTTCGAACCGATGACATAGAACAGCGGGTCCATCGAAGAAACCGCCGCTCCGAGACCGATCTTCAGATCGGCCGCCGACGCCGTTGATACGGTCGCGGCAACCGCGATCGCGGTCACCGTCGACAAAAGAGATTTGTAAGCCATGAGCGCCTCCTGCTTTTGCGCCGTCCTTTGGTTGGAAAACGTTTTCCAAGCGTGATAATAATACATCCGGATCGGTTTGGCACCGTCTATGTGGAGACGAGGGAATTCCCGGCACCATGGCGAAAATCAGGGACGTCGCACGGGAAGCCGGTGTGTCGATCGCGTCGGTCTCCAGGGTTCTGACGGGGGCCCGGCGGGTCTCCGACGACACCAAGGCTGCCGTTCTGACCGCCGCCGAGAAGTTGGGATATCGAACCAACTATCTGGCGAGCGCGCTGCGCCGGCAGGCGACGCGCACGCTGGGAATGGTCATTCCGCGGATCGCCAATCCCTATTTCATCGCCCTGGTCCAAACAATCGAGGAGAGCGCCCAGGCCCAGGGATACGAACTGTTGCTCTGCGATTCGGCGGACGACGCCGACATCGAGAAAAGGCGGATGCGCGCCCTTCTTTCCCGGCAGGTCGAGGGCATCATCCTCATCCCCTGCGACGAGAAAGGCAGCGCCGAAACGGTGCGTGAGGCGTTGCGGGAGGTGCCGGTGGTTTCTCTCGACCGCAGCATCCGGGGCATCGCCATGGACCAGGTCTGCGTCGACAACCGGGCCGGGATCGTCGCCATCATCGACCATCTGGCGGGCAAGGCGCACCGCCGACTTGCCTTCGTCGGCGCCCAGCAGACGGTTTCGACGGCGCGCGAACGCCTGGAAGCCTATCGCGAGTACGTGCGGGAATGGGATCTTCCATCGGCCGACCGGGTATTGCTGGGCGAGTTCACCGTCGAATGGGGAGAACAGGCCGCCGACCGGATCCTGGCCGACGGATTGCCGCCGGATGCGGTGGTCTGCGGCAACGACCTGATTGCGGCAGGCGTCATCCGCACGCTCCGCGCCCGTGGGCTCGACGTCCCCGGGGATATCGCCGTCACCGGCTTTGACGACATCGAGCTTTGTCGCTTCATCGAACCGGCCATTACCACCGTCCACCAACCGCTGCGCGATATCGGCACCGAAGGGGCCCGTAGGCTGTTCGCCCGCATCGAGGGCACATCCGGGCCCGCCGCCCGCGTTCGCATCCGTCCCAGCCTGGTGGTACGCGCGTCAAGCGGCTGAGGCGGTTTGCACCCATCGGGCGGGCATTTCTGCCAAGATAAATCGAAAGCCCGCAACCGGGTGGGGTTACGAGCTTTAATCTGGCCGCGGGGATGACCTTGGCATGACCGGGGAGAGTTGCGCCGCTCTTAGGTAGCCCGTGCGACGGCAGATCCGTAGCTTTCGTGCGCGGCCCCTTAGGGAGGCTCCTAGCCTAGAGTATGAATAGATTGGGCTAGTCTCTGGATAGTGCGGCAACGGGGTCGAGCCGCGATGCGTTGCGCGCGGGCAGATAGCCAAAAACAATGCCGATCAGGCTGGAACACAGGAAGGCGGCGATGATCGAGGTCATCGAATAGACGAGGCTGAACCCCGAATCGAGGACACTGAAAATCACGCCGAAGCCGAGAGCGAAGCCAATTCCAAACAAGCCTCCGATCAGGCAGACCAGCACGGCCTCGATCAGGAATTGTTGCAAGATATCGCTTTGACGGGCCCCGACCGCCATGCGAACGCCGATCTCGTTGATGCGCTCGGAGACCGATACCAGCATGATGTTCATGACCCCGATACCCCCGACCACCAGCGAAATGACGGCGATGGCCGCGATCAGCAGGGTCATGGTTTGGGTCGTGCTGGTGATGGCCTGGCGGATGTCGTCGGTGTTGAGGATGAAGAAGTCCCTGGTTCCGTGGCGCCGGGTCAGGAATTGCGCGACCGCCTGCTCGGCCAGGTCAGTGGAAGTGTCGTCGCTGACGCGCACGGTAATGCTGCGCAACGAGGAGTCGCCCAAAAAGCGCGTCTGCACGGTCGTATAGGGCAGATAAAGCGATAGATTTTCGCTGGAGCCGAAGCCGCCCTGCTGCGGCTGGATGACCCCGACGACCCGACACGGAACGGCCCCGACGAGGATGACCCGTCCCACCGGGCTTCCGTTCAGGCCGGAAAACAGGGTCTTGCGCGTGTTCTCGTCGATGACGACGTCTTGTGCCCGGGTCCGCAGGCCGTCGGCATCGAAGAACCGGCCGTCGGCGAGCGTTGCCCCCTTCGCCTTGAAATACTGTTCGCCGACACCGTTGACGAGGGCGTTGGCTTCCTTCGACCCGAAGCGAACCGTGCTGCTGGTCGAGACCGTCGGCGTCACCGCCGCGACATAGGGTTGCCGGGCCAGGGCATCGGCATCGGAAACGACAAGCGTCCTGATCTTTCCCGATCGCATGTCGCCGAAATCCTTGCCTGGAAAAATCTCCAGAGTGTTGGTGCCCAGACTGCTGATATTGGAAAGCACCTTCTGCCGCGACCCTTCGCCAAGAGCCACCACGCACACTACGGAGGCGATGCCGATAATGATGCCGAGCATCGTCAGAAAAGTCCTGAGCCGATGGGCCATCATGGCGCGAAGCGCCATTCGGAAGGCTTCCCGGAAACGGTCCAACATCCCGCTCCAAGAACCCGTCTGCGTGTTGGCGGCGCCCGTTGGCGGATCGGCCTTCCCTCCCGGAACGTCGCGCATCTTCCGATCGGAGACGACTTGCCCATCGCTGATCTCGATGATCCGCCGGGCGCGGGCCGCCACCGTCATGTCGTGCGTGACGATGATGACGGTCTTTCCGTTGGCGTGCAGTTCCTCAAGGATACGCAGCACCTCCTCCCCGCTGCGGGTGTCAAGGGCGCCCGTCGGCTCGTCGGCAAGGATGACATTGGCGCCGTTCATCAGCGCCCGCGCGATCGAGACGCGCTGCTGCTGGCCGCCCGAGAGCTGGCCCGGCCTGTGACCGGTGCGATCCGTCATGCCAAGCCGCCCCAGCAGGCCGGCTGCCCGAACTTCGCGGTCGTGCGGCGTTTGACCGGCGTAGATCGCCGGAACCTCGACATTCTCGATCGCCGTCAGTTCCGACAGCAAATGGTAGCGCTGGAAGATGAACCCGAAATGCGCGCGGCGCAGTTCGGCCAATTCGTCGGCATCGAGGGACGCTGTTTCCCGGCCGGAAATCCGATAACTGCCGGCACTCGGTCGGTCGAGGCCGCCGAGGATGTTCATCAGGGTGGACTTTCCGGAACCGGAAGCCCCGACGATGGCGACCATTTCGCCGGCCTCGATGATGAGATCGATGTCCTTGAGGACGGTGATCGCCCCTTCGCCAGCCGGAAACTCCCGCCGCAATCCGCTAAGCGCGATCAGGGGAGCCGTCATCGGCCTACAACCCCATCGGCGGCGGACCGCCGGCATCGCGTTTCGTGGCCGTCTGCGTTTCGGGAGAGATCCGGCCCGTGACGACGCGCTCGCCCTCCCTCAGGCCGGAAAGGACCTCGGCGGCCATCTTGTTGTTGAGCCCGACTTCGATCTTGCGCGATGAAATTTGCCCCTTCTGATCGACGACCTGCACAACGTATTTCCCGTCGCGATCCTTATCGCCAAGCGCCGCCGCCGGGATCGTCATAACCCCTTTCGCCTCGCCGAGGATGATGTGGACCTCGGCGGTCATGTAGGTCCGCAGCCGTCCATCCGGGTTCGGAACGTTAAAATGGCCGTTGTAATAGATGGCCGACGACGAGGAAGAGGACGACGAACCGCTGCTCGACGAACTCGACGACGACGTGATGCTGCTGTCGCTGGTGATGGACTCCGGCGCCGGCTCGATGGAATCGAGGGTTGCCTCGTACCGGCAGTCGGGATCACCGAGGATGGTAAAATAAACCGGTTGTCCGGGCTTCACCTTGGTGACGTCGGCCTCTGAAATCTCGGCCAGGACCGTCATCGTGTCGAGCTGACCGAGAACGACGATGGTCGGCGCCGATTGCGCGGCGTTCACCGTCTGCCCTTCCTGGCTGACGATGGCCAGCACCGTACCGTCGATAGGCGCCGTGATGCGCGTGTAGCCGAGATTTGCCTGCGCGGTCTCGACCGCCACTTCCGCCTCGATGATCTGCGCATCGAGCGCCTCGATCTGGGCGCGCGTGGTTTTGACTTCGGCGTCCGCAGTTTCAAAGTCCGCCTGCGACACGGCCTTCTGCGCAACCATCCTCTTCTGGCGGGCCAACGTCGATTCGGCATGAGCCAACGTCGCTTTCTTTTCCTCGCGTTGGGCGAGGACATTGGAAAGATCGGCCTTTGCCGTACGGAGCGAATTCTGCTGCGTGACGGAATCGATCTCGGCAACCAGATCGTTCTTCCCGACTTTCTGACCGAGAGAGACCTTCAGCGACGTGATGCGCCCCGAGACCTGAGCCCCGACGGCAACGAGCTTGACCGGCTTCAACGTACCGCTTGTCAGCACGGTTTCCTCGACGTTGCCCGTCGCAACCGGGGCCGTCATCATGGTGACGTCCGGGGGGCCGAGAAATTTCGCCTTGACGGCAAAACCCGCCGCGACCGCGATGAGAGACATCGCAACCATCAGGATGAGGCGTCGTTTCATCGGGTTCCCGCCCCCCTTGATCCCGCCCGTCGCCGCCCGAGGAACAGCACCCCCCCGGCCAGCAAACCGCAGGCGAAGATTGTACCGACCATCGGCAGGGCCGTGCCGTCATGCAGCACGCCAACGAGCGCACTGACAATGCCGGCCACGCCGAATTGCAGCACACCGACCAGCGCGGACGCGCTGCCGGCATGTTTTCCGCTGGCAGCCATGCCAAGCGCCGTGGCATTGGCGGCAACCAACGGAATGGTCGCCAGGCTGATCCAAAGCGGGCTCAGCAAGACGAAGAGCGACCCGCTCGTCAGCGTGACGAGCGCAACGAAAATGGCGACAATCTGGACGCCAAGCGCGCCGGCCAGCACCTTCGACGGCGACAGGCGGTTCAGCAGAAAGCGGTTCAGTTGCGCGGCGACGATCATGCCGAACGCATTGGCGCCGAACAGCCAGCCGTAGTGTTGCGGGCTGATCTGGTGGATTTCCATGAACACGAAGGGAGAGCCGCTGATGAAGGCGAAAATGCTGCCGAGGGAAAGGCTCCCGACAAGCGTCGGCGCGATGAACCGGCGCTGCCCCAACAGATGGACATAGATCGTCAGGACACCGACGAGGTTCATCCGCTGGCGTTTTTGGCGTGGCAGAGTTTCCGGAAGCAGGGCCGACGCGGCCGCGAAACAGATCGCCCCGAACACCGCCAGGAACAGGAAAATGGCCCGCCAGTCGGCAAAGGTGAGAATGTAGCCCCCCAAAACCGGCGCCAGGATGGGAGCAAGCCCTTGGACCGTCATCATCAGCGATAGAATGCGGGCCGTCTCGCGCTCGTCGAACAGGTCGGTGATGATGGCCCGGCTGACGATCATGCCGGCACATCCGCCGATCGCCTGGAGCAGGCGCAGCGCGATGAAACTTTCGATATCCGGCGCGAAGACGATGAGGAAGGAGGTCGCCGCAAAGAAGGCCGTACCGGCCAGCAACGGCAATTTCCGGCCGTAACGATCGATCAGGGGACCATAGAATAACTGGCCGACCGCCAAGCCGACGAAAAACAGCGACAACCCGAGCTGCACTTGACCCGAGTCCGCGTGGAAGCTTGCCGCCAATGCGGGAAAGCTCGCCAGATACATATCCGTTGCGAACGGCGCGAACGCCGTCAGGGCGCCGAGGACCAGGGTCAATCGCGCAATATTGACAGGCGTTTGCCTGGCAACCGCATGCGGGGCAGTTGATGGCATTACGGTTTCGAGTTGTCGGTTGCGGCGGCATGCGGGCCGGTATCGGTGTCGACGATCTCCGGCGTCGAGGCGTCGATCACGCCATCCCAACCGCCGCCGAGCGCCTTGTTGAGGGCGATGTAATCATTGGCGATCGCAATGCGACTTTGGATGAAGGAATCCTCGGCCGAGTAAAGCGAACGCTCCGCGTCAAGCTGGTCGAAAAAGCTTGACGAACCGGTCTGGTAAAGCGAGCGCGCCAAGGTTGCCGCCTCCCGGTAGGCGGTCACGGACGAGGCCAATTTCTCCTCCCTGATGCGCTCCTGGGCGAGCGCGATGGTCGCGTTTTCCACATCCTCGAGGGCGGTGAGGACGGACGAGCGGAAGGCGAGATAGTATTGATCGCGCTGAGCCTCGGCGATGTCGACGGCAGCCTTCAATTGTCCGCCATTGAAGATCGGGACATTGAGGCTCGGACCGAACGACCAGCTGATTGACGAGTTTTTGGCCAAGTCACCGATTCGCGTACTGGATGTGGCGACACTTCCAACCAGACTGATGCTGGGATAGCGGGCGGCCTCCGCCTGACCAATCAAGGCGGTGTATTGGGCAAGGTGGCGCTCGGCCAGACGGACGTCCGGCCGCGACAACAGAATATCAGCGGGAACCCCCGTCGGGATGGGGAGGCGCGGCGATGGAATGGGGGCAACACGCGCCAATCGCTCGACCAGCGCGGCCGGCACCCGCCCGGTAAGCACGCCAAGACGATGAACGGCTTCCGCATAGCCTGACTCGAGCGTCGGAATATCGGCTTCCGTGCTGCTCGCCTGCCCGGCGGCGTTGGCGACATCGACGGCGGACGAAGCCCCTGCCTCGAACTTGTCGCGGGTCAACCCCGCCGTTTCGCGTTGCGAAGCCGCAGTGCGCTTGGCGAGGTCTATCCGCGCCTGATAACCGCGCGCCGCAGCGTAATTGGAAGCGATGTCACCGACCAGGGTCAAAAGCGTGGAGCGAAGCTCCTCTTCGGCCGCATCCATGCCATAACCGGCGGCCTCGACACTTCGGCGATTGGCGCCGAACAGGTCCAGTTCCCAACTGGCGTCCAGTCCGGCCTGGAACTGGTTATACGGCCGGCTGTTGGTGCTGGTGCTCAATCCGTTTTTGGCGCGTGTCACGGAACCGGAACCCTCGACCGACGGCAACAACGTTCCACCAGCCTGACGGTACTGGGCCCGCGCCTCGCGGATCTTCGCCTTGGCGTTCGCCACATCGAGATTGCTCTGCACCGCCTCCTCGATAAGCGCGTTCAACGTCGGATCGTCGAGGCGGCGCCACCATTGAGACAACTGAGGCGGTTCCGTCGATTTCACCGACTTCGCTTCGCCCCACTGAGCGGGAAGCGACACGGCGGGCGTCTGGTAGTCGGGACCGACCGAACATGCGGCCAGCCAAAAGACGGCCGACAGGGTTATGGCCGTCTGGGGCATCTTGGAAAGCCAGGAGATTGCCGGTGTCATTCTTGTCATTGTGATCCATCTTGAAAAGGTTGTTCGTTCCCGCCTCAGGCTTCGAGCGAGTGGGGCGTAGCGGCGTGCTCTGGCTCGGGAGGGACGTCCTGCCCCACGGCTTTGCTCTTGAACACGCGACGCACCGTCACGAAGAGCAAAGGCACGAAAAATATGCCGAGAACGGTCGCGGCAATCATTCCACCCAAGACGCCGATGCCGATGGCGTTCTGGGCACCGGAGCCAGCTCCGCTTGCAATGGCCAGCGGAGTGACGCCGAGAATGAAGGCGAACGACGTCATCAGGATCGGCCGCAAGCGCTGCCGGGCGGCCGCGAGGGTCGCCTCGACCAAGCCCTCGCCGGCAGCCTGCCGAGCGACGGCGAACTCGACGATGAGAATGGCATTCTTGGCAGCCAGGCCGATCGTCGTCAGCAGGCCGACCTTGAAGTAAACGTCGTTGGTCTGACCGAAGAGATAGGCGGCCGCCAGTGCACCGAGCACGCCGATCGGAATGGACAGCATGACGGCGAACGGAATCGACCAGCTTTCGTAGAGGGCGGCAAGGCAAAGGAACACGACCAGAACCGAAATCGCATAGAGTGACGCGGCCTGGCTGCCGGAAAGGCGCTCCTGATACGACAGACCCGTCCATTCATGGGCGTAGCCGCTCGGCAACTGGCTGGCGAGATTGTCGATCTCGTTCATGGCGTCGCCTGAACTGACGCCGGCGGCCGCCTCACCTTGAATCTCGACAGCCGCCGAACCGTTATAGCGTTCGAGTCGCGGCGAACCGAAGGTCCAGTGGCTCGAGGCGAAGGCCGAAAACGGAACCATGGTGCCGTTGGAATTGCGCACGTACCATCGTTCCAGATCCTTGGGCTGCATACGAAAGTTCTTGTCGGCCTGTAAATAGACTGGCTTGACGCGGCCACGATCGATGAAATCGTTGACGTAATCGCTGCCCCATGCCGTCGACAGTGTGGTGTTGATGTCCGACAGACCGACGCCCAGCGCGCTGGCTTTTTCCTGATCGATTTCGACCGAAAACTGCGGCGTGTCCTCTTGTCCGTTCGGGCGCGTATTGGCCAGGAGCTTGCTCTGTCCAGCCAGGGCCAGAAGACGATTACGCGTCGCCATCAGCTTGTCATGGCCGGCTCCGTTGACATCCTGCAGATAGAAATCGAAGCCGTTGGAATTGCCCATGCCCTGAATCGCCGGCGGGGCCAATGCGAAGACCTGGGCATCCCTGATCTTCGAGAACGCGCCCATGGCACGGCCGGCGACGGCCGCCGCCGAAAGCACGGGTGACGTGCGCTCGTCGAACGACTTGAGCTTGATGAAGGCAAGTCCGATATTCTGGCCTTGTCCGCCGAACCCAAAACCGGCGATGGAGAAGACGCCGTCGACGGCATCCTTCTCGTTGGTAAGGAAATGGTCCTTCACCTGCTCGAGCGCGCGCACGGTCCGTTCCTGGGCCGCACCGGTGGGCAACTGGACGCTGGCCATCAGAATCCCCTGGTCCTCGTCCGGCAGGAAGGAACTCGGCAGGCGCATAAACAGCCATCCCACGGCAACGACGATCGCCAGAAAGACGAAAAGGAACCGCTTGGCTCGCGTTGTGACGCCGCGCACGCCGTCGCGATAGGCGAGCGTGCCGCGATCGAAGGTCCGATTGAACCAGCCGGCCAGACCGCGCTTTGCGGCATGGTCGCCGGGCCGGCGGAGGATGCTCGCGCAGAGCGCCGGCGTCAGCACGAGCGCGACGACGACCGACAGCAGCATGGCCGAGACGATGGTCACCGAAAACTGACGGTAGATGACGCCGACCGAACCGCCGAAAAACGCCATGGGAACGAAAACTGCCGACAGGGCGATGGCGATGCCGACCAGGGCCCCGGTAATCTCGCCCATGGATTTGCGCGTCGCCTCCTTGGGAGAGAGCCCCTCTTCATGCATGACGCGCTCGACATTCTCCACCACGACGATCGCGTCATCGACCAGCAGACCGATGGCAAGCACCATGGCGAACATGGTCAGCATGTTGATCGAATAGCCGGCGGAAGCGAGGACGGCAAACGTGCCGAGCAGCACGACGGGAACGGCGATCGTCGGAATGATCGTCGCCCGGATGTTCTGGAGGAATACGAACATCACGATGAAGACGAGGCCGACGGCCTCGGCCAAGGTCTTCATCACCTCCTCGATCGACAGACGGACGAAGGGCGTGGTGTCGTAGGGGTAGACCACCTCGACCGCGGTGGGAAGTGTGCCGGACAGTCGACCGATCGCCGCCTGGACGGCTTCCGCCGTGCTGATGGCGTTGGCGCCGGTCGCAAGACTGATGGCCAGCCCCGCGGCGGGCAGGCCATTATATCGAGCGTCCGAGGTATAGCTTTCCGCGCCGAGTTCTACGGTAGCGACGTCGTTCAGCCGGACGATGGACCCGTCCGTCGTGCTCTTCAGAACGATGTTCCGGAACTGCTCGGGGGTCTGAAGGCGACTGCGCGCGGTGACTGTGGCATTGAGCTGCTGGCCCTGGCGCGCCGGCAAACCGCCGAGCTGGCCGGCGGACACCTGCGTGTTCTGCACCTCGATCGCCGTGGCCACGTCGCCCGGCATGAGCGCATACTTGGCGAGCTTGTCGGGATCGAGCCAGATCCGCATGGCATAGCCACCCCCGAACAATTGCGTCTCGCCGACGCCGTCGATGCGCCGCAGCGTGTCGTTCAATGTGCTGTCGACATAGTCGGCGAGATCCGTCGACGTCATCTTGCCGTCGGTCGACACGAAGCCGATCACCATCAGGAAGCCGGTGGACGATTTCGTGACGGTCAGGCCGGTACTTTGCACGATCTGCGGCAATTGCGAGGTGACGAGCTGCAACTTATTCTGCACCTGCATCTGCGCAACGTCCGGATCGGCCGCGCTGGTGAAGGTCAGCGTGAGGTTTGTCGATCCCGTCGATGTCGATGTCGCGGTCATATAGTCAAGATTGTCGATCCCGGTCATGCCCTGCTCGATGACCTTGGTCACCGAGTTCTCGACCGTCTGGGCGTCGGCGCCCGGATAGGATGCACTGATCTGAACCGTGGTTGGCGCGATCTGCGGATATTGCGAGATCGACAATGTGTTGATGGCGAGTAACCCTGCCAGCATGATCGTGATGGCGATCACCCATGCAAAGACCGGCCGATCGATAAAGAAATTCGACATCGTTCGCCTCAGTTCCTGCCGGTATCGGCCGTCGTGGCCGGTTCGCGATTGGCGACAGCGACCGCCTTGCCGTCGGAAAGCGCCCCCGTCTTGCGTTCCCGAACCTCGCCCGTCGTCTCGTCGATGGTCACCTCGATAGGCGTCGCCTCCTGGCCGATGCGAACAAACTGCACTCCTTCGACGATGACCCGGTCGCCGTCGTCGACGCCGGAATCGACCAACCAGTTGTTGCCGACACTGTTTTGGATGGAAAGCACGCGCTCCTCGACCTTACCCTCCCGGTTGACGAACATGGCCGTGGCCTCACCCTTGGTGTTGCGACTGACGGCCCGCTGGGGCACGAGAAAGCTGTTCTCGGCAATGCCTTCCTCGACGATCGCCCGCACGTACACGCCGGGCAGAAGCAGCCGCTCGGGATTGGGAAATTCAGCCCGTAGCGTGAAGGTGCCGGTGGCTTCGTCGACATTGGCTTCTGCAAACTCCAGCTTACCCTCGTACGGATAGATCGTGCCGTTTTCGAGTTTCAGCTTCACGCTGATGTTCGATCCACCGAGCTTCAGCCGGCCCTCGTTCACGGCCTGAAGAAGGTTGAGGAGGTTGGTGCTCGATTGCGTCACGTCGACGTTGATCGGGTCCTGCTTGCGAATGGTGGTCAGTGCGGTTTCCTGATTTGCCGTCACCAATGCGCCTTGCGTCAGCGAGGACTTGCCGACCCGGCCGGCTATCGGGGCCGTGATCTTCGTATAGGCGAGATCGATCCGGGCGGCTGCAACGCTCGCTTGCGCGGAGGCCACGTCGGCCTTGGCCTGGGCCAGGGTCGCCATCGCGTCGTCGAGATCCTGCCTGCTGACGGCATCCTTCTTGATAAGCCCCTGATAGCGCTCGACCTTGGCCTGCGCGCTCGGCACCGAGGCCGAGGCCTTCTGAAGCGTTGCAACCGCGCTGTCGTAGGCGGCCTGATAGCTCGCCGGATCGATCTGATAGAGTGCCTCGCCGGCGGCAACCTCGGTGCCCTCTTTAAACAGACGCCGCTGGATGATGCCGTTTACCTGAGGGCGCACTTCGGCGACAAGAGAGGCCGCCGTGCGCCCCGGCAATTCCGCCGTGATCGCGACCGACTGGGGACGAAGCGTGACGACGCCGACCTCGGGACGACTCGCCACAAGCGATGAAGCGGCTTGATTTTCGGCTTGATCGAAGCAGCCTCCTGGCATGAGCAGCATGATCAAGGCAAGGAACATCGAACCACGCAGGCGACGCCGAACGACACCGGCCGGTAGTGACCGTTTCATCCAACCGGTGCCAGGGAGACGGGGGAAGGGATTTGATTGCACAATCGGTATCCATATTTAGGAAACTTGTTCGTACCCATATTATGATTGCGTCTTCGATGTCAATCGCGATATGAGAAAAAGTGAGGCGGCGCCAGCTAACGCCCGGATTGTTGCTGGCGGATGTCCGCGGGGACATTTCTTTGTAACGGAATGTTTCTTTTTGTAACCGAACGGTTCGACCGGGGACCAGTGCCGGGCCGAACGCGGGAAAGGACGGACTGTTGAATAGGGAACGGAATCGACGGGAGATCACCCCGCCAAGACTTCGCGGTCGGCCGAAGGTCGTACCGGACGACGTCCAGCGCGACGCCGTTGTCCTCCAGGCGCGAGAGATGTTCATCGAGGAGGGTTATGCCCGCACCACGACGGACAAGGTCGCGGCACGCTGCAAGATCTCCAAGCGGACGCTCTACCGTTTGTTCTCGAGCAAAGAGGATCTTCTTGCGGCGGTCGTCGATGCACATCGCCAGAGCATGCTCGATCTGCCTGGCTACTATGACGATCTGCCGCTCACCGATGCGCTGGAAGCGATCTTCATGATCGACATCGACGCCGAGGCGGATCGCGAACGGGTGGCCTTCCTGCGTTTTGCGCTGATGGAATCCGCGCAATTCCCTGAGATAGACACGCTCGTCCGCCAGCGCGGCCCGGAGATGTCACTCGCCTTGCTGGCCGATTGGTTCGCGCACCAGCGCACGCTAGGAAGGATTGAGATCGATGACGTCGACAGCGCCGCCAGGATGCTGATGGACATGATTTTCGGCGCCGTCGTGGACAAGACGAGGGGCGAACTCGAATGGCCCGGCGGGGATAAGCGAAAAACCTACATCCGCCGGTGCATCCACGTTTTCATCAACGGCATCCGCTCGCGATAGGCGCGCTCAGCGGATTCCGGGCAGCTTCGTCACCTGGCTGTCAATCGGCGTCCAACACTGGCCTCGGATTGGAGTGGGCCCCTTGGGGCGGGGTTTGGATGGATTGTGCCAACCGCGCCCTGACCTAGATGTTCAAGACACCGGCGGCAAAAGCATCGTGGCAGACGGACAGTCCCCCTCGGCCGCCGTCACGGCTCGCCGGGTTTGCGCCCCTTCTTGCTGCCACGCTCCGCGTCACCACTCGGGCCCTCGGCCAGTCCGGGCAGGTAGCGGGCCGCGAGCCGCATCTGGATATCGATGCCTTCCCGGCGGCGATTGGCCACCGCCGCCGCCAGGCCATCCGCCAGCGCGAAAGCCGCGGTCGCCGAGTTGGGAAGCAGGCGCCGCTCGGCCTGCACGTAAAGCGCCACGTCCGCATAGCGGGCCAATGGCGAGGTCGGGCGATCGGTGATACAGAGAATACGCGCTCCCTGGCGTTTCGCCGCTTCGCTCAGTTCCAGGGTATCGGGCGCGTAGCGGGGGAAGGAAATGAAGATCGCCAGATCCCGCTCCCCCGCATGGACCAGCCTGCGCAGGGCTGAGTTGACGCCGCCGGTCATGCCCATCATCGACACGTTGCCGCGACAGAAGGGTTCCAGCCCGTGCGTCAGGATGCCGGCGATGTAATAGCTGATCCCCGATCCGAAAATGAAGATGCGTTCCGCCGCAAGAATCAGGTCCACGGCCTTTCCGCAGCTTTCCGGCGCCAGCGTTTCCCGCGTCTTCTCGAGGTTCTCCAGGTCGTGTCGGATGCTGTCCGAAATGATATCGAAGCTGCTGGCCGACCCGTCCCGTCCGGCCTTCAGCTTTTCCACCGGCGCCAGCGTCTGCTTGATGGCCTCGATCTGGCGGGCCCTGAACTCGGCGAAGCCGTCGAAGCCGATGGCCTTGGCGAATCGATTCGCCGTCGCATTGGAGACGAGGCAAGCCTTCGCCAGTTCGTCGATGGTCATCATCGCCGCTTCGGCGGGCGCCCCCAGGATGAAGTCTGCAATCTTTTTGTGCGATTTGCTGAGCAAAGCATAGGCATGTGCGATGCGGTTAGCCGTATCGGAATAATACATCGCTCTGAGGGGGGTGCCGGCCATTGACGACGATTGATTTCCATGGTTTTCATTTCTATGGAACTTTTGTTTCATATTCGCCCGCGTGTTTCAAGTCGGCATAAGGCCGGAGAGCCCGCCGCTTCCGATAAGCACCCATTCCAGGAGAGGAGGCCCCACCCGTGAGAACCAACTTCCTGCATATCCTAAGCTTCCTGACTTTGCCGATCCTGCTGCCGGTCGGCGCATCGGCGGCGACGTTGACCGTCGGCCTTGCTTCCGAACCGACGTCGACCGACCCGCACTACCACAGCTTCACCCCCAACAACGGCCTGGCGCGCAGCCTGTACGGCGCGCTGGTGACGACGGACGCGAACCAGCAGACCGTCCCCGACCTGGCGACGTCCTGGTCGGTCGAGGGCGACAACGTCTGGACCTTCAACCTGCGCAAGGGCGTCAAGTTCTCCAATGGAGCGCCGTTCACAGCCAAGGACGTCATCTTCACCTTCTGCCGGGTCAGGAACAACCCGCAGGCCATCTCCGACTATTTCGGCAATCCCGTCACCAACTTCGCCAAGATCGAAACGCCCGACGACCACACCGTCAGGATCACCACCAAGGTGCCGGAACCGTTGATGCCCGAAAGGATGGCCGAGATGGCCATCCTGAGCGCCGGCATCGTCAAGCATGGTGAGATCGCCTTCGACCTTGCGAAGGGCTGCGGCGTCACCGGCGAGTGGCCGACCCTGGCGCGGTTCAACAGCGGCGAGGACGCCATCGGCACCGGCCCCTTCAAGCTGACCAAGTACACCAAGGGGGCTGGCGTCGAACTGGCCCGCAATGAAAACTATTGGGGCGAAAAGCCGGCCTGGGAGAAGGTGACCCTGCTGCCGATTCCCAACGCCGGCCCGCGCCTGGCCGGCCTGCTGGCTGGCAACTACGACCTCATCGAAAACCCGGCGGCCCGCGACGTCAGGCAACTGGAGGGCGATCCCAGGTTCGGGGTGACGATCCGCCCGTCGAACCGCGTGATCTTCCTGCAGATGAACGTCTCCAAGGACCAGAGCCCATCTGTCGTCACCCAGAACGGAACCAACCCCTTCAAGGACGAGCGCGTGCGCCGGGCCATCTCGATGGCGATCGACCGCGACACCATCGTCAAGCGCATCATGGACGGAGCCGCCGCGCCCGCCAGCCAGTTCGTGCCGGAAACGATGTTCGGCGCCCAACCCAATCCGGAACCGCTGGTCTATGATCCGGAGGGGGCGAAGAAGCTGCTGGCCGAGGCCGGATATCCGAACGGTTTCAAGGTGACGTTCGCGGCCACCAACGACCGCTACATCAACGACTCCCAGGTCGCCCAGGCCATCGCCCAATACCTGAGCCGCGTCGGCATCCAGGCGGACGTGGATGCCATGACGGCCTCCATCTTCTTCACCCGCCGCAGCAAGAGCGAATTTGCCCTGTCCATGGGCGGCTGGGGCTCGACCACCGGGGGCGCCTCCTCGTTCCTGCAGCAATTCGTCGCCACCCTCGACAAGGACCGCGGCGTCGGCCGCTCCAACTACGGCGGCTGGTCCGATCCGGCCTTCGACGCGGTGATCCTCAAGGCGATCGCCACCGTCGACGAGACGAAACGCGCCGAGCTGTTGCGGGAAGCCGGCAAGCTCGCCTTGAAGAAGCTGCCGGACATCCCGATTCACTTCGAAAGCACGATCTGGGCGTTCCGCAAGGGCATCCAATTCGAAGGCCGCATGGACCAGTACACACTTCCGGCGCTGGCCAAGGCGGTTAAATAATCCGGCCCGGCGGCCGATCGTCCACGGGAAGCGGGCGGCCCGGAAGGCCGCCCGCCCCCTCAACCCCAGCCCAGGGACGCGTACGTGGGGACTTTCATCCTCCAGAGGCTGCTTCAAAGCACGGCCGTCCTGTTGGCCGTTTCGCTTGTCGTCTTTCTGGCGGTCTTTGCGGTCGGCGACCCGGTCGAGCTCTTGATCAACCCGGAAGCCACCCAGCACGAGCGGGAGATGATGGTTCGGGCGCTGGGCCTTGATCGCCCGGTCTGGATGCAATACCTGACGTTTCTCGGCAACGCCATGCAGGGCGATCTCGGCATATCGTTCGTGCATGGCGAGCCGGCCCTCCAGATCATCATCGAGCGCATGCCGGCCACCTTCGAGCTGGTGTTCTTCGCCCTTCTCATCGCCAGCCTGGTCGGCATTCCGCTCGGCCTGTACGTCGGGCTGAACAGCGACGCCTCGCTTTCTCGCGTCATCATGACCGGGTCCATTCTCGGCTATTCCATCCCCAATTTCTGGAAGGGGATGATGCTGATCCTGCTGCTCTCGGTGTGGCTGCATTGGCTTCCCACCTCGGGGCGGGGCGAGACGGTCGACCTCCTCGGCATTCCGGTCAGCTTCCTGACCTGGGACGGCGTTCGCCATCTCGTCATGCCGGTGCTCAACCTCGCCATCCCCAACACGGCGCTGATGACCCGCCTCACGGCCTCCGGCGCCGCCGAGGCGCGCACCCAGGACTATGTCAAATTCGCCCGCGCCAAGGGAGTGCGGCCGCAACGCATCGTGCGCCGGCACATCCTGCGCAACATCCTCATCCCGGTGATTACGGTGCTCGGCATCGAGTTCGGCGCGCTGATCGCCTTTTCCACCATCACCGAAACCGTCTTCGCCTGGCCCGGCATGGGCAAGCTTTTGATCACCAGCATCTATCGGCTAGACCGGCCGGTCGTGGTTTCCTACGTCATGCTGATCACCTTCCTGTTCGTCCTGATCAACCTGATCGTCGATCTTATCTACGCGGCGCTGGACCCGCGCGTGAAGCTGATGGACCGCGCGTCATGACCAGGCCGCGCCCCATCGATCCCACGCTGGTCCCGCCGCTGGTGGAAACCCCGCAGCGCCGCTTCAACCTGCGGCGCATCAAGCGCCGGCCCAACATGAAGACGGCGCTGATCGCCCTCGTCATCATCCTCGCAGCCGGTCTGCTGCTGCCGTTCGCCGCGCCGCAGAACCCCTATGACCTGTCCACCTTCAGCGTCATGGACAATCGCCTGTCGCCGGGCGAGCGGAGCCTCGACGGCCTGACCGTATGGCTCGGCACCGATTCCCAGGGGCGCGACATGGTGTCGGCCATTCTCTATGGCATGCGGATCAGCCTTCTGGTCGGGCTGGCGGCAACCAGCCTGGCGCTTTCCATCGGCGTGACGGTGGGCCTGCTCGCCGCCATGTTCGGCGGCCGGATCGACGCCCTGCTGATGCGCCTGGTCGACTTCATCCTGGGCTTCCCCTCCATTCTGGTGGCACTGGTGCTGCTGGCGGTGATCGGGCGCGGGGTCGACAAGGTGATCATCGCCATCGTCGTCGTCCAATGGGCTACCTACGCCCGCATCATGCGCGCCGCGGCTATGGTGGAACGACGTAAGGAATACGTCGAGGCGGCGGAAAACCTGGGCTATCCGAGCTGGCGCATCATGTTCCGCCACCTTTTACCGAACAGCATCGGTTCCGTGCTGGTGGTCGCCACCATTTACGTCGCCCATGCCATCACCCTGGAGGCGACGCTTTCCTTCCTGGGCGTCGGGGTCCCGGTGACGCAACCCTCGCTCGGTCTGTTGGTCGCCAGCGGCTTCGAGTTCCTGATGAGCGGCGAATACTGGATCAGCCTGTTTCCGGGGCTCGCCCTGCTCGTCCTCATCTTCTCGCTCAACCTCGTCGGGGACCGTCTCCGCGAAGCGCTGGACTCGCGGCGATCATGAGCGACACCCTCCTCGACGTGCGCGGCCTGCGGACCGTCTTTCACTTTCTCGAAGGCGCCTATCCCGCCGTCGACGGCATCAGCTTCACCATGCGGTCGGGCGAGGTGCTGGGGCTGGTCGGCGAGTCGGGATCGGGCAAATCGGTCGCCGGGCTGTCCCTGATCGGCTTGATCGATCCACCCGGCGAGGTCGTCGAGGGCGAGGTTCTTTTCAAAGGACGGAACTTGCGGACCCTCGGCGAGCCAGCGCTGCGCCAGTTGCGGGGCAAAGAGATCGCCATGATCTTCCAGGACTCGCTGGCCGCGCTCAATCCGGTGCTCACCGTCAGCGAGCAGATGGTGGAGGCGATCCGCGAGCATGCGGACGTGCCGTTGCCGGCCGCCCGCGAGCGCGTCATCGCCGCCCTCCGGCAGGTCGGAATCACCTCTCCGGAAACCCGCATCGACCAGTATCCGCACGAGTTTTCGGGCGGGATGCGCCAGCGCGTCGCCATCGCCACGGCGCTGCTCAACAAACCCGACCTGATCATCGCCGACGAACCGACGACGGCCCTGGATGTCACCATCCAGGGCCAGATTCTGGCCGAGATGCAGACCCTGGCCCGGGAAACCGGCACGGCGCTGATCTGGATCACCCACGATCTGGGCGTGGTCTCGGAATTGGCCGACCGCGTGGCCGTGATGTATGCGGGCCGCATCGTCGAGATCGGCGGCATCGACGACGTCCTCGATCGTCCGTGTCATCCGTACACCCAGGGTTTGCTGGATTCCATTCCCGCCGAGAACGCGCCCGGCAGCCGTCTGCGCCAGATCGACGGCACCGCCCCCAGCCTGGCGGCGCGCCCCGTGGGCTGCGCCTTCCGCCTGCGCTGCCAGCGGGCGGGGCCGCTGTGCGCCGAACGGGAGCCCGACGTCACCGAGGGCCCCGGCGGCCAGAGTTGGCGCTGTCATCACCCCATTCCCCAGGGGGATCGCCCATGATCGCAACGCCGGCGCAAACGACGCCCATCATCGGGCTGGAGGGATTGTCGCGGGACTTCCAGCGCCCGCCGGTCCTGGCCGAGCGGCTTCTCGCCCTGCTGGGCCGCAAGGCCCTGCCGCCAGTCCTCAGGGCGGTTACAGACGTCGACATTGCCGTACGCAGGGGCGAGGTGCTGGGGCTGGTCGGCGAGTCGGGCTGCGGGAAATCGACGCTGGGGCGGATGGTTTCGGGCATCCTGCCGCCGACGCGGGGCCGCGTGACGTTCGACGGACAACCGGCCGCCACGCTGGCCGGCCGCGACAGGCTGGCCTACGTCCTGGGAGTCCAGATGATCTTCCAGGACCCCTATGCCTCGCTCAATCCGCGCCAGAAGGTCGGCGACATCATCGCCGAGCCCCTGAAGGTCCATCGCATGGTGGAAAACCGTGGCGAGGTGGTCGAACGGGTCGACAGGGCGCTGGCTGAAGTCGGCCTCGATCCCAGCTACAAGGAGCGCTATCCGCATCAGTTC
This sequence comes from Shumkonia mesophila, assembly GCF_026163695.1. Taxonomy (NCBI): domain Bacteria; kingdom Pseudomonadati; phylum Pseudomonadota; class Alphaproteobacteria; order Rhodospirillales; family Shumkoniaceae; genus Shumkonia; species Shumkonia mesophila. The sequence continues at coordinate 125,579 of NZ_JAOTID010000003.1, read as the reverse complement.
TCGGGCGGCCAGCGCCAGCGCATCGGCATCGCGCGAGCCTTTATCGTCAATCCGCGCTTTCTCGTCTGCGACGAGCCGATCGCCGCGCTCGACGTCTCCATCCAGGCCCAAGTGATCAACCTCTTCATGGACCTGCGCGACAAGTACGAGTTGACCTATCTGTTCATCAGTCACGACCTGTCGGTAGTGCGCCACATCGCCGACCGGGTGGCAATCATGTATCTCGGACGCCTGGTGGAAATCGCCCCGGCTGCCGACCTGTTCGCCCAGCCGGCCCACCCCTACACGCGCGCCCTGCTGGCCGAGATCCCCTCGGTCAAGCGCCGCCGCCGGAAATTCCAGCCGGTGCAGGGTGAACTGCCCTCGCCCCTGAATCCACCGCCGGGATGCACCTTCCACCCGCGCTGCCCGTTCGCCATCGCGCGCTGCCGCGAGGAAAGGCCGGTGTTGCGCGACATCGCTCCCCATCGGCAGTCCGCCTGCCATCTTAGCGACCAGATCTGAGGTATTTCATGTCCCTGAAGAGCCTTCTCGCCGATTACGGCCGCAACGCCATCCCGTTCGTCGATCCGTTGAACCCGGAGCGACCCCTCACGCTCAACACCTATCGTCCGGTCGGGCACACGCCGGACTGCGCAGTGGTGATCGTCCAGCATGGCATGAACCGCAACGGCGACGATTATCGCGACTTCTGGATTCCGGCGGCCGACCGGCACGGCCTTCTGATCGTCGCGCCGACCTTCGCGCGGGCCGAATATCCCGAGACCGAGGACTACAATAACGGCCTCGTCTTCGACGCCGACGGCAGCGTTCGGCCCCACGACGCCTGGGTCTTCGCGATCCCGGGCCGCGTCGTCGCCGCCTTGCAGCAGGTCAGCGTCATGAAGCAGCCCAAGGCGCGCATCTACGGCCATTCGGCCGGGGGCCAGTTCGTCCACCGGATGATTTCGACGCACGGCGGCGCCCTGTTCAAGGCGGCGATCGCCGCCAATGCGGGCTGGTACTCGCTGCCGACCCTGGAAAAGGCCTTTCCGGAAGGTCTGGGCGGCCTCGGCCTCGGGGTGGACGAGCTGCGTCGCCTTTTTGCCTATCCGCTGCACATCCTGGCCGGCATCGACGACTGCAACGCCAACGCCGACAACCTGCCCTCCCAGCCCGAGGCGCAGGCCCAGGGACCGGGGCGCCTGCACCGCGCCCGCAACTATTTCGCCCGCGGCCGCGAGACGGCGGAAAAATACGGCCTGCCCTTCAACTGGCGCCTGACCGAGGTGCCGGGCATTGCCCACGACGGCTGCGCCATGTCCGCCGCCGCCGCTGGTCTGTGGTTCGAAGGCCAGCTGCCCGAGATGACCGCGCCCGCCGCCGTGAACTTCTAGCGGCGGCCCCACCCCCTTCCCTTCAGCCCAACGAAGCCCAATGAGGATTCCATGCAAAATTCCGACGCCATCTGGAAACTAGTGGACGACCACCACAAGCATTTCGCCGACCTCAGCGACCGCATCTGGGGCATGCCGGAAATCGCCTACGCCGAATACCGCTCGGTGGCCGAGCATACGGCCATGCTGCGGGCCCAGGGCTTCCGGGTGACCGAGAACGCGGCCGGCATCCCGACGGCGGTAATCGGCGAGGCCGGCCAAGGCGGGCCCGTCATCGCCATTCTCGGCGAATACGACGCCCTGCCCGGCCTCAGCCAGGAAGCCAACATCGCCGAGCCGAGGCCGCTCGAGGCTGGCGGCGCCGGCCACGGCTGCGGCCACAATCTTCTCGGCTCCGCCGCCCTGCTGGCGGCGACTGCGCTTAAGGAGTGGCTGGAAAAGACCGGCCGGCCCGGCCGTGTGCGCTATTACGGTTGCCCGGCCGAGGAAGGCGGCGCCGCCAAGACTTTCATGGTCCGCGACGGCGCCTTCGCCGACGTCGATGTCGCCATCACCTGGCATCCGGGATCAATGACCCGGGTCGACGAGGCCCTGTCGCTGGCCAACACGCGCATGGACTTCCATTTCACCGGCCGCGCTTCCCATGCGGCGGCGGCACCGCACCTGGGACGCAGCGCGCTCGACGCGGTGGAACTGATGAACGTCGGCGTCAACTACATGCGCGAACATATGCCGCAGGATGCCCGCATCCATTACGCCATGCTGGATTCCGGCGGCATCGCGCCCAACGTGGTCCAGGCCTCGGCCAAGGTCCGCTACGCCATTCGCGCCCGCGACGTTCATGGCATGCTCGCCCTCAACGAGCGGGTGAAGAAGGTGGCCGAGGGGGCCGCCCTGATGACCGAAACCAAGGTCACCATCTCGATTCTCAGCGCGGTTTCCAGCATGCTCGGCAACACGCCGCTGCGCGAGGCCATGCATCTCAACATGCAGCGCCTCGGCCCGGTGGGATTCGATGCCGCCGACCGCGACTACGCCGCCAGAATCCAGGCCACGCTGAGCGACGAGGACATCCTCAGCGGCTATCGGCGGGTCGGACTGCCGGTGCGGGAGGCCACGCCGCTCTGCGACTTCATCGTTCCGCTCGATGCCGTCGGCGAGCCGATGATCGGCTCGACCGACGTCGCCGACGTCAGTTGGACGGTGCCCACCGTCGAGGCCCGGGTCGCCACCTGTGCCATCGGCACGCCGGGCCATTCCTGGCAGCTGACCGCCCAGGGCAAGGCGCCGGCCGCCCACAAGGGCTTGGCCTATGCCGCCAAGGTCATGGCCGCCACCGCCGTCGACCTGATGACCGACGAAGCACTGATGGCCCGCGCCAAAAAGGATTTCCGCGACCGCACGCAGAAGACGCCTTATGCCTGTCCCATTCCCAAGGACGTCCACCCGCCGGTCCAGCCGCGCCCGGCGGCCTTGGCATAGGAAGGAGCACCCGGCGATGTCCCCTGCGATCCGCCCCGTCCTGGCCATTCACGGCGGGGCCGGCACCGTCCCCAGGGAAGCCATGACGGCCGAACGCGAGGACGCCTTTCACGCCGGGTTGCGCCACGCCCTGCGGGCCGGCCACGCGGTGCTGAGGGACGGCGGCACGGCCCTCGATGCCGTCACGGCGGCGGTGATGGCGCTGGAGGACGACCCCCTGTTCAACGCCGGCCGCGGCGCCGTGTTCACCGCCGACGGCAAGATGGAAATGGACGCCGCCGTCATGGACGGACGGGACCGCCGGGCCGGGGCCGTCGCCGGCATCTGCGGGCCTCGCCATCCGGTTCTGGCCGCGCGGGCTGTGATGGAACAGACCGATCACGTTCTCCTGGCCGGCCCGGGGGCGCGCCGTTTCTGCCGACAGGTCGGTCTGGAACACAGGCCGACCTCGTGGTTTCGCACCGAAATCCGCTGGCAGGCCCTGCAAGAGGTGCTGGAACGGCACCGTCTCGGGCTCGCCGACGACGGCAACGAGGCCCGCAAGCATGGAACGGTCGGCGCCGTCGCCTGCGATGCCTTGGGCGACCTCGCGGCCGCCACCTCGACCGGCGGCATGACCGCGAAGATGCCGGGACGCGTCGGCGATTCCCCACTGCCGGGGGCGGGAACATGGGCCGACAATGCGTCCTGCGCAGTCTCGGCGACCGGGCACGGCGAGTTCTTCATTCGCCGTGCCGTCGGCCACGAGGTCGCCTCGCGCATCCGATGGGCGAAGCAGGCGCTGGATGAGGCGGCAAGCGCCGTGGTGATGGATGAACTCGCGGCCATCGGCGGTTCGGGCGGCCTCGTCGCCGTCGATGCCGCCGGTCACGTCTCCATGCCGTTCAATTGCCCCGGCATGTATCGCGGCTTCGTCACCGCCGATGGCGGCCTGCACACCGCGATCTATCGCGAGCCCTGCCGGATCGAGCGGGATTGACCCGCTCGATCCGGCCGTCATGCGGTTATGCCGGGGACTCGATCCAATCGACGATCATCCGCCGGTAGATTTCCGTCGCCGCCCGGATGCTCTCGACCTGACAGTACTCGTCGGTCTGATGGGCCATGGACGGCTCCCCCGGCCCGAGGATCAGGGTTGGGATGCCGCCGCAGGCGGGCGTAATCACCGAGGCATCGGTGAAATAGGGCGCCGCCTGTGGCGTGAATGGCTCCCCGGTTACCGCCTCGACGATCGCCGCCACGCGCCGCACCCACGGAACCGCGGGCTCGGTCCACACGCCGGGCAGGTCGAACAGCGTCTCGATGTCCGCCCCTTCCCCGACATACCCCCGCAACCCCTCCCGCAACGAGCCATGGTCCATGCCCGGAATGGTCCGGATGTCGATGCCGATGGTGGCCCGGTCGGGCACTGAATTGATGTTGAGGCCGCCGCTGACGGTTCCGACGTTGAGCGTCGGCTTGCCCAACACCGGATGGCGGGCGACGTTGAAGTCGAAGCTTTCAAGCCGTCCGATCGCGCGGGCCGCCTTGTAAACGGCGTTATCCCCGCGCTCGGGCATCGAGCCGTGCGCGGTGACACCATGCGTCGTCGCCTTCAGCCACAACGCTCCCTTGTGACCGACGAACGGCCGGTTCGCCGTCGGCTCACCGACCACCAGGGCCCCAACCCGGCCAAGATGGCCCCCCTCGGCCAAAGTCATGGCGCCGTCGCACCCGGTTTCCTCGCCGGCGGTAATGGCCATCAGAACCCCGGCCCCATCGCCGATCCGCTCAGCCTCGGCGATCGCCGCGGCGACGAAGGCGGCCAGGCCGCTCTTCATGTCGCTCGATCCGCGCCCGTACAGGCGGCCGCCGACGATGTCGCCGGCGAACGGGTCCTGCGTCCACGGCGCCGCGCCCAGCGGTACCGTATCGATATGCCCGGTGAACGCCAAAGGGGCCTTCTGCGCCTCCCGATCGCCCAGCCGCGCGATCAGGCTGGCGCGGCTGTCGTCCAGGGCATGCAAGGCGCAGTCGAAACCGGCATCCACCAGCAGATCCGCAAGGAACTGGGCGCACGCCCGTTCCTGCCCCGGGGGGTTGATGGTATCGAAGGCGACAAGGCGGCGGGTCAAGTCCACGGGATCGGGAATGCGAGGGTTCATTATCTATCCGATGCAGGTCATTCCTCGGGAAAGCGCTCAGCCAAGCGACCCAGGTGGGCCGGGACAGCGGGCCCGTCGGTCGCCAGGACGCTCGTCGGAAGCAAGATGCCATCGCGGCGCCGGTCGATCAACTCAAGCCGCCCGCGGCCTACCGGGTTGGGGGCTCGTTGTCCTGTCCAATCGTCCAGCTTCCCGCCAGCATATCCCGAAACCGCTGGGCGGCCGGGGAAAGCCTGCCGGCGCGGCGTTCGACGATTCCAATGGTCCGGGTCACGATCGGATCGACGAGCGGAACCGTCATCAGCAACGGATGATCCTCTTGCGGGGTCGCCAATCGAGGCAGCACGGAAACGCCAAGCCCCCTCTCGACCAATCCCAACGACGTCGACAGGTGGTTCACTTCATAAAACCAGCTCAGCCTGACCGTCGTCTTTGCCAGGGCCGAATCGAGCAAAACGCGGTTGCCGCTGGCACGGCTCACGCCGATGAGTTGCCGGTTTTCGAGATCCTTCCATTTCAAGCTTCGACGCTTGGCGAACGGATGGTCTTTCCGGCAGGCCAGCACGAACGGATCCTCGACCAGCGGCGTGAAATGAAGATCGCCGCGCGACGAACCAATGAAGTTGATGCCGAACTCGGCCTCGCCGCGCGCGACACTATCCAACGCCTGGGCCGACGACAGATCGAGAAGGCGGAAACCGATACGCGGATATTGGTTATTGAATTCCTTGATCGCCTTCGGGAGAAAATAGAATGCTGCCGTCGGTACGCAGGCGATCGTGACCTGACCGGCCTGACGGTCGCCCACTCCGGAAATCGACAGAAGCTGGTTCTCGAACTCGTCGATCAAACGCCGCGCCAAGGGCTCGATTTCTCGGCCAAATGCCGTCGTCGCCACATGCCGCGTCGAGCGTTCGAGCAATGGCGCGCCCAGCGCCGCCTCCAATGACTGGACGCGGCGCGAAAGCGCGGGCTGTGACAGATTCAGGGCGTCCGCCGCCTTGCGGAACGTTCCCAGTTCGACGACCGTAATGAAGGATCGCAGGTCAAGTAGTTCGAAATTGATCCGCATATTGCATTTTTATGCAGAATTATTTCGACTGACAAGGTCCCCCGTCGACCCGCCAAAGATGGGAAGGAACGTAAACATGCCCCGAGGCAAGCTTGCGGGCCGTTCTTAAGGTCCCAATCTTGCGAAGGTCGAGTTGGCCCCCCGTGATCGCGAAATCGGCAACGATTTCCAGGCTTCCCGCCGGATGCTCGATGAAGATTGATGCGGTGGGGCCGGACGGACGCGGGGCAACAATCGATTCGGCGATCGTCCCCGGAGACAGGATGCAGGCACAGAGCCCGATGCCGCCCGTTACCGCATAGCTGGGATGGCAGTCCCAGGGCATGAAATACCGCGAGGCCACCGTTCCGCCGGCGCGCGCGGCGGCGAGCACGGCGAACTTGGGGATGACATTGCGCGAGACGTCGCCGAAGCCCATCCGCCGGCCGGCCTCGATGCGGATCGGCTCCATCCGCTCGTAGAACGTCCGCGTGGCGTCGAGATCGGCTTTGCTTTCATACCCCGAAAGCCCGAAATCCGCCGCCCGGGCAATCACCATGGGCATGGCGGCATCCACACAGGAAACCCGGATTCCATCGATTTCGTCGATGCGGTTTCCGGTCGGAAACAGCCGGCCCGTCTTCGATCCGACCACTTCCGAAAAATTGAGCCTGATCGGCGCCGCGGTTCCCGGCACGCCATCGATGCGGGCGGGCCCCTCATAGTCGACTTCGCGACCGGGGGTCTGGATATCGGCCTCGATCAGCGAGCCGGTATTGACCGCCCGGATCCGCACCGTCGTTTGGCCATCCCGAGGCTCGATCAAGCCCATCTCGATGGCGGCCGGCCCAACGCCCGCCAGGATGTTGCCGCACGACGGGGAGAAATCGACCTCCCTCTTCGCGGAAATGACCTGGGCGAAAAAGTAGTCTACCTCGGCCCAGGGATGGTCGGATTTTGACAGCATGGCGACCTTGCACGTCACCGCGCTGCCGCCGCCGAGCCCGTCGATGTTTCCCGGATGCCCGGCGCCGATGACCGCCAGCAGCACGCCGGCCAGTGTTTCCCTGTCTTCCGGCAGGTCGCTGCGCAGGAAATAGGGCCCGCGGGAGGTCCCCCCCCGCATGAAGAGGTAAGGGATGGGTCTCAATCGCATTCGGTCACCGCCCTTTCCGCGGGTTGGACGAGGCGGCGGGCCGGGTTGCCGACCCGCCGGCATCACGCGGCGCGGACCTTGCCTTTGCCCAGAAGACTGCCGATCAGCGGCCAAAAGAACGTCAGGGCGACCATCACCAGGATGACGAGGGAAACCGGCCGTTCGACGAAGCCGATGGCGCTGCCGTCGCCGATGATGATCTGCTTGCGCAGCGAATTCTCCACCAGTTCTCCCAGAATCAGCCCCAGGATCAGCGCCGGGTTGGAGTAATGGAACTTGTCGAAGAAGTATCCCACCAGGCCGAAGACCAACATGATGATCACGTCGTAGAAGCTGTTCTGAAGCGAATAGGCGCCGACCAGGCCCAGGGCGACGATCAGGGGGCCCAGCAGCGGATAGGGCAGCTTCAGGATGTGCCCGAACTGCCGCGTGACGAAGCGGCCGCCGACGAACAGCAGCAGCGCCGAAAACACCAGGGCCAGGAAAATGGAATCCAGCAGGACCGGCTGCTCGCGGAGCAGCAGCGGTCCAGGCCGGAGGCCGATGATGATGAACGCGGCCATGATGACGGCCGTGACCGGGCTTCCGGGGATGCCCAAGACCATGGTGGGCACCAGCGCGCCTCCCACACCGGCGTTGTTGGCGGCTTCGGGGGCGACGATGCCGCGCGGATTGCCCTCGCCGAACTTGATCGGGTCATGGGCGTGCGATCGCGAGGCTTCCCCATAGGCGATCAGGCTGGAAATGGAGCCCCCCGCCGCCGGGATGATACCGACGATGACGCCGATGATCGATGACTTGACGAAGGTGGCCCACATCTTGAGCATCTCGGCGAACTTCATCAGCTTGATCGACACCTTGGCCTCGCGCAGGGTGTTGTCGCGATGGCGGAATTCCTCGATGTTCTTGAAGACCTCGGCGATGGCGAAGGCGCCGATCATCACCGAAATGTAGTTGATGCCGTTGAGCAGGAAGGGCTGTCCGAACGCAAAGCGCTCGGCGCCGTTGATGCTGTCGATGCCGATGGTCGAGATCATCAGGCCGAGGATCACCGAGAGCAGGGCCTTCATCTGGTCCTTGGCGGCGATGCTGGTGATGCAGCTTAAGCCCAGCAGACCGAGGCCGAAGTATTCGGCGCTCTGGAAAGACAGCGCCACCTTGGCCAGCAACGGGGCCGCCACCAGCATGACGAGGGCCGAGAAGATGGTTCCGAACGACGAGGCGGTCACCGCCAGGCCCAGGGCGATTCCCGTCTGGCCCTTCTGCGCCATCGGGTAACCGTCGAAGGTGGTGGCCACCGCTTCGGGGGTTCCCGGCGTCTTGATGAGGATGGCCGAAATCGATCCGCCACAAGCGCCGCCCACATAAACCGCAATCAGCAACACGACGGCGGAAACCGGGGCCATCGTGTACGTGAACGGCAGGCAGAGAATGATGGCCAACGAGGTGCTGACCCCCGGAAGCGCGCCGCAGACGATGCCGAATACCGTACCCACGACCACCAGGACCGCGGACAGCGGACTGAACACTTGGCCGAAAGCTTGAATGAGGACGTCCATTTCCCCGTTCCCCGTTCAGAAGATTATGTAGCTGAGTTCGCGCAGCAGGCCGACGCCGCGCGGCAACGGCACGAGGAAGAGGATGCCGAAGACGCCGGTGAGAACTGCAGTAACGGCGACGGTGTATAGAGCCAGGCGGAGCGGTTTTTGGTAGCCAATGGACCAGCCGGCGACCGGCAGGTAGAGGAGCGTCGAGAGGACGAACCCAATGACGTCCAGCACCATGATATAGACGAACAGCAGGACGACGTTGAGCGCCAGGGAGCGGCCGTCCAGCGATCCCAGGTCGAACATGGGGACCTTGACCTTGGACTTCTGCCGCAGAACCCGGACCGTAATGACCGCCAGCACGATCAGCCCCAGGATACCCAGGATGACGGGAAAGCCGCCGGCGCCCAGGACGTCGCCTGGGTTGTCGGACTGCGGCAGGGAAAAGGCCTGGACCAGGAAAAACACGATCCCCAGGCCCACCAGGCAGTTGAAAATGAGTTCGGCGGCCATTGCGAATGCCCCTCGTCGAGAGAAACCGGATCGTCCCGTTGGGGACGATCCGGTGAAAACAGGCGGGACCGGCCTACTGCTTGACCAACCCCAGTTCCTTGAAGACCGCCGAGAAGCTTTCGACCTCGGCATCCAAGGATTTGCGGAAGTCATCGGCCTTCAGGTACCCGGGCAGGATATCCGTCATCTGCTGCTTTTCCACGGCCTTGTACGCCGGATCGTCATAAGCCTTCTGGAAGGCGTCGATGATGATCTTCTTGACGTCCGCCGGGGTACCCTTCTTGACGACGAAACCGCGCCAAGACCCCTGGGTGAACTTGATCCCCTTTTCCACGGAGCTCGGCACCTCCTTCAGTCCGGGCACGTCGAGGCGCTTGTCGCTGAGGACCACCAAGGGGCGAATATCGCCGCTCTCGACCAGGCTCATGAAAGAAATGACCTTGTCCTGATAGATGTCCAGTTCGCCGCCCAGGACAGCCGCCTTCAACACGGAAGCGCCTTTGTAGGGAATGTAGTTCCACTGGAATCCGGCCGCCTTGGCGAAACCGTTGGCGATGTAATCATCCAGGGCCCCGGGCGAGATGCCGCCGATCTTCAGCTTCTTGGGATTGGCCTTGGCGAAGGCGATCAGGTCGTCCAGCGTCTTGAATGGGCTGCTTTTCGGAACGCCAAACAGCTGCACGTCGGCCTGCACCCTCATGATGGGTTCGAATTCGGCGCGGAACTTCACGGAGCTGGTATTTCGGGCCTCGACGATCGGCAGCGACGGGGTGACTTCCAGGATGGTGTATCCGTCCGCGGGGGCGCTGTATGCGTACGTCATGCCCTCGATGGTACCGGCACCGCCCTTGTTGACGATCGTGATTGGCGCGCCAAGGTACTTGGTGGCGATCTGGGCGAACTGTCGGGCGAAAATGTCGCTGGCGCCGCCGGCCCCGAACGGAACGACCATTTCCACCGCCCGGCGCGGATAATTTTGGGCAAATGCGCCTCCAGCCGTGGCGGCAAGAAAGACGCCAATGACTCCAGCCGTGATGACATTGCGCAGTCTCATGGGATGCCTCCTTGTATATGTTCTATTTGCTGATCAAAGAACGCGTACTGGACTGTGCTCCGCGAAATGTTGTCAAATTCCATAGGAGGAGCCTTGCCTCCCCGCATCCATCAGATGCACTTCCGGCGGGCGCTTTCGACACGCCGCTTTCGCGACATACGTTGCGAATTGATCCACGCGATTACCCAAACGGGCTTGACTCCCCAGCCCCGCAGCCACCATTCCTTCTCTGGTATTGATGCACCCTTTTTGTTTTATTAAGCCGGATTAGCCGTCCCGCAACAATTGCAGAAATTGATTTGATTAATGCGTTATACGCATTACTGACGTCCCCCAAAGCCCAAACCTGGATCAGTCCACGAACTCGCAGCCTTTGTCGATCAATCTGCTAATGACTAACGGCTCTGTACATCCCGATCCGCGGAGCGACGACCGGTTGGCTTGGAACAACACCGCATCCACAGCAAGACCACCAGCAAGACAAGGCTCAACCCGGCCGTGGTTAGACGCTCTTTCCAATACTGACGCTTCCGCATCCCATGGTCGAATGCCACGTCCATAGCGCTGCCCTCTTCCAAACCTCTCCGTAGAGCCAAGAAATGCCGCGTACAGGTAACGGCCGGATGTCCGGGGCATGGCATCGTGTAACGCTGTGTAACACGCATGGCGGGTGAAACACGGCGTTACAATTTTCAGAGAGGCAGACATCCGGGTTGGCGATTGGCGCGATGGCCGACAGCGGCTTCTCCATTGTCCTTGACGAGACGACGACCAATTAATACAAACGTTTGAATTAGACCCAGTCATGGGAACTCGCATGCCCCCTGAATCGCGAACCCGCAGCCGGATCCTGGACGTCGCCGAGGACCTGTTCGCCAGCCGCGGCTACAAAAACGTGTCGCTGCGCGAACTCACCGCGGCGGCCGAAGCCAATCTGGCCAGCGTTCGCTACTATTTCGGCTCCAAGGACCAGCTGCTTTACGCCATCTACGAGCGCTACTGCACGCCGCTGAACAACGCGCGCCTGCAGCGGCTGGCCGAGTGCGCGCCGGGCGACGGCCGGCCACCGATGATCGAGCAGATCATCGCGGCCTTCCTGGAACCGGCCCTCGATGTCAGCGTCGACGCCGTCGGCGGCGGCGCCCGCTTCACGCGTCTCAGGGCGGTGCTGATCGGCGAGAACCTGGACTTTCTGGAAGACCTGATCGCCCGCAACTTCGATACCACCAGCCTGACCTTCGTCGAGGCCATCCGCAAGGAGTTTCCGGCTCTCGGCCGCGAGGAGGTGCTGTGGCGGTTTTCGTTCGTACTGGGCATCCTCCACTACATGCTGATCGATCCCAACCGCATCCGGCGCCTGTCGCGCGGCCGGTGCGACCCGGGTGACAGCCGCACCATGGCCCGTTTCCTCGTCCCGTTCATCGCCGAAGGGTTCAGGGCGCCGGGCATCGACGCGCCAACAACCGCCGTCGCCCCGCGGGCCAAAGCTGGCCGCCGCACACGGCGGAGGGACAAGGAGACCGCGGCATGAGCATGCAGGCCCGCATCCCGGCCACGATGATGCGCGGTGGCACCTCCAAGGGCCTTTATTTCCGCGCCGAAGACCTGCCCGGCGACGTCGCGACGCGCGACCGGATCCTGCTGGCCGCCATGGGCTCGCCCGACCTCCGCCAGATCGACGGCGTCGGCGGGGCCGATCCGCTGACCAGCAAGGTCGCCATCGTCAGCCCCTCGACACGCGAAGGGGCCGACGTCGACTACTTGTTCTGCCAGGTCGTGGTCAACGAAGCCGTGGTCGACACCAAGCCCAACTGCGGCAACATGCTGGCCGGCGTCGGCCCATTCGCCATCGAGAAGGGCATGGTCAAGGCGACCGATGCCGAGACGGTGGTCCGCATCTTCATGGTCAACAGCGAAATGATCGCCGAGGCCACCATCCAGACCCCCGGCGGCCGGGTCGACTACGACGGCGACGTCCACATCGACGGGGTCCCCGGCGAGGCGGCCGGCATTCCCATCGCCTTCCTCGATACCGAGGGCTCGGCCTGCGGCGCGCTGCTGCCGACCGGGAACCTTGTGGACACCATCGATGGCATCGACGTCACGCTCATCGACAACGGCATGCCGGTCGTCGTGCTGGAGGCCGCCGCCCTCGGGCGCACCGGCTATGAGAGCCGCGAGGCGATGAACGCCGACGCCGATTTGAAGAAGCGGCTGGAATCGATCCGCCTTCAGGCCGGCCCGATGATGAACCTGGGTGACGTCGCCAACCAAGTGGTGCCCAAGATGTCGCTGGTGGCGCCGCCGCGGGCGGGCGGCAGCGTGTGCACCCGCACCTTCATCCCCCATGTCTGCCATTCGACCATCGGCGTGCTGGGCGCGGTGACGGTGGCCACCGCCTGCGTGCTGCCCGGCTCGGTCGGCGCCCGCGTCGCCAAGGTGCCGGACGGGCGGCGCAAGCGCCTGTCGGTCGAGCACCCCACGGGAGAATTCTCGGTCGACCTCGAGGTGGGCGGCACGGCCGACGCCCCGAAGGTGGAACGGGCCGCCCTGCTGCGCACGGCGAGGCCGCTGTTCGAAGGGGCCATCCTGGTGCCGGCCCGCGCCTGGGGCGGCACCGTATAGGCGTCCCGCGGCGGCTTTACGACTTCGGCGCCCGACGATTTACGATACACAAAGGAGAGACACCAACCATGGCTGAACAGAAGGCGAAAACGGCGTTGGTCGTAAGCGCCCACTCGGCGGACTTCGTGTGGCGCGCCGGCGGCGCCATTGCCCTTTACGCCAAGCGCGGCTACCGCGTGTTGATCGTATGCCTGTCCTACGGCGAGCGCGGCGAGTCGGCCAAGCTGTGGAAGCAGCCCGGCATGACGCTCGATGCGGTCAAGAAAGCCCGCCGCGCCGAGGCCGAGCAGGCGGCGGCAATTCTGGGCGCGGAGACGATGTTCCTGGATGCCGGCGACTACCCACTGCGCGTCACGCCTGAGCTGTTGAACCGGCTGGCCGAAATCTATCAAGACCTTCAGCCCGAGTTCGTCCTCAGCCATTCGCTGGAAGACCCCTACAACTTCGACCATCCGCTGGCCACCCACCTGGCCCAGGAGGCGCGCATCGTCGCCCAGGCCCACGGCTTCCGCGGGGCAGAGAAGATCATCGGGGCGCCGCCGGTCTTCCTGTTCGAGCCGCACCAGCCGGAACAATGCAACTGGAAGCCCCAGGTGCTGCTCGACATCACCGAGGTCTGGGACGTCAAGCGCAAGGCCTTCGAATCGATGGGCGCGCAGGAGCACCTGTGGGACTACTACACCCGGGTGGGCTTGCAGCGCGGCGTCCAAGCCAAGCGCAATTCCAACCGTACGGCCACCAAGTATGCCGAAGGCTATCAGCGCGTCTTCCCCCATGTCACGGATCACCTGTCATGAAAAACGTCGTCGTCACCAAGATCGAACGCACACCCTTGGACCTGATCAATGCGCTGGGCGCCCAGGGCGTCGCCACCGTCCATGAGGCGCAGGGGCGCACCGGCCTCCTGAAGCCCTACATGCGCCCGATCTACGCCGGCGCGAAAGCAGCCGGCACCGCCATCACCGTGTGGACGCATCCCGGCGACAACTGGATGATCCACGTCGCCGTCGAACAGATGAAGGAAGGCGACATTCTGGTGGTCGGCGTATCGTCTGAAAACACCGACGGCATGTTCGGCGACCTGCTGGCCACCTCGGTCCGAGCGCATGGCGGCCGCGGCCTCGTCATCGAGGCCGGCTGCCGCGACGTCGGACCGCTGCGCGAGATGGATTTTCCGGTGTGGTCGAGGGCGGTGTCGGCGCAGGGCACGGTCAAGGCGACGCTGGGCGCCGTCAACGTGCCGATCCTCTGCGCTGGGGTGATGATCCATCCCGGCGATGCCGTCATCGGCGACGACGACGGCGTGGTGGTCGTGCCGCGCGCCCGTGCCGCCATTGTGGCCGAAGCCTCGGCCAAGCGTACCGCCAAGGAAGACGCCACGCGCCGGCAGCTGGCGGCCGGCAAACTGGGCCTCGACCTCTATGACATGCGGGCCAAGCTCGAAAGGGCCGGCCTCAGCTACGTCGATACTTTCGAGCCGGACTGAGTGCGGGCAAGGGGCCCGTCGCCGGCTCAGGAAGGCTTGCGTGCTTCCAGCCGGCGCAGCGCGGCCCGGGCAAGGGCGCGATAGTCCTCGGGCACGCCGTCCGGAAAATCGGCCGCCGCCCCCAGGTCGACGAACCAGTCCTGGCGGCGCGCCGTCGCCGCCGCCATGAAGCCGTCGATGCCCAACTCCTGCAGCGTCTTTTCGACCTCGCGCATCTCGGCGGCACGGCGCCGGCCGTGGACCATGACGCGCTCCATCATGTAGCCGGCATGCTTGGCCATATCCATGCCGGGATAGACGTTGCCCAGCGAATTGAGGATGCGTTCGTCCACCCCCGCCTTGACGGCGGCCACGACGCTTTCGACCATCAGGCTTTCGAAGCCCTTGACCAGGACGCTGCGGATCATCTTGATCACCGAAGCGTCGCCGACCTTCCCGGAGATCAGCTCGAATTTCATGTCCAGGCGATCCAGAAGGTCCGCCGCCTTCTCGGCGCCCGGCCCGCTGATGAGCAGCGGCGTGCGGTGCAGTTTGGGATGGACCGGAGCCATCACCGCGACGTCGACGTAAAGGGCGCCGGTGGCCGCGATCAGGTCGGCCGATGCGCGCTTGCGATTCGGCGACACCGAGTTGATGTCGAGATAAAGCGCGCCCGCCCCGATGGCCGGCACCACGCTTTCGGCGGCATCCAGGCTGGCGTCGGCGGTGACCGCCGAGAAGACGAAGGATGCGCCTTGCACCACCTCGGCGGCGCTTGCCCCACCCCCGATGCCATGCATCCGGTAGTCCTCTTGCTTGGCAATCCGGGTTTCCGTCTGATCGGTCTTGATGTCGTAGGCGTCGACGGCGAACTCGGCCACCGTGCGCCAGCCAGTCAGAAAGGCCTGTGCGGCCTCGCCGAACCCGATGAAGGCGATCCGACCGTCGATTTTCTTCTTGTCCTTCACGACCGCACCCATGTGTCTTTTCCCCACACCGAAATCACCCGTTTACAATAGCAAGCCGCCCGGCAACGGAACGTCCAGGAGGCGTTGAAAAACCAGATAGAGGAAGGCGGCGACGCCGCCGCCGACGGCAACCGGCAAGACCGCCTTGCGCGACGACTCCAGGACGTAGACGCCGACCGCCGAGAAGACGGCGGCGGCGACGACGAACCCGATGAACGGGATCGCCACCAGGAAAGCAAGGGCCAACAAAAGGAATCCGGCGCCTTGGCGGGTGAACGAGATGACCTCGTCGGCCGCCTCCCGCATCCGCCATTGCGACACCACCAGAACCATCGACAGCAGGACCCCGGCCACGCCCAGCCAGGTCGGCAACTCGCCGGGCCCGACGTCATCGGCGGTCGGACTTTCCGGCAGCAACTGCGCCTGATGGATGAAGGCGATGCCGAGCGCCATGAAGATCAAGGCAATGACGATGGAACCCTTTCTCATCTGTTCACCTTCTGCGCGATCGGCCGTTCCGCTCGATCGTCCTGGTCGTTGGGCGCCCCGGGGGATCGCGGGTCCCCCGGGGCCTGCACGTGTTCCTACTTCTTGAGGAAACCCGCCTTTTCAAGGTACGCGCGCTGCTCGACGATCTCCTTTTCCACCTTTTGGCGGAAGGCGTCGTCGCGGTAACCGGGATTCTCCTGGAACTCATCCTTCATGTAAGCCTGCCATTCGGCACTGGCCTCGACCTTGTCGAGCGCCTTCTGGATTTCCGCCACGATCGGTTCTGGCGTTCCCGCCTTCAGCGCCACGCCACGCCAGATCATGTCGACCAGATCGAAGCCCTGTTCCTTGAAGGTGGGCACGTCGGGCAGGAACTTGGAACGCTCGGGCAGGCTGACGCCGAGCAGCCGGATATCCCCCGACTGCACCTGCGACAGGCCGGACGACGGCGTCATCATGGAGGCGTCGATATGCCCGCCCATGATGTTGAGCGGAATCTTGGCCGAGGAATCGTGCGGCACCCATCCGGCTTCAAAACCGCCCTTCTCCATCAGCTGGAACAGCATGTACTGGTGGAAGCCGCCCGAGGAATGGCCGCCGGTCTTCAGCCCCTTTGGATGAGCCTTCATGTAATTGACGAAGTCGGCGGTGGACTTGAGCGGGCTGTCCTTGCGAACGGCCAGCGACGTCGGTTCCGCCGTCATCGCGCGCACGAAGCGGATGTCGGAGGTCTTGAACGGAATCAGCTCGCGGACGATGCCGGTGCTCAGCGTCGCCGTGAAGATCAGCCAGGTATGCCCGTCGGCCGGCTGGGTCATCATGTAGGACATGCCGACCGACCCGCTGCCGCCGGGGCGGTTCTCGACCTTGGTCGTCCAGCCCATCTCCTTGGTGAGCATCTCGGCAAGCTTGCGGCCGTATATGTCGAGCGCGCCGCCGGCGCCGCTCCAGACGGCGAGGTTGATGGTCTTTCCCGGGAAGGCGGCCCTGGCCTCGGGCGTGGCGACGGCGAGAACCAGGCAAACCGAGGCAAGAAGCCCCGAAACCCATCCTCCGGTTTTTCCAAATGTCATGTCGACCTCCTCTGTTGCGAAGCACTATTTGGTGGTGTTGAAACCGAGAACGCGAGCGACGCGTTGCTTGAGCAGCGGCCAGACGAAGGTGCCGACGCTGAGGACGATGAACAGCAGGCAAAGCCAATCCTCAAAAAAGATCGCGTAGCTTCCCTGGGACATGAGAAGCGCGGTGCGGAAATTGGATTCGACCAGGTAGCCCAGCACCATCGCGAGCACGATGGGCGGCATCGGGAACCTGAACTTCTTGAGGATGTAGCCCAGCACGCCAAAGCCCACTGTGACATAGACGTCGAACATCAGGCTGCGCAGGCTGAAGGCGCCGACGGTGGACAGCACGCAGATGACGACGACCAGCACCGAGTCGGAAACCGACATCAGGCGGGCCCACCAGGACAGCGTAAACGAGCCGATGAGGAACATCACGGCGACGCAGACCGCCAAGCCGATAAACAGCGCGTAGATCATGTCCGGCGCCTCGGTAAACAGCTGCGGTCCCGGCCGCACGCCGTGCAGGATGAGGGCGCCCATGAGAACGGCCGTGGTCGGCGAGCCGGGCACGCCCAGGGACAAGAGTGGGATCATCGCGCCTCCCACGGTGGCATTGTTGGCGGCCTCCGGCGCGGCGATGCCCTTGGGTTCGCCGGTACCGAAGCTTTCCGGATGCTTGGAGCGCTTCCTGGCTCGATCATAGGCGAGCCAGCAGGCGATGTTGCCGCCGACGCCGGGGACAATCCCCAGGATGGTGCCGATGATCGAGCCGCTCATCATGGTCGGCAGCAGGTCGCGCCATTGTCTGAGCGACAGGAGGATGTGTCCCACCCGTTCGTCAACCTTGCGTTTGGTGATCTTGCGCTCGGCCATGCCGAAGGCTTCGGACAGGGCGAACAGGCCGATCAGGGCGGTCAGAAAGGGAACCCCCTCGAAAAGTTCCATCTGCCCGAAGGCGAAGCGCGGCGCCCCGGAAATGGGATCGATGCCGATGGTCGCGATGGCCAGCCCGAAACAGGCTACCAGCAAACCCTTGATCGGCGATTCGGCCGACAGCGAGGCGACCGTCGTCAAACCGAACAGGCCGATGGCGAAATAGGCGGGCGGACCGAAGCGCAGGGCCACCTCGGCCAGCGGCTGGGCGAACAGGATCAGCGCCAGCGTACCGATCAGGCCACCCACCGACGAGGCGCTGAGCGAAATGCCGAGTGCCAACCCGGGGAACCCCTTCTGCCGCAAGGGATAACCATCAAGCACCGTGGCGGCGGCAGCCGACGTTCCCGGCGTCGCGATCAAAATGGCGCTGATGGACCCACCGTATTCGGCCGCCATGTAGAGCGAAACCAGCAGCAGCAGGCTATAGCTGGTCGAAAGTCCGTAGGTGAAGGGGATGAGCAGCGCGATGCCGATCGACGGACCGAGGCCCGGCATCGCCCCGACGAAGATGCCGACCAGGACGCCGATGACAATGCACGAAAGGCCGCCGATGCTGAAAACGATCACCAGCGCGTCCATCAACGTATGTGCCATTTCCCCCGCCTGCTCCCTTTGGCCTTGCCCCCGTCGTCGCTCCCGTCACCTGGTGGCCGGCTTGGCCCGCCGGTCCCAGCGGCTCCCGATCGACGGTCAACCGCCGAAGTTCAATCTCTCACCAGGTAAAACAAACGTTTGTTTTCATACGGTCGTTTTAGCATGGAGTAGGCGGCGGCGGTCCAGCGTTTTTTTGGCGCCGCTTTCCGATGCCGGATTATCCAACGGATCAACGATGGGTTTTTCGTCCCGCTTCCACCCTTCCGAGGCGACGACAAAAACGCCGCAGCTTTTGAGGCTGCGGCGCTCGGAGACCACCGGAACGGATGCGATGTCTTAGCGGTTGGCCGCCCCCCTGGCGAAGCGGCTGGCGTAGCGGACCGCCTCGATGAGGGACTGGGGGTTGGCGCGGCCTTCGCCGGCCCGATCGAAGGCGGTGCCGTGGTCGACCGAGACGCGGATGATGGGCAGGCCGAGCGTGATGTTGACGCCGGCCATCTGGGCCCAGGTGTCGGTCTTGCCGTCGTACTTGAAGCCGACCAGCTTGGTCGGGATATGGCCCTGGTCGTGGTACATGGCGACCACGATGTCGAACATGCCGCCGGCCATCTTGGAAAAGATGGTGTCGGCCGGCAGCGGCCCTTCGGCGGCGATGCCGCGCCCCCTGGCCTGCTCGACGGCGGGACGGATCTCGTCCTCGTCCTCGGTGCCGAACATGCGCGCCTCGCCGCAATGCGGGTTGAGGCCGCAGACACCGATGCGAGGTTCGGCGATGCCGAGCTGCTTGAGCGCGGCGTCCGCCAGTTCGATGACGCGCAGCACGCGCGGCGTCTTCACCCTGTCGCAGGCCTGGCGCAGGCTGACGTGGGTGGACACATGCACCACCCGGAAGTCGCCGTCGGCCAGCATCATCGCGTAGTCCTTGGTGCGGGTCAGTCCCCCGTAGATCTCGGTGTGGCCCGAATAGTGGTGGCCGGCGAGGTTGAGGGACTCCTTGTTGATCGGCCCGGTGACGGTGCCGTCGACTTGGCCCGCCATGGCCAGTTCGATGGCTTTGGCGACGTAGTGGAAGGCGGCGTCACCCTGCCTGGCGGTCACCTGCTTGTAGCGGTGTTCGTCGGGCTCCAGGAAGGCAAGGTCGAGGACGTCGAGGCTGCCGAAGCGGTACGTTCCCGCCGCTGGATCGTCGATGGCATGGATGGCGAGGTCGAGCTTGCACAGGCGCACGGCGTCTTCCATGACGCAGGCGTCGCCGATGACGAGCGGGCGGCAGATCTTGTACGTCTCCTGCTCGGCCAGGGTCTTGGCGGCGATCTCGGCGCCGATGCCGGCCGGGTCGCCCATGGTGATGGCGAGAATGGGCAGGCTCATGGTTGGTTCCTTCCTCATGACCAGAAATCACGCCATCGAAGCAACGCGTCGTCGTCGCCGAAGGCGCCAGGTTTGGTGCCGATGGCCAAGCCTTCGAAGGCACAGCCGACCACGGTACCCAGCACCAGGCCGGGCACGATCTCGAGTTCCAGCCGAAGTCCGCGCGCGCCCAGCCTGCCCAGCACCGACAACGCCGTGTCGCCGCCGGAAAGAAACAGGCTGGCCGGCGGCGTGCGCGCCACCAGGGCCGCCACCAGCGCGCCGAAGCCGCCGGCCACCCGCCGCGTGGTGCGCGCCGAGGTCTCGGCCGGCGGCGGCGCGATGCGCGCCACCACGTCGCCGTTCGCCAGCGCCTCCGCCAGGTCGGCGAGATCGTCCTCCTCGGGAACCAGGTCGGTCCTGGCCAGCCGGCCGGCATCCAGCTCGATGAGGGCACAGGGACGGGCGGCTTGCAGAACCTCGACCTGGCGGCGCGCCCGCGGCGATGCCGTGCCCAGCACGATCAGGTGATGGCCGGGCGCGGCGGCCAGTTTCCTGGGCCGGGATGCCGCGCGATGGCGCCGACAATCGCACAACCCCTCGGCCAGTCCCGCCGAGCCGACCAGCAGGGCATCCGGAAAAAACTTCAACGCCAAATGAGCCACCGCCGCCAGATGGCTCTGCTCGACGATGTCGAAAACGATGTGGCGGGCCCCCTCGTCCACCAGCCTGTTGACGGCGGCAACAAGCGCCGCCTCGCCGTCGACCACCGTCTTGAGGTCGACGTGGCCGACCCGGTGGTGGCTTTGGGCGGCGATGACCCTGGACAGCCGGCTTTCCGTCACCGGGGTCGCCGGGTCGCACCCCATCTCGGTCTCCGCCACCGGCCGACCGTGGACCAGATGGACGTCGTCGCGCGTGGTGCGCCCGACCTTGGGAAAGGCCGGCGCGATAAAGCTCATCGGCACGCCCAACGTATCCATCAGGGCGTCGGTCTCGGCACCGATGTTGCCGCGCAGGCAGGAATCCACCTTCTTGAACACCCGTCCCGGCCGCCATAGGGTCAGCCTCTCGCCGGCCAGCCGGATGCGGGCGCGGGCCTGCCCCACCGGCAGCGCCCGGCTCATCGTGTGCACCGCCAGCACCTCGGGCGTCGGCTGCGGCGGACGCGCCGCCAAGCCGTTGTCGGCCATCAGCAGCGCCTGGCCATAGAGGGCCCGGAACTGGATGCCGGTGTCCGCCGCACCCGTCAGGTCGTCGGCAATGATTGCGATCTCCAGCATGCCTTCCTCAGAAGACCTTGATCGGCAGCATATCGGCCGAGTTACCGGCGGGCCGCCAAGCGCCGGTAAATGCCGAGGATATCATTGCGACCGACATCCCGTGGATTATTGTCGAGCAGGCGCTTGATGGAGAAGGCCTCGTCGGCCATCGCCTCCAGATCGCCCTCGGCGAAAGACGGAATGGCGGCGCCATCGATCCCGACACCCCGGCAGAATCCGTCGGCGAGACGGAAGACTTCTTCCTCCGACGGAGTGTCGCCACCGGGCTGGCCGAGCAGATCGAGAATACGGGCCGTCTTGGCGGGACAGGCCGGCGCATTGAACGCCAGGACGTACGGGAAGATCAGGGCATTGGCCAGCCCATGCGGCAGGCCGAACCGGGTCCCCAGCGGGTAGGCGACGGCGTGACCGGCTGCCGTGTTGACGGGGCCGAGGCAAAGTCCACCGTACATGCTGGCCAGGCTCATGCCCATCCGCGCCTCGCCATCGTCGCCGGCGGTGACGGCTTGCGCCAGATGCCGTCCGACAAGCCGGATCCCCTCCTCGGCATAGAGATCGACGAGGGGGTGGGACTTGCGATTGGTGAACGATTCCACGCAGTGCGCCAAGGCGTCGACACCCGTCGCCGCCGTCACCGCCGGCGGGACCGATATCGTCAAATCCGGATCGATCACCGCCATGTCGGCCAGCATGTGGCGGCTTTCCACCGCCAGTTTCCGATGATTGGCCGCATCCGTCACCAGGGCGCGCGTGCCACATTCGCTGCCGGTCCCCGAAGTGGTCGGCACCTGGACCAGGACGCTTCGCCGTCCGGCGACACGGCCGGCGCCGACGACGTCGGCAAGGGTCTGGACGCTGTCGTGCAGGACCGCCGCCAGTTTGGCGAGGTCCATCGCGCTGCCGCCCCCGAACCCGATGACGAGATCGGGCGCAGCCCCGCGCGCGACGGCAAGAAGAGCGTCGAGATTGGCGATATCCGGCTCGGGCCTGATCCGATCGAAGACGACCGCCTGGCCGGGCAGCCCCAGCCGCTCGATCCGGTCCGCATTAAAGGCGTCCGCGACCACCAGAACGCGCCGGCACCCCTGCATCTCGGCCCAAGGGCCGACTGCCGAGGCGGTTCCCTGGCCGCATTGGAGGGTGGGCGGGTATTGCAGGGTGACGGGACGGGCAAGACTGGACAAAACCGATTCCTCCGACCGCAACCCTGCGCCAAGCTCTGGGGGGTGCACAAAATGTCTCTGACGCTTTTGTTCGTATTCCGAACATTCGCACGCGTTTGCGCATGGTGCCGTCAATCACCCCTCCTGTCAACCACCCGACGAGGGCCGCCGGGGCGCGCTCCCTCCGGTCCGTACTGGCTTCCCTTTGAAGCTTATCATAATCCAATTTTTTACGGATACCGAACACCCTGTGGCCAACTTCCCCTTTCTCTCAAGCCGGCCTCCAGATCCTCCCGCCAGCCAAGCCCCGGTGGCCGCCGGCCGCGTGTTGACAGGGCGCCGGCCCCCCTATAGATAACCAAGCAGACGTTCGGATAGCGATCAGGAGAAAGCCGGGATGGTCGAACGGCGTGACCCTACGGAGAACGAGAAGAACAAGGTCCGATCGGCGGCCAAGGTTTTGGGCGTGCTTGCGGTCTTCCAGACCGACGAACCGGAACTGTCATTGCCCGAGATCGCGGCCCGCGCGGGCATCGATCGCGGGACCGCCTTCCGCCTGGTCCACACCCTGGTTTCGTTGGGTTTCCTTCGCGCCACCAGCGACAACAAGCGGTTTCGACTGACCCTGAAGTGCCTGCAGATCGGCTACAACGCCCTGATGGGCTCCGATCTCCGCGAACACGCCTTTCCCATCCTGCGCGAGCTGGTCCCGGAGATCGCCGATGCGGCGTCCTATGGGGTGCTGGACCGCGACGACGTCGTCTACATCGTCCGCGTCGAAAGCGGACTGTCGTTGTCGGGACTCGACCGCCGCCCGGGGACGCGCACGAAGGCTTATGCCGCCGCCCTCGGGCACGCGATGCTGGCGTTCCTGCCGCGCCAGGAACAAATCGAGCGCCTGAATGCCTCGCACCGGACGAAGTTCTCCGAACGGACGCTGGTCGGCCTCGAGGAGCTGCTTGTCCGCCTGGAAGCCGTCCGTTCTCAGGGATATGCCGTTTCCGATGGCGAGAACGCCTTCGGCCTGCGAACGGTGGCGGCACCGGTCTTGAACGCCGATGGCGTGCCGGTGGGCGGCATCAGTCTGACCATCACGTCGGAGCGCATGGGCATCGAAGCCTTCGTCGAACGGGCGACGCCGGCCGTCCTCAATGCAGCCACAGAGCTGTCGGACGCCGTGAAGTTTTCCTTCGGCCGCCTCGCCGACGGACAGTTTTCGGCCCCCTCCACCTCCTCCCGCCGCTGAAGGCCGGACCTTTCTCCATAGTCCTGACCGGGCTCGGAAGGCGCCGGTCGTGAACCCCATCCCCTAGGACGGCATTCGCCGCGCCCGACGCATGCCCGTTGACAAATCCATCATCGGCGCGCATCATAAATCTCGAACACATGATCGGATTCCGATCATCACAAAAGCAGGGATAGGCGGTTCAGGCTGAGCGCGCACGGGTTGCGCACCAAACGACAAACAGCCGGCCGCCACGTGTGAACAAATGCCGTTTTGCCGTTCGAACCCTGGATTCGATGGGGTGGCCATCTGCCAACCGGCGACCTTGGCGCCCCCCGCAGAGCCATGTCATCACCCCCACCGATGGGCCACCCCTCGGAACGCCGTCGGCACCCCGAAACGGAACCATCCCCATGAATAGGCATGCCGATCTGTGGTTGGCGCTCGCCCTCCTGTCCTTCTGTGTTTTCGCCGCCGTGTTGACCACGGGCCTTTCTACTGTTGGCACGGGGACATGGGCGGGCCCCAGCTTTTTCCCATGGTTGATGATAGGCGGCATCGCCCTTCTCTCGATCGCGCTTGCCCTGCGGACGCTGGTGACGCGCCAACGCCAACCGCAAGAAGGCGCGCGCACCACCAGCGTCCGCCTCGCGATAAAACTCGCGCTTTTCTTTTTGCTGATGGTTGCCTACGCCGCCTTCTATGTCCAGACAGGGTACATCATCAGTACAGCCGCGTTCTTCATCATTGCGATGCTTGTTCTTGGCGAACGAAAAGTCCTCCATTTTGCCGTCATTCCTTTGGGAATCATTCTAAGCGTGTATCTGGTTTTTACGCAGATCATCAAAGTCTACCTACCCTGACGAATCGACGCCGCTGATAGCCCTCGATACATTTACAAGGAGAAGAGCGATGAAGTACCCCGTGACCGCCCTGGTCGGCTGCTGTTTGTCCGTTTTCGTCGCCACGGCCGCGGCGGCGGATTCCTATCCGGCCCGCCCCGTACAGATCGTCGTGCCCTATGCCGCGGGAGGGGGGACGGATCTGTCCGCCCGCGTCATGGCGGAATTCATCGAACCCTACTTAGGCGGCACCATGGTGGTGCGCAACATGCCCGGCGGCGGCGGCTCGATCGGCACCAGCGCGGTGCTTCACGCCGCCCCCGACGGCTACACCGTCGGTTTCGGCGCTCAGGGGCCGTTGGCGATGCTGCCCCACTACGGCGGCATCGACTACGCCGTCAAAGACGTCGAATTCCTCGCCCTGATGGGACGCAACCTCATGCTGGTCGGCGTCAACAAGAACGTTCCGTTCCAGGACGCGAAGTCGTTCCTCGCATACGCCAAGGCCAACCCCGGCAAACTGTCGGTCGGCAACTCCGGTGCCGGCGGCGCCAGCCACATCGCGATGGAAGGCTTGGCCATGGCGGCCGGCGTGCAGGTGAAGAGCATGCCGTACGGCGGCTCGGCGACGGCCATTACCGCCTGCGTCGGCGGCCACATCGATGCCGTGGTGGCTCATCCCTCCGAACTGCTCACCCAGGCTAAGGCCGGGAACATCAAGGTCATCATGGTCATGGAGGAGCAGCGGATCAAACAGTTCCCCGACGCCCCGACCGCCAAGGAAGCGGGCGTCGATTTCACGTGGTCGGCATGGAAGGGAATCATTGCGCCGAAAGGCCTTCCCGCGCCCGTCAAGGCGAAGCTGGAAGGCGCGCTCGACAAGGTGTTCCAAGATGCGAAGTTCCTCAAGAAGATGGACGACCTCGGCGAGTACATCGAGTTCCGGACCAACGCCCAGTACAAAGCGCTGGCCGAGCGGGATTCGGCGGTCGCCGAAAAGGTCATCCGTTCCCTCGGCATGTATGGAATGAACGTCAAGAAGTAGACCTCCCACGGACGCCGGCCGGGGCCGCAAACGCAGCGCGGCCCCGGCACCGACGGCCCCATCCCTTCTCGGTTCCATGACGGGGCGAAGAGAGCAGACATGGAGTACTTCCAGTACATTGAGGCGGCCTTCAGCCCAGGTGTCTTGTGGGCCATCGCGCTGGGAACGGCCGGCGGAATCGTCATCGGCGCGCTGCCGGGGCTAACCGCAACGATGGGCGTCGCCTTGCTCATCCCTCTGACGTTCGGGATGGAGCCGATCGAAGGCATCAACATGCTGATCGGCATTTACATCGGCGGCATCTATGGCGGATGCATCTCGGCCATTCTGATCAAGACGCCGGGAACGCCCTCCTCCGCCGCAACCGTTCTCGACGGCTACCCCTTGGCGCAGAAGGGATTCGCGGGAAAGGCGCTGGGGATGGCGACCATCGCCTCCTTCGTCGGGGGCGTCTTCAGTTCGATCGTGCTGGCGACCCTGGCCCCGCAGCTCGCCTCCATCGCCCTCAAGTTCGGCCCGTCCGAATATTTCGCGTTGGCTCTCTTTGGGTTGACGATCATCGCCAGCCTGTCCAGCGACATTCTCAAGGGATGCATCGCCGGCATGTTGGGTATTCTCTTGTCCTGCGTCGGCGGCGATCCCGTGACGGGCGCCACACGCTACACGTTCGGGTTTACCGGCTTTGCCTCCGGATTTGCCTTTACGCCGGCGCTGATCGGGTTGTTCGCGCTCTCCGAGGTTTTCGTCCAGCTCGAACACATCTTCGAAGACAGGATCAAGACGATCAAGATTTCGGGCGTCCTGCCCTCGTGGGCCGATATGCGGGAGTCGGCCGGCGTCCTGCTGCGCGGTTCGATCATCGGCACCATCGTCGGCATCATTCCCGGCACCGGGTCGGGAACAGCCTCCTGGATCAGCTACAACGAAGCTCGTCGGGCCTCCAAGACGCCGGAGAAATTCGGTACCGGACACGTGCCCGGCGTCGCCGCAACCGAGAGCGCCAACAATGCCGTCTGCGGCGGCGCGCTGGTCCCGCTGTTGGCACTGGGCATTCCCGGCGATGTGGTCACGGCGGTGCTCATGGGCGGACTGATGATCCAGGGCATTGCGCCGGGACCCATGCTTTTCCAGGAGAACCCAGGCATCGTTGTCGGCATTTTCACCGGAACCTTCCTGGCCAATATCTTCATGCTCATTTTCGGCATGATCGGCATCCGGTATTTCTCGAAAATTCTGGCGATCCCGAAGAAGACCCTGACTGTCTCCATCGTCGTGTTCTGCTTCATCGGCTCCTACGCGATCAACATGAATGACATAGACCTGTATACGATGCTGGGCTTCGGGGTGCTTGGCTACGTGATGCAGAAATTCGACTTCTCGCAGGCCGCGCTCTGCATCGCCTTGATCCTGGGGCCACTTGCCGAGACCAACCTGCGCCAAGGCCTCATGCTCGCCGACGACGATATCGTGAAGTTCGTCTCCAGCCCGATCACCGTGCTCTTTCTGCTTCTCACGCTGCTTTCGCTGGCCTGGCCGATCTACCAGAAGCGAGCCCAGAAGAAGAAAGACGCAACGACCTGAAAGCAGCGTCGCGCGACGCATCCGCACCGGCACCCGCGTCGGCGGGCGCCGATCCATCCCAACAGTCTTTCGATAACGTGAGGAATCCCATGAAAGAACGCCTTCCCTTTGTCGCGTTGGTCACCTGCTTCGACGATCAGGAGAACATCAACTATCCGGCGGTCAGAAAGCAGGTCCGCCGCCAGGTGGCCGCGGGCAACAACATTCTTTGCTGCGGCACCAACGGGGACTTCACCAGCCTGACCTTCGAAGAGAAGGTGCGGCTTTGCGGCGAGGTCGTCGACGAGGTGGCCGGCAAGGTCAAGGTGTTCGTGAACGTCGGAACGCCGTCGACCTACGAGACAATCCTGCTCGGCAAGGAAATGGTGAAGCTCGGCGTCGATGCGATCGCCGTCATCACGCCCTACTTCATCGGCTGCACGCAGGACGGTCTGTTCACCCATTTCTCCCGCGTCGCCGACGCTTTGCAGCGTCCCGTCTACCTCTACGACATCCCGGCGCGCACCCAGAACCATATCGAGCCGGCAACGGCGGCTCGGCTTGCCGACCACCCCAACATCCTCGGCATCAAGGACAGCGGCGGCACCAAGGAAACGATCGACGCCTACCTGGAGATCGCCAACGGCCGAAACGATTTCGATGTCTTCTCGGGGCCGGATTCCCTCATCTACTACGCGCTGTCCCATGGCGCCAAAGGGTGCATTTCGGGTCTCGGCAATGTCATGCCGGTGCCGCTCAACGCGATCTGCAAGGAGTTCGAGAAAGGCGACATGGCGGCGTCGGAACGCCAGCAGGATCTGTTCACCAAGCTTCGGATCGACCTCTATGCCCTGGGCTACGCGCCGGCGATGGTCAAGCGCGCGCTTTACCTGATGGACGCCAGCGTGGGGGCCAGCCGCCAGCCGGCCCTCCTGTCCACGCCCGACCTGGACGCGAAGATCCGGGCGATCCTGGAAAAGCACGCCATCGCGCAATAAAGGGGCCCTGAACGAGAGAGTGGATATCATGAAAACCGTCGTTGTCACCACGTCCCCCGGTTTCGGCAAGGTCGGCTGCGTGCCGCAGCGCATCCAGGAGCACGACTGGGAGTTCATTCGCTGCACGGACACGACGCGGCCGGACGGCGGGGTCGCCGATCATATCGAGCGGATGGAGTTCCTGGTGGTGGGGCTGATCCCGGCGACCGCCGCCGTCATCGGGAATGCCCCGCGGCTGCGCGCCGTCCTCAAGCACGGCGTCGGCGTCGACAATATCGACGTGCCGGCGGCGACGGCGCGCGGCATCCCGGTGTTCAACACCCCCGGCGCCAATGCCAACGCGGTGGCGGAATTGGCGCTGGGCAGCATGCTGTCCCTGGCCCGGCGTATTCCGATGATGCATCAGGTGGTGGTCGGCGGCGCTTGGCAGCGCCATATCGGCACGGAAGTCGAGGGCAAGACCCTGGGGGTCGTCGGGCTCGGCAACATCGGCAAGACCCTGGCGCGCAAGGCCCGGGCATTGGGCATGAAGGTCGTCGCAACCGAGCTGTACCCCGATGCCGCCTTCGTCCGGGAACACGGCATCGAGCTGCTCGGCCTCGATGCGCTTCTCGCGCAGGCAGACTATGTCTCGCTGCATGTCTTCGGCGGCAAGGACAATGCCCATCTCATCGGCGCCGCCGAACTCGCCCGGATGAAGCCCACGGCCTACCTGATGAACTTCGCGCGCGGCGAGGTCGTCGACCTGGACGCCCTGACGGCGGCCCTGCAATCCGACCGCCTGATGGGCGCGGCGATCGACGCCTACGTGGCCGAACCCCCGGACCGCAGCCACCCGATCTTCGTCCACCCGCGCGTGGTCTTCACCCCCCACTGCGGCGCCGATACCACGGAATCGGTGGAGCGCATGGGACTGATGACCATCGCCGATATCGATACCGTGCTGGCTGGCGATCGTTCCCCCCGCGTGCTGAACCCTGAAATCTATGCCACCCCGCAACGGGGGTGAGATGCGGCGGGAGATTTTCCGCAGGACGTCATGAGACCTCGATACCTCAAGCTGGTCGAACATGTCGGGCTGCCCCCCGTGGCGTTGGTCCGCCAGACCTTCGAGACCCGCGAGGCCGGCGATCCGGCAAGTGCCGTTCACGATGCGCTCGCCGGTGCACCGTGCGTTTCCGCGCTGAAGCCAGGCATGAGCATCGCGCTTACCGTCGGCAGTCGCGGGCTCGCCGATCTGCCGGAACTCGTCCGCGCCATCGTGCGGGAGGTGCGCGAACGTGGCGCCCATCCCTTCATCGTCCCTGCCATGGGGAGTCACGGCGGCGCCACGGCGGAAGGGCAGATCAGCGTGCTCGCCCAACTGGGCGTCACCGAACGGACGGCCGGCTGCCCGATCCGCTCGAGCATGGAAACGGTGGAACTGGGGCGTCTCGCCAACGGCATGGAGGTCCGCATCGACAGGCTGGCCTTCGAGGCGGACGGCATCGTCCTTTTCAATCGCATCAAGCCGCACAGCGCGTTCCGGGCCCCCAACGAAAGCGGCCTCGTCAAAATGCTGTCGATTGGCCTCGGCAAGCGGTCGGGCGCCGACAACTGCCACGCCTGGGGCTTCAACCACGTCGGGCGGTTCATCGTCGAAATGGCACGGATGAAACTGGCAACCTGCCGCGTGCTGTTCGGCATCGCCACTATCGAGAATGCCTACCACCGGCTGTCCCGAGTCGTCGTCTTGCCCACGGAACGCATGATTGAGCGGGAACGCGAACTGCTGACCGAGGCCATGCGCAACATGCCGCGCCTGCCGTTGGGCCCGCTCGATCAGCCGTTGGCTTCCGGTCCGCTGGATGTGCTCGTCGTCGACGCCGTCGGTAAGGAATTTTCCGGCAGCGGCATGGACCCCAACATCACCGGACGCCCGTCCACCACGGCGATCAGCGGCGGCCCCTCGGTTTCGCGCATCGTCGTGCTCGACGTGACGGACAAGAGCGAAGGCAACGCCACGGGCGTCGCCCGCGCCGACGTCGTCACCGAACGCCTGGCCGGCAAGTTCAGCCGCGACGCCGTCTACACCAATTCCCTGACCTCCTGCGTCCTAGGCGCGGCAGCCCTGCCCATGGTCATGCCCGATGACCGAACCGCCATTCAGGCCGCCGTCAAGACCTGCGAGTCCCACACGCCCGACTCTCTCGGCCTGATCCGCATCCCCAACACGCTGAACCTGGAATACCTCTATGCCTCCGAGGCGTTGCTTCCCGCCCTCAGGGATCGGCCCGGCGTCGAGATCCTGACCGACCCGCAACCGATGCGGTTCGGCGGGGACGGCGCATTGGTGGATCAATGGCCCGGGGCTGGGATCGGGATGCCGGAAGCGTAATCGCGGATCCCGACGGCTCGTGGCGTGAGTTATGGCGCCGCCCAACTCAATGCCGTGGCGGCAGTCCAGGAGAAGCGCTCGCCGCCAAGACCTTCGCCCGTGGTGGGATCGAAGTACTCGGCGAAGCCGCCACGGCGCACCAGGGCTTGGGTATGCCCGTGGATGCGCGTTGCCAGCGCGTCCTGCCCATAGTCGGCGAGACCTTCGGCGATCATGCGGTTGACGATGGCCCACACGGGGCCGCGCCAATAGCGCTTGGCGTCGAAGCGGGGATCGCGGGGCGACAGGCTGGGCACAAGGTATCTCACGGCCTCAGCCCATCGTTCGATTTCGGCGGCCATGCGCCGGGCCTGTCTGGTGTCGACCAGCCCGGCAAAGAGCGGCAGGAACCCGGCGCTCGTCGCGACCGGCACGGGGGCCTGCGCGATCAGGTCGAACGGCTCGAAGAGCCCGGCGGCCTCGTTCCACAAGCCCGGCATCGCCTGGCGTCGCCGCTCCAGGCGTAGCGCGATCTCGTCCTCGTCGCCGGGCTGGCCGAAGCCCCCAGCCAGCGCGAGCAGGTCGGTTTCGGCGCGGTGCAGCATGGCGTTGATGCCGACGTCAGCAACCTTAAAAGGGGTATGCGCCCACATCGCTTCGGGTTCCCAGCGCAGGGTCCGGAAGAGATCGACGAGCGCAATATAGCGACGGTATTCGTCGTCCTGCGGGCGCATGTCGGCACCGATGTGGCGGGTATCGCGGCGGCGGATTGGCGTGACGCCAGACATCGGCACGCGAGCCAACGCCAAATCCCACGCCGGGCTGTTGTCCATCCCCGATTCCCAGGGATGCAGGATGGCGACCAGGCCGGTGCCTTGGGGGTCGCGCGCCTTCGCCCACCAGCGATGCCACGCCAACAGCTTCGGATACAGCGCGGCGGCGCGCTCGGCGGCACCCGTTGCGTCAAACAGGCGGCGAACCACCGTCGCCAGCACCGGCGGTTGGGTGACGCCGGACGTCGCCGGGCGATGCTTGGTGCCCCATACGTCCGGCCCCGGAAAGTAGTCGTCGCTCGGCACGTGGAAAACGATGTGCGGCACCATGCCGTCGTCCCACTGCCCTTCGAGAAGCCGCTCGATCTCGCGCCACGCCCGATCCTCGTCGAAGGTGGCCCAGCCCAGGGCGACAAAAGCGGAATCCCAGTTCCACTGGAACGGATACAGGCGATCCGTGGGCACGGTATAGCCGCCCCGGTCGTTGGCGCGCAGGACGGCTTGGGCCGCGTCGATCAATTCCGTCATTCCTTTCGTTCCAAAGCCTGTTCCGACTTGGGGTCCATCCAGACGATCCGTCCCGCCGCGGGCACCAGGCCGATCCGGCGGCCGGCCGGCCAATCCACGATGTCCGGCGCGACAATCCTGATCGTGCTGCCGTCGCAGCGGGCGGTGAGCAGCGTATGCGAGCCCAGCGGCTCGACCACCAGGATCTCGGCGGCGATTCCTTGCGCCGGCTCGACGATGGCGAAGTCTTCCGGCCGCACGCCGGCCAGCAGCGGCCCGTCGCCGGCCGATACCGGAATGGCCAGGCCGCCAAGCCGCACCTGGCCGTCCTTGACCTCGGCCGACAGGAAGTTCATCGGCGGACTGCCGACGAAGCCGCCGACGAACCTGGTCTTCGGATGGCGGTAGATCTCGGTCGGCGTGTCGATCTGCACGATCCTGCCGCCGTGCATCACGGCGATGCGGTCGGCCAGGCCCATGGCTTCCGTCTGGTCGTGGGTGACATAGATGGTCGTCGTCCCGGCGTGCTGCAGCACGGTTTTCAGTTCGGCCCGCATCTCAAGGCGGAGCAGCGCATCGAGGTTCGACAGCGGCTCGTCCATCAGCAGCACCGGCGGTTCGACGGCCAGCGCGCGCGCCACCGCCACCCGCTGGCGCTGCCCACCCGAAAGGTTGCCGGGATAGCGCTCGAGGTAGGGCTCGATGTGCAGAAGCTGGGCGGCACGGGCCACCAGATCGGCGACCCGCTGCTGATCGGCCCGCTGCATGCGAAGGCCGAAGGCGATATTCTCGTAGACCGTCATGTGCGGGAAGACGGCGTAGTTCTGGAACACCATGGCGAGACCGCGACTGCGCGTCGGCACGTCGGTCAGGTCGCGCCCGCCGATGACGATCCGCCCGGCGGTTTGCGTCTCCAGCCCGGCGATGATGCGCAGCAGGGTCGTCTTGCCGCAGCCGGATGGCCCCAGCAAGGCAACGAATTCGCCGTCGGCGATCTTGAGCGTCACCTCGTCGAGGGCGCGAACCGGCCCGAAGTCCTTGCGGACGCGATCGATCAGGATCTCAGCCATCTTGCGACCTCAGCGGTTGGCGATGCCCCACATCGCGAAGAGGTACTTCCTCACCGCGAAGATGAAAGCGATGGACGGAACAATCAGCAGGAAGCCGCCGGCAAAGCGGAAATGAAGCGGCGATTCCGACAGCACGGTCAAAAGGTATGCGGTCAGGGTGCGCTCGCGCACCGTCAGCACCGAGGCCGCGAAAACCTCGTTCCACGAGATGACGAAGGCGAAGATGGCGGTGGCGGCGATGCCCGGCAGGGCAAGCGGCAGCACGATCTTGCGAAAAGCCTGGGCGCGCGTACAGCCGAACACCCAGGCGGCTTCTTCGAATTCGCGCGGGATGCCCAGGAACAGGCTGGAGGAAATGAGCGCCGCGAACGGCAGGGCAAGCGCCGTGTGGATGAGGGCGACGCCGAGC
The DNA here is from genome assembly GCF_026163695.1 of Shumkonia mesophila. NCBI lineage: Bacteria > Pseudomonadati > Pseudomonadota > Alphaproteobacteria > Rhodospirillales > Shumkoniaceae > Shumkonia > Shumkonia mesophila. The sequence goes on along the minus strand of NZ_JAOTID010000003.1, from coordinate 92,534 downwards.
GGGGTATCGTAGAGGCCGACGCGAATGAAGATGACGGTCAGCGGCAGGGCCAGGATGGCCAACGGGAAGGCCCGCGTCAGCAGAATCAGCAGCCGATAGACGTTTTGGCCCGGAAAGCTGTAACGGGCGAGCGCGTAGCCGGCCGGGGCGCCGAGCGCGATCGAAAGGACCATGCAGATGCTGGCCGCAATCACGCTGTTCAGCGCGGCATGGCCGACTCCCTCGATGGACAGGAAGAGCTTGAAGGCGGCGAACGAGGTATCGACCGGCAGTACGCTCTTCGGCCATTTGAACACTCCCGTCCGGCCGCCGAAGGCGCCCAGCGTGATAAAGTAGATCGGCACCAGCACCCAGGCGCACAGCGCCAGAACGCCGGTGGCGTAGACGAGACGACGGAGCGCGCTCATGGACGCTGCTCCGACTTGTTGCGCAGGACCCGCAGGTAGAAAAGCGTAGCGGCCAGCGAGATGACGACGATGAGGACGGCATAGGCGGCAGCGACCCCGTAAGCCTGGTTGTCGCGCTGCCAGACATAGGCCTCGCCGACGAGCACCGGGAAGTTGCGGCCGGCGATGGCGTAGACCACCGCGAAGACCTCGAAGGCCAGGACGGTGCGCAGGATCAGCGCGGTCTGCAGGCTTGGTTTCAGGAGCGGCAGGGTGATGCGGAGGAAGGTCGTCCACGGGCTGGCGCCGAAGATCTCGGCCGCCTCGCGGTATTCCTTGGGGATGAGTTGCAGCCCGGCGACCAGGATGATGAAGACGATCGCCGTCGCCCGCCAGACCTCGGCCAGCAGGATGGCGACAAACAGAGTGCCGGGGGTCTCGTAGGTCAGCCATTGCGTCGGCCCGTCGATCAGCCCCAGCGCCGCGAGCGCGCTGGTGAGATAGCCGCGCTCCTGCATAATGGCGAGCCAGACGAGCCCAGCGGCAAGATCCGAAACGCCGAGCGGAATCGTCCAGATCCACAGGATGAGGTCGCGCCCCCGGGGCAGCTTCTGGAGCATCGAGGCCATGCCCAGCGCGAGGGCGACCTGCAACGGCACGACGGTCAGGACGAGCAGGAACGTGTTGCGTATGGCCGGCCAAAAGTTGAGGTCGCCGGCCATGCGTTGATAGTGGGCCAGCGATGGCGCGCCGTTGTCCGAGAACGAGAGCGCGATCGTCTCGAACAGCGGCACCACGAACAGCGCCGCCAGAAAGAGGACGGACGGCGCCAGCAGCAGGTACGGCAGGAGCTTGGAACGCGCGCTCATGTCATGCTTCCCGGACAGACCGGCGGCGCCGGCGAAAGGCGCGCCGCCGGTCGTGCCTTGTTGCTCAGTTGACCGGGCAGGCGCCCTGGCTCGGCTTGTCGGGCGCCCAGCACGGCGCCTTGGTGGCTTCCATGATGCCCTTGAGCGCCGCCGCTTGCGCGTCCAGCACGGTACGCGGCTGCTCGTTTCGCAGCACGATGCGCTGGAAGGTGTCGAAATAGACCTTGTTGAACTCGCCGCCCTTGTCGGCAAGCCCGACCGGTAGCAGGGCGGGAAGAGCGTCCTTGGCGTCCTGGGTTTTGGCCACCGCGCTGGCAATGAGCTTGATGCCCGGCGACAGGTCGGCCGGCAACTGGGCTTTGACGATCGGGAAGAAGCCCACTTCGGCGGCGGTCGTGATCTGCGTTTCCGGCCTGGTCAGGTGTTCGATGAGGGCAATCGCCCCGGCCCGGTTGGGGGCGTCCTTGGGAACGGCAAGCCCGGCGATGACAGGCATGTAACCGCGGCCCTTGGGGCCGGCCGGCGCCGGGAAGGTGACGAAGTCGTCAGGCATCTGGACGAGGGCTTCCTTGACCCGCGCCACGTGGTCGAAGGCGACCCATACCTCGCCGCCCATCAGCGGCTCCTGCATGAAATCGTACGAGGTCGAATTCGGGTTGACGTACCGCCAGAGGCTTTTGAACTGCGTCCACATCGTCTCGGCCTCGGGCGAGCGGAAGGGCGTGACGACACCGCCGGTAAACGACGGATAGAGATAGCCCTCGAAGAAACGCGGCATCAGGCCCTTGGGTCCCGCCGGGAAGCCGAGCAGGCGCTTGCCGGTCTTGTCGGTCATCGCCTTGCCCCAGGCCTCGAGATGCCCATAGGTCAGCGTGTCGATATTGGCGCCGGCCGGCAGATACTGGAGCGCCTCTTTCTTCGCGACCATGATGTAGGTTGCCTGCATCCATGGCACGTACACCTGCTTGCCGGTGCCGAATTTGCCAAGCTCCATCAGGTTCGCCGGGATGCCGCGGTCGGTTAGCTTGGCAACGACATCATCGAGAGAATCGAGATTGCCGGTTGGCTGCAGCGCCGACAATTCGCCATGCAAGGCACCCACAAGACTGATCGTGCGCTTGCCGGCCTGCCCCTCGGCGCGCACGCGCACGTCGAAGGGCGAGGGCTCCTCGACCAGGTAGGTGACCTTGCCTTTGAAGTCCTTGAGGATGACCTCGCGCACCTTCTGCGCCTCTTCGATGGGGCGCAGCTGCGTCGACAGGAACACGACGTCCTGTTGGGCGTCGGCCTGCTGGGCACTGGCGAGCGCCGCCACGCAGCCGACAGACGCCCAGGCGGCAATCTGTGTGAGCATTTTCATGATGAAAGCCTCTTCCTGTTAAAATGACTTAGCTTCGGCGCGGCTCTTCATGGCCGTTCACGCCCATTCTCAAGGCCCCTCCCCCGACGAAGCGCGCGGCATCTGGACGAGGGGACGGATTTCAACGAGGTCGCGGGGATCGGCCCCGCCAAGCCGCGCCAGCACCATGTCGGCGACCCGTTCGCCCACTTCGCGGAGTGGCAGCTCCATGGTGGTCAGGGCCGGATCGGTAAGGGTGGCGGCCTGGATGTTGTCGTGGCCGGTGATGGCGATATCGGTGCCGACCTTGAGGCCGAATTCGCCGGCGGCGCGCATGGCCCCGATCGCCATGCGGTCGGTCGCGCAGACCAGGGCGGTCGGGCGCTCGGCCCTTGCCAGAAACGCCTTGGCCAACGCGTAGCCGCCGTCCTCGGTAGGCGTTCCTTCGGCGATGAGATCGTCGGCCAGCCCCGCTTCAGTGAGCGCCCTACGCCAGCCCGACGTTCGAAAGACCGTAAACATCAGGTCGCCAGGCGCCGAAAGAAGCGCGATGCGACGGTGGCCGCGGGCGATCAGGCGCGCGGTCACGTCCCTGAACCCGCTCTCGCCATCGCCATCGATGAAAGCGTAGGGCGTGGCGACATCGGTGCGGCCGTGGCAGACGAAGGGCACGCCTTTGCTCTGCAAAAAGATGACCCGCTCGTCGACGCGCCGCGTACGCACCACGATCAAGGCGTCGGCGCGCCGGCCTTCGACGAGGCGCCGGTAGACGGCCATTTCGTCCGGCCCCGGGCGCGCGGCAAGCAGGACGAGATCGTAATGCTGGGCGGCCAACCGCTCGCCAACTGCCGCCAGTAATTCGACAAAGACGGGCTCGTAAAAGCGCCCCGGTTCGCTCGGCATGACCAGGGCGACCGTTTCACCGGAACCCTTGCGCAGGCGCCGTGCCGCCGAGTTGGGATGGTAGCCCGCTTCCGCCGCGGCCTTGAGCACGCGCTCGCGAGTCGCTGGCGAAACATCGGGATAACCGTCGAGCGCCCGGGACACGGTCGTGATCGACAAGCCAAGCGATGACGCGAAGCGGCGGAGCGAGGACATAGCCTCCATCCAAAACGTTTTGGATATAAAAAAGTAGCGTTTGTCCCTGTTTATGTCAATTGCGAAAGAGTTGCGGGTGGCTAGGCTTTGACGCAGCCAAAATCCGCGTTTCTTTTCTCGCAGAACGCGTTGACCGCCCCCATGAGGGGCGCATCCGGGCCCAGGGTGCCGCGCATTACGGGAACCGTCAGGTGGCCCTGCAACGCGCTTCCGAAAAGATCGAAAGCGCCGCCGAGCCCCCCGGCGACGAGGACGGCGTCCGCGCCGAAGGCCCGGACGTAGCCGCCGAGAAAGCGGCCGACGTCGTTTCCGAAGGCTTCGAAGACCGCCTCGGCGCGATGATCGCCCCGGCGCGCGTCACCCGCCGCCGCTTCGGGCCGGCGGCTGGCGGCTCCGGCCTGGACCAGGCGACGCTCGACCCCCCGGATGGAGAAACAGTCGTCGGCCATCGCCCCTTCGAACGGCTCGTCGAACAGCCAGCCTCCGTTCGCCGGCACGCCAGGCCCCTCGGTCTGGCGGCGGCCGTTCACGAAGAAGCCCGATCCGATGCCGGTTCCCAGGGTTACGCCGATAACGCGGGGATACCCGTGCGCCGCGCCGTACCTGATTTCGCCTGCGATCGCCGCTTCGGCGTCGTTGATGAACACGAAGGCGGATGGCGCGAAGCCGGTGCGTCGCGACAACTCGTGACCGATGGAGAGGCCGTAAATCGTCTCGAACTTCTGCACGCCGGCTATCCGGCAAATGCCGGTGTCGTATTCGAAGGGGCCGGGAAAAGCCAAGGCGACGCCGGCCACCGTGCCGGCCGGCGCCGATTCCGCATGGCCACGTATGCAGCGGGCGAAAGCGGAGAGGATGTCCCCGGCAGGGGCCCGGCTGTCGATCAGGGCGCGCGATCGGTCGGCAATCTTCATGCCGTCCGGTTGCACGAGGCCGCTCTTGACCGACGTGCCGCCGACGTCCAGGGCAATAACGAACGCCTCAGGTGCGTCCGTAGATGTCGTCCCGGCGCTCGATGTCATCTTCCCGCAGATCTTTGCCGTACTGAATTTCGATGATGCTCAACGGCGCGCTGCCCGGATTTTCCAGCCGGTGCCACGTGCGTACGGGAATGAAGACGCTGCCGTTCTCCTCGACCGACCGCACCTCGTCGCCCAAGGTGACCTTGGCGGTCCCCTCCACCACCACCCAGTGCTCGTGGCGGCCCTGGTGGCGCTGCAGCGAGAGCTGCTGGCCCGGCAGGACGACGATCCGTTTGACGACATGGGCGCGGCCGAGATCCAGCACCTCCCACGTTCCCCATGGGCGCGTGTCGTGTTCGCCCCTGTTGTAGGCGTTGACGCCGGCCGGGTCGGGCATGCTCACCTCCCTGTCATTTCAGCATCGAGGCATGGATGTCCGCGAGGTACAGGGCATAGGCATTGTCCATATGGCGTTGCATGGCGGCTGCCGCCCGTTCGGCGTCGCGGCGCAGCACGGCGTCGAAGATCTCTTTATGGTCCTCACAGGAGCGCCGGTTACGGTCCTCGACGTCGACGATCTCCGGGCGCTGCATGATCAGCCATTCGACGAATGCGTCGTGCATGGCCATGATAATGGGATTGCCGGCCGTTTCCGCAAGCGCCCGATGGAAAGCGACATCCGAATCGAGGAACGCCCGTTCCTGCCCGACGGCCCGCTGATTGTGCTCCAGGCAATAGCCGAGGCGGGCGATCTGGGCGTTTGTCGCGTGGTTGGCGGCATAGCGGGCCAGGCTGACCTCGATGAAGGAACGCACCTGCTCGAAATGGGCGATGCCCTCGGGCTGTCCCAGGATGAACCGCGCCGCGCCGCTCAATTCGCGCAGGATCTTGCCGACCGTCGGCTGGGCGACGCGGGGCCGCTGGCGCGGGGAAAGCTCGGCCAGTCCGGCGCGCTGCAAGGCGACCAGAGCTTCGCGGATCGACGGGCGGCCAACGCCGAATTCCTCGCACAACTCACGCTCGGAGGGAAAAAAGGACCCGACCGGATACTGTCCCGACCGCACCCGCTCCGCGAGTTGATCGACGACGTCGGTCGAAAGCCGTTTGGGGCTGCTCAGCAGTTCGTTCATGCGGCCTTGTACCATGGGGCGCCGAATCGTGACAATCTGGATGACCAAACGGCTGTTTTGGCTCGCTCAGTTCAGGAAGGCGTCAAGCACGCCGGAATCGATGAAGCGGTCCAGCTTGTCGACCGCGGCCGGGGCCCCCAGGGTCAGCGGAAGCCGGGACGGCCCGCAATCCACACCCCGCCGCGACAGCACGTGCTTGGTCGCCGGCAGCAGGTTGGCGTCGAGCAGGTGCACCACCAGATCGCGCGACAGGGCCTGGAGACGCCGCGCCTCGTCCAGGTTTCTGGCCTCGATGCACTGGTGGATCTTGCGATACAGCCCGCCGACCAGATTGTAGGTCGAGCCGATGCCGCCATCGGCGCCGAACAGGGCGCCGCCGGCATAGATCTCGTCCTTGCCGAAAAGCAGCGCGCGGTCAGGGAAGGCGCGGCGCAGGCGGCTGAACAGATAGAGGTCCTCCGAGGTGAACTTGATGCCGGCAACGCCTTCCATCGACAGCAACGCCGACGTCTCGTCGAAGCTGAAGGCCCGTCTCTCCCGCGATGGGAAGTGATAGACGAAAAGCGGAAGCCCGGAGGCCTGGAGGACGGCCTTGTAATAATCGAGGACGGCATCGAAGCCCCCGGCGTGGGATTCGTCGGGCGGCAAAGCCGAAACGGCGTCGTACTCCGCCTCGCGCGCCGCTTTCGCCAGAATTTCCGCCCCTCTCAGGCTCGGCGTCCCGACGTGGGCAATGAGGCGGGTGCGTTTGGGCTCGGCGCATTCGGCCACCACCCTCAACTGGGTGATCCGTTCCGAAATTTGCATCAGGGCCTGCTCGGCCGTGGTGCCGCCCACATAAAGCCCGTCGATATCCTGGCGGAGCACGTAGGCGCAGATGGCGCGCTGTCGCCCCTCGTCGAAGGCGCCGTCGTCGGCAAAGCCCGAAAGGATCGCTGCGTAGAAACCGGAAAAGCCGTGCGTGGACATAAACCTCACCCGATGGAAACCTGTCTGGCCGCGTATGGTTTACCAAACTTTATATTTTGGCAAGCCATATAGCAATTATTGACAGCCAAAATTGTCGAATGGTACGCTCTCGATGTCGATACGGATCAATTCCGGCCAGAACTGGCTACGGTCCGATGCCCGTCACTGACGAGTCGGCCCGGTAAGAACAGTCAAACCAGGAGGTTGCACGCCATGACCACAGCGAAAGGATTCGTTGCCGGCCTTATCGGGTTGGCGGCCATTCTGACGGCGGCGCCGTCGATGGCCAAGGACTACAAGTTCGCCATCCAGGATTCGCCCACCAGCATCATCTACAAAGGCGTCGAAGCGATGAAGGCGGAGGTCCAAAAGATTTCCGGCGGCGAGGTGACGTACGCGATCTTCCCCTCCGAACAACTGGGCGGCCTGCAGGCGATCATCGATCAGGTCCGCGAAGGGGAAATCGACTTCACCGCCGTCGGCTATCCGGACATGAGCTATCTCATCCCCGAGTTGAAGCTTATCGGCGAACCCTACGTCGTGAAGGACTACGACCACCTGCTGCGCATCATCAAGGGCCCCTACGGGCAGAAGATGAACACCGAGTTCAACAAGAAGGGCGTGCGCGTGCTCGACATCTGGTACGGCGGAACCCGCCAGACCTCGTCGAACAAGCCGATCAAGGCCATCGCCGACATGAAGGGCCTCAAGCTGCGGACGCCGAACGTCGACTTCCTCATCGATTTTGCGACGGCCGCCGGAGCGAAAGCGGTTCCGGTGGCCTTCCAGGAAGTCTACCTTGCGCTGAAGACCAACCAGGTCGACGCCGAGGAGAACCCGCTTCCCACGATCGACACCATGAAATTCTACGAGGTCCAAAGCCACATCGCGCTGACCAACCACTTCGTGGCCAGCAAGGCGATCGTGGTTTCGGAAAAAAGCTGGCTGGGGATGAACGACAAGCAACGCACGGCGATCGTCCAGGCCGCCGCGAGCGCGCGCAAGGTCAACAACGACATGATGTTCAAGCAGGAAGCCGAACTGCTGGACAGTTTTCAGAAGCGCGGCATCACGGTGACGAAGCCGGATACGGCGCCGTTCCGCGACGCCATGCGTCCCTTCTACCAGAAGCTGGAAGACAAATTCGGCGCCGGCACCATCGACGCCCTCATCAAGCAGTAGGTCTTTCGTGAACGCCGGGGCGATACTCCCGCTCCGGCGTTCGTTTTACGCGCGATGAGGCCGGTGCCCCGATGGATGAAGCCCCGATCAAGAAAACGTCTCCTGAAGGATGGACGGCCGCCGGGCTGCTGCTGGGGGTCTTCCTCGTCATCCTCCTACAGATCCTCAGCCGTTATCTGCCGTTACCGGCTCCCGTTTGGACGGAAGAACTGTCGCGCTGGCTGTGGGTATGGCTGGTTTTCGTCGGCATCGCCGAAGTCGAACGAACCGATGCCCACCTCAAGATGGATCTCCTCGCCCCCCTGCTCCCTCCCCGGTTCCGGACGCTGATCTTCCTGGCGATCGACCTTTTGTCGCTTGTCGTCTTCGTCGAGCTCATCCGCATCGGGTACAAGGGCGCCGTGCGGAGCATGGACGCCACCTCGGTCACCCTGCCGGTGACCATGGTCTTCTTTTACGCGGCCTATCCCGTTGCCGGCGTCTTCATCGTCCTGCGCGTCATGCAGCGGATCGTCCGCCGCCTGCGAGGCCTGGGCGGCCAATCGGGGACGGGAAATCGATGATCATCCTGATCCTCGCCTCCGCATGGCTCGGCCTCGTCCTCGTCGGGGTGCCGATCGGCATCGCGATGATCGTCGTTTCCGTCGGGTACTTCCACATCGTCGGCGCCGGGCTCAGTTTCGCCGTCAGGCTGATGTCGGACGGCCTCAACAGCTTTCCGCTGCTCGCGGTGCCGCTGTTCATCCTGACGGCGACGCTGCTCAACTCGTCGGGCATCTCGCGTCGCTTGTTCGACTTCGCCAAGACCCTTGTCGGGCACGTTCCCGGCGGGCTCGGCCACGTCAATATCCTGGCCAGCCTGTTCTTCTCCGGCATGTCCGGTTCCGCCATGGCCGATGCGGGGGGGCTCGGCAAGATGGAAATCAAGGCGATGCGCGACGCCGGCTACGACGACAAGTTCTCGGGCGCGGTGACGGCGGCCTCCTCCATGATCGGCCCGCTGGTCCCTCCCAGCATCCCGATGGTTCTCTATGGCGTCATCGCCAACACCTCGATCGGTGACCTGTTCCTCGGCGGCGTCGTTCCCGGCTTTCTGACGGCCGGCGCCTTGATGGTCATGGTCTATGTCTATTCCCTGCGCCGCAACTACCCGGTCGCGAAGCGGGCCACCCTCCGCCAGATCATGCGCGCTTTCTGGGAATCGATCTGGGCCCTGCTGACGCCGGCCGTCATCATCGGCGGCATCTTCAGCGGCTATTTCTCGCCGACCGAGGCCGCAGGTATCACCGTGCTATACGCCATCCTTCTGAATCTTTTCGTCTACCACGAGCTGTCACTGAAGAAGTTCCTGGCCGATGTCTATGAAACGGCCGTGACGTCGGCCTCGGTCGGAACCATCATCGCCGGAGTCGGCCTGTTCGGTTACATCCTGGCGCGCGAGCAGGCCCCCCAGCAGATCGCCGAATTCTTCCTCGGCCTCACCAGCGATCCGCTTGTCTTCCTGTTCATCGTCAACGCCCTGATGTTCGTGCTGGGCGCATTCATCGAATCGCTCGCGATCCTTCTCATCCTGGTGCCGATGGTGGCGCCGGTGGCCATCACGCTCGGGGTCGATCCGGTTCATTTCGGGGTCGTCATCGTCCTCAACCTGATGATCAGCATCCTTACGCCGCCGATGGGCATGTCGCTCTTCATGGTCGCCAAAGTCGGCAACATCCCGATGCAGGACCTCGCCCGCGCGATCCTGCCGTGGCTTATCCCGCCGGTGGTGGTGCTGATCCTGATCACGGTGTTCCCGGACCTCGTGACGTTCCTGCCGGGATTGTTCCACTAGCCGCGCGTCTCCTGGACTCCCTCCCCATGCCGTCCGGCACCGACACGCCCCACGCTGGGGTTACGGTGCCGAACCGTGCGCGACCTCGAAACGCCCATAGGCGTCTTCGAGCGCCCATTGCAGGCGCGCCTTTTCGCTGCCACCGAGAAAGGCGGCGCAGGCGGGGGAAGGCACTGGCGTTCCCGGCCGGTCGTCTCTGCACGCCTCGACACGCCGGGCGCGGACCGGATCGGACCACAGGCTTGCTCCCTTGAGGAAAGCGTAGGTCAGGCTGTTGCGCGACAACTGCTTCACGTCGTCGTAGGTAAGATCGTAGGTGAGGACCGCGCGGCCATATTCATGCGTCAGGTCGATCCTGGACACCCCCTCGTCGTCGGTCGAGAGCGCCAGCGGCACGCCGAAGGCGCGATAGGTGGCAAACGGGTGCGCGTCGCCCGCGACGCCGAGGATGACATCGTTGCTGGTCAGGTTGATCTCGACCATGACTTGCTTGCGCGCCATCTCGGCAAGCAGGGTTTCGGGGGCATCCTCGTGCATGATGTCGATGCCGTGACCGATGCGCGCCGCGCCGGCGACGCGCACCGCCTCGGCGATGTGAAAGCGCAGTTCCTTGGGCGGCACCAGGCCCAGCGTCAGTTCGCCGGCATGCAGCGTGACTTGCACCTCCGGGAACCGCTTCCGCAAGGCCGCGATCATGCGCATGTGCAGGCTGTAGTCGTCCAGGCTGACGCGATCGTCTTCCGGCGCCACCAGGTTCAGGCCGACGACGCGCGGGTCTTGCGAGGCGAGCAGGAAGCCCAAGGCGATCTGGGCGAACACCTGCTCCTTCGGAAACACCCGGATGACCTGGGCGATGAACCGCGCCTCGACGCCGCAGCCCGCATCGGGCGCCGCGCCGGAGCAAGCCATCAGGGTGCGCGAGCGGGCCTCCATCGCCGCGAAGTCGGCCCTGGCGTCGGCGGCGACGCGATCAAGGCCGGCCGCAGCAAGGCGCTCGTACATGCGGGTGAAATCCTCGTCCCAGCCGACCTTGCGGCCCAGTTGGGCGGCCGGCCACATGCCGGAGGAATCCATCAGTTCGAGATAGAGAATGTTCTGTTGGCCGGCGCGAGAGCGCACCTCGGCCAGCATGTCGCCCTTGCGGCCCTGGTCGGCGGCGTCGAAGCGGTCGAAGGTGGCGAAGAACTGATCGTGGCCTGAAACCGGGCGGATGGCGTAGTTGCGCACGGAAAAAGCGTCGATCAGTGCGTTGTAGGCCTCAGACTTGGCGACGGCGTCCTTGACTGGCAGCCGGCCGGCGGCCGGGTCGCACGGCGGCGGCGTGATCGTCTGCGTCGCCACCGTAAGGCACAGCCCGTCCTCGATGGCCCAGGCGATGAAGCTTTCGGCATAGACGGCGCCGCTCATGTGGTTGTGCAGGTCGCCGCCCTTGGGCATGGCGCGCAGGAAGGCAGAGAGCTGCGGCGGCGAGGATTTCAGCGCCTCGAAGCGGGCAGCGACGGGACCGTCCACGGCGGGGCGGGCGACACAGCCCGCGACCATGAAAACCGCGGCTAGCGGCAACAGACTCAGACGATGCAGACGCATGGCTTCCTCTCCCCTCGTGGCCGCTCCTGCGGCCCCTTTACACGAACAGCGGCAGCGGCTTCTGGGTTTCCACGTCGAACAGCGGGTACTTGTCGGTGATCCGCACTTCCGGAATGACGGCCAGCGCAATGCCGGTCATGGCGACGATCGGCGTCGCCGTCTCGGGGCGGATTCCCCGCTCCAGGGCCGCCGCGTTGAACGCCTCGATCTGACGGCCCACCGCCTCGCACGGCTCGAACGACATCAGCCCGGCCAGCGGCAGCGGCACCTCGACGATCACGGCGCCGTCCTCCACCAGCACGAAGCCGCCGCCGGTCCGGCGCAGCGCCGCCACGGCGGCGGCCATGTCGGCTCCCGAGCGGCCGGCAACCAGCAGGTTGTGGCAGTCGTGGGCCACCGTGTGGGCGATGGCGCCGCGTTCAAGCCCCAGGCCCAGCATCGGCACCGCCGTCGGCCGCCCGCCCTGGCCGTGGCGCGGCACCACCGAGAGCATGCAGGCACCCTCGGGCAGGCTCTCCGGGGTGATCCCCGCGTCCGCCGCCTCGACTGTGACCTGGGCCAGCGTGGTCAGGCGGGTCGGCAGCAGATGAATGGCGTTCATCGTCGCCCGGCCCTTGGGTGCGGCGATGGCGAAGTCTGCCGCCGCCACCGTCCCGGTGCGTACCGAGTTGGCGAAGTTCTGGGGCTTCAGCGGGTCAGCGATCGCCTCTTTCAGCCGGCCGTCGGCGACGATGTGGTGGCCACCGACGAAGACGTCGGAGGTCCTGACCTCGTCGAGCGAGGACAGCAACTGGAAATCGGCGATGAAGCCCGGCGCGATGGCGCCGAAGTCCCTGAGCCCATAATGCTGCGGGCCGATGTAGCAGGCCCAGCGGATGGCGCGGGCCGCCGGCACGCCATAGGCCATGACGCCGCGCACGACCCGGTCCATGTGGCCGTTGACCAGCAGATCCGCCGGCTCGACGTCGTCGGTGCACAGCGCGACGTCGACGTGTTCGGCCTTGAGCAGTTCGGGCATGAGGCGCGGCAGATGGTTGCCATGCGATCCCAGCTTGACGAGGGGCAGCAGGCCGAGGCGCAGCTTTTCGAGAATTTCGGGGCCCAGCCGGCATTCGTGGTCGTTGTCGATGCCGGCGGCGATGTAGGCGTTGAGTTCCCGCCCCATGAGGCGCGGGGCATGCCCCTGGATGTTGACGCCGCGCGCAAGCGCCGCATCGACGATGCCGCGCATGCGCAGATCGTTGCCGATGACCCCGATGTAGTCCATGACCTCGGCCAGCGAGATGACGCGCGGCCAGGTCAGCATCTCGGCGATTTCCTCGGGGCCAAAGAAGGCGCCGGCCGTCTCGTGGCCGAGCACCGAGGGCACGCAGGACGGCACCGCGACGTAGACGCGCAGCGGCAGGCCCTCGCTTCCCTCGATCATGGCGCGCACGCCGGCCAGCCCCATGACGTTGCCGATCTCGTGGGGGTCGATCACCGCCGTCGTCGTCCCGAAGGGCAGCACGCCGGCGGCGTAGTTGGCGGGCGTCACCATGGCGCTTTCGATGTGAAGGTGGGAATCGAAGTAGCCGGGGCAGGCCCACTTGCCGGTGCCGTCGATTTCCGCCTTGGCCGCAAGGTCATGGGCGCCGGCGGCAGCGACGATAGCGATCCGTTCGCCATAGACACCGATGTCGGCCGGATAGATCTCGCAGGTCAGCACGTTGACCAGCCTGACGTTACGCACGACGAGGTCGAGCGGCCGCCTTCCGCTGGCCGCTTCGACGAGGGCCAGGCGGTCGGCCGGAAGGCGCTTGAATACCTCTGTCATCGCATTCTCCATCAACGGTCCGTGAAGATCTTGAGGCCGACCGTCACGCACAAAGTTTTGTCCGCCGCGCTCCCTAGTCGCGCGCTCAGGTGAAATTGGGCATCGCGAACTCTTCCAGGAAGATGCCGAAAGTGATGACCAACATCAAAATGTCCGTGTCGAACGTCGTGTCGATCCTGGCGTTTCCCTGGGAGTACTGGTTTCGCAGTCGATTGACGGCCCCGGCGTCGAAATAGTTCTGGCGCTCGATGCGCGCCGGCGAGAGAAGGTCTTCGACCCATTCGACTTTTTGCGCCAGCAGATAGGGCGATCCCGGCGCCACGAAGCTGAATTTTTCGCGCTCGGCGAGCGCCGGCGGCAAATGGCGTTTCGCCACCTCGCGCAGGATCCATTTTTCGCGCGCCCCACGCACCAGCAGGTCGGGCGGAATGGTGCGGGTGAACTCGACCACGTCGAGGTCGAGAAAGGGATACCGCGCCTCGATCGAATTGGCGTAGGAAACCCGATCCCCATGATCGGCCAGCAGATGGTCGGCCAGCCTGAGCTTGCAATCCACATAGGAACGCTGGTGCAGGGGATGGCGCCCCTTGAGGCGCCGATGGTCCACCGCCGGCCCGGCCGTGCAGTCGAACTCCGCCAGGCGCGCCCCGACATCGGCGGAATAGAACCCGGCCTTGAGGTCGCGGAATTGGCGGTACTCGCGCTCATAAAAAAAGGCGGGGTCACCCCAAAGGGCGCCGCGCAATTCCGCCTCCAGCAGTTCCTCCAGGGTCTCCTCGCGGGGCTCCCGGCCACCCAGCGCGTCCAGGCGATAGCCGACATAGCCGGCGAAAAGTTCGTCCGCCCCCTCCCCGGTCAGCACGACCTTGTGCCCGCTTTCGCGCACCTGGGCCGAGAGGGCAAGGGAACAGGTATCGTACGATTCCTTCAGCGGCGCCTCGGCAGCAACAACCACCCGGCGCAGATGCTTGAGGATTGCCTCGGGCGGGAAGGCGATCTCGTGGTGGCGGCTGCCCAGGTGGCCGGCCATCAGCCGCTGCGCGCCGCTTTCGTCGATCTCGGCCTGGGGAAAGGTGATGGAAAAGGAATGGAACGAGCGCTCGGGCGCAAGCCTGTGCGCCAGCGCCCCGATAAGGCTGGAATCCAGGCCCCCGCTGAGGTAGAGCCCGACCGGCACGTCAGCCTCCAGGCGTCGGCGCACCGCCTGCAGGAGCAACTCTTCCAGGCGATCGACGTAGAACTCGGGCTCCCGCCCTTGCGAACCCGGCGCCTGCTCGGGATAGACGAGGTCCCAATAGGCGCGGGGTTGCGGCGACGGACCGCCCAGTTCCAGCGTATGGCCCGGCGGCAGGGCGTGGATGCCCGCAAACAGGGTGGCGGGACTGACCAGGCCGGGAAAGGTCAGGATCTGGTCGAGCCCGGCCAGGTTGACCCGCCGTTCCACCCGCGGATGGGCCAGCAGCGCCTTGATTTCCGAGGCAAACAGGACCTCGCCGCCGACCTCGGTATAGAAAAGCGGCGCGATGCCCATATGGTCGCGCCCCAGCAGCAAACGATGGCGGTGCCGGTCATAAAGGGCAAAGGCGAACTGCCCGTTGAGCCGGGCGATGAAGTCGGGCCCATACTCCTCGTAAAGATGAACCAGGACTTCGACGTCGCAGCGGGTACGCAGCGAATGGCCCCGCCGCTCCAGATCCTGTCGGAGTTCCCGGTGATTGTAGATTTCACCGTTGCAGATCGAGACGACCTGCCCGTCCTCGCTGAAATGGGGCTGATTGCCGGTCGCCAGATCGATGATGGACAGCCGCCTGAAGCCGAGCGCGATTCCTCCGCCGGCGTACGATCCCTCGTCATCCGGCCCGCGATGACAGAGCGTTTCCGTCATCGCGGCAAGCGGCCCGGGAGCGATTTCCCGCTGCCGGTCAGGACTGAAGATGCCGACGATGCCGCACATGGTTCGGGTTCCTACGGAGCGACCGGGGCGCACGCCTAGTCCCTATTTCGCCGTCTTGAAGCTCCACAGGGGACCGCTGACCACCGGCGTCGCCTGATCGGGAGCCAGGGTGTCGACCTTCCAGTAAAGGGTCTGGCCGCGGCCGGCCGTGAGGCGCGCCTTGGTGTCGGTGACGGCGGCCATCTGGACACCCTCGTGGGCAAGACCGGTGGCTGCATCCACCTTGCCGGCATCGGCGCCCCAGAAGACGGTGTAGCTGCTGCCGTAGACGCGCCCGGCCTGCCAGGAGACATCGACCGTCCCGTCGCCGCCCACTTTGACGCCGGTGGCGCCGGCCTTGGGGCGGGGCGTCGTCGCCGCCGAGGCGACCAGCGGCATGATGCCGTCGAGCATGGCGACTTCCCATCCCTGATCCCAGGTGTTGGTGGCCAGGACGAAAAACGTGTCGGCATCGAAGAAGTAGTAGAGCAGGGTCTTGTAGCCGGGGAAGGCGCCGCCGTGTCCACGCGCCGTGCCATAGGCCCGATGGGGCTGCATCAGGCCGCCGACCCCGTATTCCGACACCTCCCAGCCGATATGAAGGTCGGAGGAAACGAACGTGTACCATTTCTCCTTGGTGCCCTGGTTGAGGAGGGTGTTCGACTTGAACACCGCGTCGCCCAGCTTCAGCAGGTCCCACGGGGTCGAAACCACCCCCCCCGCCGTCCAGGCATAGCTGGGGTTGACGGCCGTCACGTCGCACCAGTCGTTGTAGACTTGGTGGGGATAGGGAATGGGGCCCCATTTGGTATAGCCGTGGATGTGCGGCAGCGTCTTGTTGTCCGTCGCCAGATAGGTATCCGGCAGGCCGGCGCGGTCCATCACGTAACGCTGCATGACCTGCTCGGCCTTCAGGCCGCTGACCTTCTCGGCGATCATGCCCAGCAGCGTGTAGTTGGAATTCGAATAGTACCAGAAGGGATAGGGCGCCGGCGCCGGGCTCGGCGGCTGGCCCTGGAAGACCGACACCCAATAGGGATTGGGGTAGGTTTGCTTGGGGACGAAGTCCGGCGGCAGGGGCTTTTCGCCGCCGGCCGTGCTCAGGACCTTGACCAGATCCTCGGGATCGAAATGCCGATCGGGCGTCACCTGCGGCGAAAAGCCGATGGCGGGCGCGCCAAGGTAGTTGGCGATGCCGGACTTCATCTGCAGCAGGTCGCCGACGGTGACGTCCCCAATGTGGGGAATACCCGCGACCAGCGCGTTGTCGCCCAGATGCTTGAGCACCGGATCGGTCAATCTAAGCCGCCCCTCCTGCTCCAGTTGCAGGACGGTGAGGGCGAGGAAGAGCTTGCTGACGCTGCCGACCCGGAATTGCATGTCCGGCGAGATCTTGGCCTTGGATGCCAGGTCCGCCACCCCTGCGGTTCCCACCCGCACCCCCCACGCCGGCGACTTCACGATGACGACGGCGCCCGGCACCCTGCCCTCGCCCACCAGGCCGTCGAGAATCTTCTGCCAGCTCGCGGGGAAGGGGCGATAGGACTGGGCGTTGACGGAAGGCTTGGTCAACGGTGCGGCCGGCGGTGGCGGCGCGGCGCAGACGGCGGGCGGAAATCCCTCCGGCGCCGGGCTTGCCGCATCATCGGCAGCAAGGGCATCGCCCGCCCAGACAGTTCCCAGGCAGGTCCCGATCACGATGGGCAGGCTCAGCAGGAACGCCGACTTTCTCGATATAAGCATTTCTCCCCCCACTCCCCTCGATCCGGCGGCGATACGGCCCGACACCTGAACCAAGCCGTTACCAATACCTCAATTCCCCGAAACTTGCTCTAGCCGTCGTCCGCTGCCCGGAACGCTTCGACGAGGGCATCAAGAACCCTTTTCACCGTGGCGCGGCCGTGGATGGACGGGGCATAGCGCAGAGCCACGTGCAGGCATCCCTTGCTCACGCCGGCTTCCAACTCCAGCAGGCGGCGGCGTTCCATGGCGCCGGTCGTGGCACTGGGCAGGCGCTCGCTAAAACGGAAATCCCCATCGAGGTCGGGTTCCATCCGGCCCACGTAGTTGAGGCTGATTTCATCCTCCGGGGCCTCGATGGGCCTTGGGGCCAGCCAGCGCAACACCCCCCAGCCGAGGCCCTTCGAGGGCACGCCGGCCAGCCGAGCCGCGATCGCGGCAACCGCCGCCGGTCCGCCGCCGGGACAGTCGAGCAGGAACGGATGGTCGGCGGTGAACCAGCCGACGGTGCGGCTGGGATCGACGCCGGGGAAAGGCGAATGGCGGCCATGGGTCGCGAGCAGAACCCGGCCCCGCTCGCGCCCGTCCCAGCCATGCAGGGCCACCGCCAGCGCCGCCAGAAGGCCGGCGACGATGCGGGCGTCCGACAGGCCAGCGGCCCTCTCCCCAAGGTCGGCGGCAACGGTGTCGGTCTCGGCATAGCCGTGGGGTCGCACCGGATGGTCGGTGGGGAGAGGCGGAATGGGCACTGCCGCCACGTCGTTCCAATACGGCCGCTCGGCTTCCAGCGCCGGACTTAGGCTCCATTCGGCGAGGCGTTCCGCCCACCTGGCATAGGAGGTGGTCTTCGAAGGCAGGCTCATCGCGTTGTCCGCATCGGTCTGCCGGAGCGCCAGGAACAAGTCTTCGAGGATAAATCCCCAGGAGACGGCGTCGACCACCAGGTGATGGGCCAGCAGGAACAGGCAATCGCCTTCCGGCAGGCGATAGCGGGTGGCCTTGAAGAGCGGCCCGGCGGCCAGATCGAAGCCCGTTTGCAGCGACAGCGCATCGATTTCCAGCGCCGCCCACGGGTCCCCGGCCTGCCGCAGATCGATGTCGCGCAGAGGTGGCGCCGGTTCCGGCGGCACGATCGTCGCCACCCATTGCCCATCGCCCTTTGAAAAACGGAGGCGCAGCGCATCGTGATGGCGCCACACCGCCGCCACGGCCGCTGCCACCGCCGCCGTCGCCAACGGCCTACCCGCCTCCAGGAGAACCAAGTGGTTCAACTGCGAAAGGCCCTGGGTGTGGGTCCGCAGGAACCAATGCTGAATGGGCGTGAGAGGCAGGCTTGCGCCGGCGGACTCGGCCTCGGCGGCCCCGCCTACGTCCTCCTTGGTCGAGTCGGCGAGCGCGGCCATCGCCGCCACCGTGTCGGCCGCCAGTACCGCCGGCAGGTCGAGCACCAGACCGCCGCGCCGTAGCCGGGCCAGCAACTGAATGGCCTGCAATGAACCGCCGCCCGACGCGGCGAAGGAAGCCCGCCGTCCATAGGGACCGCGGCCCAGGACCTGGGCGAAGGTCTCGGCGACGACCGCTTCGATCGCCGTCAGGGGAGTGTCGTCCGCCGATGCCGGCGCCGCCGGGTCCGGCAGCGCCCGCCGGTCGACCTTGCCGGCCACGGTGCGCGGCAACGCATCCAGCATCACGATGGCCGCAGGCACCATCCAGGCCGGCAGGGACTTGGCCAAGTGGCGGCGTAACGCCTCCGGCTCGACCGGCCGGCGCAGGACCACATAGGCCACCAGGCGCCTGGGCTCGCCGCGCACCAGAACGGCGGCCTGCGCCACGTCGGCATGGGCGCGCAGCAGGCTTTCGATTTCTCCCGGCTCGATGCGATGGCCGTCGAGCTTTACCTGCTCGTCCCGCCGCCCGAGATAGAGGAGCGTGCCGTCTTCCTGCCAGCGCCCGGCATCGCCGGTGCGGTAGTGGCGGCGCCCGCCGATGTCGACGAAGCGTTCCGCCGTCAGTTCCGGCCGGCCGAGGTAGTGGCGCGCCAGTCCCGGTCCCGCCAGGCAGATCTCGCCCAGCGCGCCGACGGGCACGGCGCGGCCCCAGCGGTCGAGGACGGCCATTCGGGTATTGGCGACCGGCCGCCCGATGGGAATGCCCTCGGCATAGGGAGCCTCGGCCGCCACCTCGTGCCAGCTGGCGCAGACCGAGGCTTCGGTCGGGCCGTAGGCGTTGAAATAGCGCAGGCGGCGGGCATAGTGGCGGGCGTCGCGCCCGTCGGGCGGCTCGCCGGCGGTGATGAGGACGCGCAGGCTTCCCAGGTCGGCGCCGTCCAGGGCCCGCAGATACGACGGCGGCAGGGTCGCTACCGTCACCTTTTCAGCCGCCATCAGCGCCAGCAGCCGGGTGCCGTCGCGAACTGCCGCCTCGGGAGCGATGATAAGCCGCGCCCCGGCCAGCAGGGCCATGAAGATTTCCGACAGCGAAGCGTCAAACGAGCAGGAGGCGAACTGAAGCACGGCGTCGTTGGGACAGACGCCAAAACCGGCGATCTGGGCCTGGATCATGTTGACGAAGCCGGAATGGGCCAGGGCCACGCCCTTGGGCCGGCCGGTCGAGCCCGAGGTGTAGATGACATAAGCAAGCGACGTCCCGGAAACCGCAATGCGTTCCCCCTGCTCCGGTCCCTCGGCGGGCTCCCCAGCCAGCGGGCGGGCCAGGCCGGGCGCCAGGGCGGAGAGGTGCCCGGCGCCCATGGGGTCGGCCAGCACCTTGCGGCAGCCGGTATCCTCGAGGATGAAGCGCAGGCGGTCGTCGGGGAAGGCGGCGCTGAGGGGAAGATAGACGCCGCCAGCCTCCAGGATGCCGAGCAGAGCGGCGATGCGGCCATACCCCCTCTCGGCCAGCACGCCGACGATCTCCTCGGCCTGCAATCCTTCCTGGCGCAGGCGCCGGGCCACGCCTTCAGCCAGGCGATCCAAGGCCCGATAATCGAGCCTTTCGCCGCCCGCCACCACGGCCACCCGGTCGGGCGTCCGTGCCACCTGCCGATGCCAGAGATCGGCGAGGCTCGCCTCTTCCGGCCAAGCCGTGCGGGGTCCCTCGGCGAAACCCTCGACCCGCGTCCGCTCGGCTTCGGCAAGCATGTCCAGGCTTTGCAGGGACCGCGACGGATCGGCCAGCACCTGCCCGATCAGACGGCGCAGATGGGATTCGACTTGGCCCATGCGCCCGGCGGTGAAGACCGTCTGGTCGTAGGGCAGCGAGATGGTGCACGCGGAGCCCATGTGCACCATCAAGCCGAAATCGTAGTTGGCCTGCTCCTCGCTCTCGGTGCCGGTCACCACGAAGCCGGTCTCGGCATCCCCCGCCTCGGCCTCGGGATAATTCTCGAACACCAGCAGATGGTCGAGCAATCCCGGGCGCAACTCCGACCGGGCCTGGATATCGGCCAGGGCCACATGGTCGTGGGCCAGCGCGGCGATGGCCTGTTGCTGCACATCCTGAAGCAGCGCGGCGAAGCTCTGTTCCTTTTCAAAGCGCACCCGCACCGGCAGGGTGTTGATGAACAGTCCCACCAGCTCTTCGACCCCGGCGGTCGCGACCGAGCGTCCGGACACCACGGTGCCGAACACCACGTCCTGGCGATCCGTCCAGCCGCCAAGCACCAGCCCCCAAAGGGCCTGAAACAGCGTTCCCGCCGTCACCCCCTGACTTTTGGCGAGCGCGGCAAGGGCGTCCGCCTGCCCCGGCTCCAGTTGAAAACTGTGCCAGGCGGACCGGGCGGCGGGGGACGACGCCGGCCGGCTACGGTCGCGGGGCAGCGTCGCCGGCTCGTCATAGCCGGCCAGCAATGCCGCCCAATAGTCCAGGCTGGCGGCGGGATCGCGGCGAGCCAGGGCGGCGAGATATTCCCCCGGATGGGGCGGCGGCGGCAGGTCGAGGATGCGGCCCTGGCGCGCCGCGGCGTAGAGTCGGGCGAATTCCCCCAGCAGGATGGACCCCGACCAGCCATCCAGCAGGATATGCGGATGGCTCCACACCATCTCGAAGCGATCGTCCGCCAGCCGGAAAAGCTGCACGCGCATCAGGCGCTCGCGCCTGAGATGGAATCCGCGCTTGGCATCGGCCTCCCGCCAAGCCAGGACCCGGGCCGTCGCATCCGGGCCGGCGACGTCCAGATAGCCGAACTCGACGTCCTGATGCTTCAGGACGATCTGGATCGGCTGCGCCGCCGTCTCGTAATCGAAGACCGAACGCAGCAGGCAATGGCGCGCCATCAGGCGGTTCCAGGTCGCCTCGCAGAGGGTGGGGTCTATCTTGCCGCTGAGCCGGAAACACATCTGCCGGAAATAGGGCGACGCCCCGGGAGAGGACAGTTCGTGAAACAGCATCCCCTGCTGCACCGGCCGCAGGGGGTAGATCGCCTCGACGTTCTCCCGCGAAAGCTTGGGAACGCCTTTATTCACCGTCCAGCAACTCCCCGATCTCGTCTTCGCTGAGGGCCACGTGGGTCGTCAGCCCGCTGTCGGCGGCAACCCGGGGCGCGGCGTCCTTGGTCCCCCTCAGGCGCGCCGCCAGGGCGGCGACGGTCGGCACCTCAAGGAAGCCGCGCATGTCGATCTCATAGCCGGCCTGCCGCAGGCGCCCCACCACCTGGATCGCCTTGATGGAATCTCCCCCGGATTCGAAGAAGCGGTCGTGGCGCCCGAACTCGCGGTGCCGAAGCACCTCCCGCCAGATCCCGGCGACCAGCACCTCCTCGGCGCTTTCGCGGTGGGCCTCCTCCGACTCGGCCCTCACCGGATTGGGCAGGGCGGCATAGTCGATCTTGCCGTTGGGCAGCAGGGGCAGGCTGTCCAATCGCACCCAGAAGGCGGGGAACATGTACTCGGGCAGGCGCGGCGCCAGAATGCTGCGCAATTCCTCCCACGACGCCGGCCCGTCGAGCACGACATAAGCCGCCAGGTCGGGGCCGTGCTGGCTGACCACGGCGCTGACGATCTTCGGATGGCCCAGGAGCGCGCGCTCGATCTCGGCCAGTTCCACGCGATGGCCGCGCACCTTCACCTGCTTGTCGCGGCGTCCCAGGTAAAGGATGTTCCCCTCGGGCGTAACCTGCCCAACATCCCCCGTGCGATAGAGCTTCCGGCCGGGCTGGAAGGGATGAGGCACGAAAGCGGCAGCGGTCAGTTCCGGGCGGTTGTGATAGCCCCGGGCGAGACCGATGCCCCCGACGTGGATCTCTCCCGGCACCCCGACGGGCGCCAGGTTCCCTTCCCGGTCGAGAACCAGCACCTCGGCATTGGCGATCGCCCGCCCGATGGGAATCGGCCGGTCGCGATCCTTCCCGGGGTCCACCCGGTACCAGGTCGCACAGACGGTGACCTCGGTCGGCCCATAGGCGTTGATGAACGCCAGCCTGCCGGCCAGCCGCAATGCCTGGTCCGCGTTCGGTGGCTCGCCCGCGCTGATCAGGATTTCCAGTCCCGCCAGATCGTCGTCCTCCAGACAGCCGAGATAGGTCGGCGGCAAGGTTGCCACATTGACCCGCTGATGGCGCAGATATTGGCTGAAGGCCCGCGTGTCGCGAATGGTGTCCGGCCCGGCGATGACCAGCGTCGCTCCGTTGAGCAGGGCCATGATCAGTTCCGAGATCGACGCGTCGAACGACGACGGCGCGAATTGCAGCACCCGGTGGCGGGGTTCGATTCCCAACTCATGGCGCTGGGCCAGGGCGAAGCTCACCGCCCCGCGATGCTCCAACAAGACGCCCTTGGGCAGCCCGGTGGAGCCTGAGGTATAGATCATGTAGGCGAGGTCGGATGGATCGAGTGCCGGCAGGCCGGTGGCGCGGCCCCGCTTGCTGCCCAGGCTTGCGATATCGAAGCTCCGGCAGGCGTGCCCCGCCGGCAACGCCCCGTCGGCGCCCTGCACGATCACCAGCCTGGCCCCCGAATCCTCCAGCATGTGGCGCAGGCGCTCCTGCGGATAGGTGGGATCGAGCGGCAGGTAGACCCCTCCCGCCTTGAGGATGCCCAGGATGGCGACGAGCCAAACCTCGGATCGGGCCAGCAGCACCCCGACGATGTCGCCCTTTTTCACACCATGCTGCTTGTTCAGGCCCCGGGCCAGGGCGTTGGCCCGGCCGTCCAGTTCGCCATAGGTCAGGCTGGTCTCTTCGTAAACGACCGCGACCTTTTTCGGGTGGGCCCGGGCAAACGCCGCGAAAACGCCGGGGATGGTGGCCTCGGCCGGCAGATCAAGGGCGATCGCCGTCTCCGTCCCCGTCAGCAGCCGCCGCTCGTCGGCACCGAGGTAATCGATGGCGGCCAGCGGTGCCGTTGGGGCGGCGACCACGGCCTGCAACAGGGTTTGCATGTGGCCGGCCAGCCTCAGGACACGGGCCCGCTCGAACAGGTCGGTGGAATATTCGAGGTTGAGGCGAAGCTCCTCGTCGGTCTCGACGAATTCGAAGGACAGTGGGAACTTGGCGACGTCCGGTTCTTCGCCCAAGGGGCGTACGGTGACGTCGTCCAGCGTAAAGCGGCGCTGGCCGGCGTCCTGGAACACCACCATGACGTCGAACAGCGGCGGCCGGCGGCTGTCGCGCGGCAGGTTCAACTCGTCGACCAGCCGGTCGAACGGATAGCGCCTATGATCCAGGGCCGCAGCCAGGCCATCCCACATCCGGGACACGAGGCCGGCGAACGTGTCGTCCTTTTCGAGGCGCAGCCGCAGGGCCAGGGTATTGACATAGAAGCCCACCTGGCTTTCCAGTTCGGGGTCGTCCCGATTGGTCACCGGGGTGCCGACGACGAGGTCGGACTGGCCGCTGTAACGGTGCAACAACACCATCACCAGGCTCAACAGCCCCGCGAACAGCGTGCCGCCGGCCGCCTGGGCGAACTGGCGCAGCCCGTCGATGGCCCCGGCCGGCAGAACCACGCTGACCCGCCCACCCTGGAAGGTGGGAAGATTGGGCCACGGCCGGTCAAAGGGCAGTTCCAGGCGCTCGGGCAGATCGGCCAGGGACTTGTGCCACCAAGCCTTCGCCTTCAGCGCGGCCGGGCTTTGCAGGTCCGTTGCCTCCCACAGGGCGTAATCCTTGTAGTGCAGGCGCAGCGGCGGCAGGTCGTCGCCGCGCATCAGCCGCAACATCTCGCCGATCATGACGCTGACCGACCAAGCGTCGCTGACGATGTGGTGCACGTTCACCAAAAGGACATGGCGTTCCGCGCCCAGGCGCAGGAGCGCCACCTTGAACAGCGGCGCCCGGCCGAGGTCGAAGCGATGGGAGGCATGCTGGACAGCCAGCCGTGCCGCCGCCGCCAAGGGATCGGCTTCCGCGGACAGGTCCTGGCGCTCCACCTCGAAGGCCGGATCGTCGAGGATCTTCTGGCGCGGTCCGCCACCGATTTCGACGAAGGCGGTGCGCAAGGACTCGTGGCGTTTGACCAGCCCTTCAAGGGCCGCCACCAACGCCTCCGGCTCCAGCTTGCCGTCCAGCAGGTAGGCGCCGGGCAGGCTGTAGGCCGCGGGATGCCCGCCCATCTGGGCCATCACCCACAGGCGGCGCTGCGCATGCGAGAGCGGATAGTCGGTGGCCTTGGGGGCCAACGGAATGCGTCCCTCCTTCGCCGGCGCCGGCTCCGGCCGCAAGGCGGAGGCGATGCCGCGCACCGTCGGCGCCTTGAAGAAGGCGGCCAGCGTCAGGTCGCGCTCGAAGGCCTGGTTCACCCGCGAGATGACGCGCATGGCGCGCAGGGAATCGCCGCCGATGGCAAAGAACGGTGCCGTCACCCCGACCCGCTTGAGACCCAGCACCTCGGCCCAGATCGCCGCCACCTTTTCCTCGACGGCGTCGACCGGCGCCTCGTAGCGGATGCGGTCCTCGATCAGTTCCTCGGGCTTGGGCAGGTTGCGGCGGTCGACCTTGCCGTTGAGGTTGAGCGGGAAGGCCTCCAGGCGCACGAAGAACTGGGGGATCATTCCCTGGGGCAGTTCGAGAGTCAGGCGCTCGCGCAGCTCGGCCGCATCGAGGGGCCGCTTTTCGGTGTAATAGCAGGCGATGGCGTTGTCGCCGTCGGCGCGCTTGTGCACCACGGCCACCACTTGATCGATTTCGGGGTTGCAGCGGGCGGCGCTTTCGATTTCGGCCAGTTCGATGCGAATGCCGTTAACCTTGACCTGGCCGTCCAGGCGGCCGCAGAACTCGATCGTTCCGTCGGTCCGCACCCGCCCCAGATCGCCGGTGCGATAGAGCACGCCGTCCCCCCCCGTCACGGTCGAAGCCGGCAGAAAGGCCTGGCGCGTCGCCGCCTCGTCGCGGAAATAGCCCAACGGCGTGAAGGGCGGCAGAACATAGAGTTCCCCCAGGACCCCCGTTGCGGCCGGGCGCCCGTCCTTGACCACCAGCACCTGGGTCCCGTCG
This sequence comes from Shumkonia mesophila, assembly GCF_026163695.1. Lineage (NCBI taxonomy): Bacteria > Pseudomonadati > Pseudomonadota > Alphaproteobacteria > Rhodospirillales > Shumkoniaceae > Shumkonia > Shumkonia mesophila. The sequence continues at coordinate 67,264 of NZ_JAOTID010000003.1, read as the reverse complement.
ATGGGCCGGCCGATGGGCAGCATCCGTCCGGGCTCGACCGGCCCGTCGCCGATCGCCATGCAGCATTTCGCCAGCGTCGTCTCCGACGGCCCATAGAGATTGCGCAACGCCACGGCCGGCCCGAGGACCTGGCGCGCCCGGGCGACGTCGCTGCCCCACAGGCTTTCGCCGGCAAACAGCAGATGGGCCAGGCGGGGCAAGGCGTGACGGGCCTGATCGAGTTCCTTCAGCACCAGCCGGAAGAACGAGGGCACCACGTGGACGACTTCGACCCCGGCATCCGCCAGCCACGCCGCCAGGCGCGGGATGTCGCGGCGCGCCGCGTGATCGGGCACGCACACGGTGCCGCCGGCGGCCAAGGGCAGGAAGATGTCCCGCAGGCTGACGTCGAAGGTGGTGAGCGCGAGGTTGCTCACCCGCGCGCCCGGCCGCACCTTCAGTTCGGCCAGCTCCCAGAGGATGAAATGGTGCAGGGCCTCGTGGCTGGACAAGATAGCCTTCGGCTCGCCCGTCGAGCCCGAGGTGAACATCACGTACATGGCATCGCCGGGCTGCGGCCGCAGTTCGAGGCTCTGTCCCTCCACCTTGCCCGCGCGATGGTCGAGCGTCCCCTCCGGCCCCCAGACGACCAGGTGTCCACTCACCGATCCCAGCGTTTCCTTCAGGGCCCGATCCGTGACGACGACCCGCGGTTCCACCCGCGCCAGCATCTTGTCCCGCCGCCGTTCGGGCTGGTCGACATCGATGGGCACGAAGATGCCGCCCGCCTTCTGCACCGCCAGGATGCTGGCCACGTAGTCGATGCCGTTGCGCAGGAACAGCGCCACGGGCACGGAGGGGCCGACGCCCAAGGCCTTGAGCACCCGCGCCAAGCCGTTGGCCCGTTCGTCCAGGGCGGCATAGGTCAACGCCTGCCCATCGGCCTCGATGGCCAGTCGGGACGGACCCAAAGCCACCTGGCGGTCGAACAGGTCCAGCATGACCCCGCGCGGCACGGAGGTTGCCGTCGTCGGCACCGGCACCGGCGTTTCCGCGAGATCGAAGTCCGCCACCGGCCGGTCCGCCGCACGAAGCACCCCGGCGACCAGCACCCGGAAATGCTCCTCGATCCTGGCGAATTCAGCGGCGGCGAAGACGTGGCGATTGAAGGTGAACTTGACGTCCAACTGCGGGCCGGGATGAACGATCAGGCTGAACGCATAATGGATCTGCTCGAACGCCCGCACGTTGTCCAGCCGGAAGCGCCCGCTGGAAGCGCCGGTATCGAACGGATAGTTCTCGAACACCAGCGCATGGTCGAAGAGCGTGCGCCGCGCGCCCTCCAGGCGCTGCATCTCGGCCAGCGGCAGATGATGGAAGGGCTCGCCCGCCGCCGCCTGGGCCTGGATCTGGCGAACCAGCGAGGCGAAGGTCGTGCCGTCATCCAGTTTCACGCGCACCGGGATGGTCTGGAGGAACAGGCCCACCATCTCCTCGACGCCCGCCAGTTCCGGCGGACGGCCCGAAACGACGGCGCCGAAGATGACGTCGTCCGATCCGTTGTAGCGGGCCAGCAGCACGGCCCACAGGCCTTGCACGACGGTGTTGAGGGTCACTTCCAACCGGGCCGCCAGACCCGTCAGCCCGCCGGTATCTTCGGCCGACAGCAGGAAGGCATGTTCCTGCATTTCATAGCCCTGCTGCCCGGCCGCATAGTCGCCGCCGGGCAGGGTGGAGGGGGCGGGGCACCCGGCCAGCAAGTGGCGCCAATAGCTGCGGGCCGGCTCCGGGTCCTGGGCGGCCAGCCAATCGAGATGGCGGGCGAACGGAGGCGGCGGCGCCAGCCGGCAGGGCCGCCCTGCCGCCACGGTGTCGTAAAGCTCCATCACGTCGTGGTGCAGGATGCCCATCGACCAGCCGTCGAGGATGATGTGATGGCTGCTCCATACGACATCGAAGTCCCTGGGCCCCAGTTGCACCAGGGCGACGCGCATCAGCGGGTCCCGCGCCAGGTCGAAGCCGCGCTTGCGGTCGGCCAGGGCCAGGGCCGCCACGGCGGCACCCTGCTCCGCCGCCGGCAGGGCCGTGAGGTCGTGCCGCTCGAAGGGCATCGGCCGGTCCTTGAGGATCACCTGTAGGGGATGTTCGCCCGGCGGGTCGATCACCGCCGCCCGCAGAAGCGGGTGGCGCCGCGCCAGGGCCTGCCAGGCAGCCTCGAACCGCACGGGGTCCAGCTCGCCCGCCAAGTGGTAGGTGAACTGCTCGAAATAGGACGTATTATCCCCGGAAAGTGCGACGTACAGCATCCCGGCCTGGAGAGGAGAGAGCGGCATCATGGCTTCGATGTCGTCCGCCGCCACCCCCAGCCGCTGCAGGACGCCGACAGGCAGGCTCGCGGCCCCGCTTTCGACCAGCAGTAGCAGCCCCCGTTCGAAGGCCGCCGCGAAGGCCGCCATGGTCTCGGCGGCATGCAGGCGGCGCCCGTAATTGACGGTGACGGAAAGCCTGCCGCCGGTCACCGCTGCTTCCACCTCGATCAACTCCTGGCGCGCCTGGCGTTCGCTTCGGGGAGGCCCGGTGTCCTCGGGGGCCAGGGAGAACCCGCCCGCCGACTGGTCGGCGAATTCCCCCATGTAGTTGAAGCCGATCTGCGGAAGCTCGCCGAAGGTCAGATTGCGCTTGAGATCGCAGGGCGTCAGGTACTTGAGAACGCCGTAGCCGATGCCCTTGCTGGGCAGCTCGGTCAGGCTTGCCTCGACGCGCTTCAGGGCCGAGACCGCATCGGCCGCCCCCGTCACATCCAGCACCAGCGGGAAGATGGTGGTGAACCAGCCGAGGGTGCGGCTGAAATCGGCCCCCGGCACGATCTCTTCGCGCCCATGGCCTTCCAGACGGACCCGCAATCGCTCCAGCCCGAACGTCGTCTTGCAGGCATGGGTAAGACCGGTGAGCAGCAGGGCGTTGACCTGCACCCCGTGGCGACGCTGCACCTCGGTCAGCAGGGCCTGGGTCGGCGCGGCGGCCAGAGTGAAGGTCACCGTGGCGAGGTCGCGCACCTCGTTGGCGGGGGCCTCGAAGTCGCAGGGCACGGCGGGAACGTCAACCGCTTCGCTGCGGCTCCAATAATCGATTTCCGCCAGCAACTGCGGGCTGCGGGCGTAGCTTTCCAGGATGCCCGCCCAATCCAGCCACGGACGGCTGGCGGCAAGCTCGGGGACGGGCAGGCCCGCCGCCAGCGCCCCATAGGCCTCGGTCAAATCCTCCAGCAGGATGCGCCAGGAAACCCCGTCGATGACCAGATGGTGACACAGGACCAGGACCCGATCCCCTTCGGGCAGGCGATAGAGCACCACCCGCAGCAGGGGCGGCTGCGCCGGATCGAAGGTCCTGTGCAGCCCCGCCGCATGTTCGCTCAGCATGGCCGAACTCGTGACCAGGACGACTTCCACGGGAACGGCCAAACGTTCCGCCACCCGCTGGCGCATGGGCTGTGCCGCCAGGGACAGGCGCAGGGCGCCGTGGTGGGCGACGATCCGATCCACCGCCCCTTGCAACGCCGCCGCGTCTACCCGCTTCCCGCTGGCCAGCAGGACCGCGTTGGTGAAGTGGCCAGGGTCCTGGCGGTGGGTGGCGAGGAACCAGTGCTGGATCGGTGTCAGGCCGGCCTCGTTGGCGCAGCCTTGCCCCTCGGGCGGCATAAGAGGCGCCGGGACGGTCGCGTCGGGCGATGCCTGCTGGGCCAGCCGGGCGATGGTCTTGGCTTCGAAGATCTGCTTGAGGGTCACCCGCAATCCTGCCCGATGCAGGCGGCTGACGATTTGCAGAGCCTTGATCGAATCGCCGCCGATGGCGAAGTAGTTCTCCTCGACGCCGATTCGCGGCAACGCCAGAACCTCCCGCCAGACCCGGGCGATCAGGGCCTCGACCGGCCCCCGGGGTTGCACGAAGCTTCGCTCCGCCACCAGCCGGGCCGTTTCCGGGGCGGGCAACGCGGTGCGGTCGATCTTGCCGTTGGCGGTCAGCGGGAAGGCCTCCAGGACCACGAAATGGCCGGGGACCATGTAGGCCGGCAGCGCCTGATCCAGGTGGAAGCGCAGCGTTTCGACCGTCGGCGCGCCGCTTTCCTTGCCGATCACATAGGCGACGAGTTCCTTGATCCCCTGGCCTCCGTCGCGATCGAGGACGAATGCCTTCGCCACATCGGGATGCCGAAGCAGTTCCTGGACCACGGCGGCGATCTCGACGCGATGGCCGCGGATCTGCACCTGGTGGTCGTTGCGGCCGAGGTATTCCAGCACCCCGTCGGGCCGGAGCCGCCCGACGTCGCCCGACTTGTAAAGCCGCCGGCCGTCACGTTCGACAAAGCGTTCCCGGGTCAACTCCGGCCGGTTGAGATAGCCTTGGCCGACCCCGCTGCCGCCGATCCAAATCTCGCCCGGCACCCCCACGGGCTGAAGCTCCATCAGGGGGCTCAGCACCTCGACGGTGGTTTCCGGCAGCGGATGGCCGATCAGGCTGCGTCCGGGCGGGCCGAAGACGTCGGCATCGGTGACGCGATGACAGGTCGAATGCACCGCCGTCTCGGTGATGCCATAGAGGTTGACCAAGCCGATCCGCTGAAGCGGATAGAGGGCCGCCCACGACTGCAGGTAGGTCGGCTCCAGCCTGTCGCCGCCGAAGAACACATAACGAAGATGGTCCCCGAGATCGTGGGACGCATTGCGGCATTCCGCCTCGATCAGGCCATAGAAGGCTCCCGGCGTCTGGCTGAGCACGGTCACCCGATGGCTGCGGATGAGCGCGAGCCGTGCCACCGGGTCGCGGATCTCGTCCCGGCCGGCGATGACCAACTGGCCGCCGTAGGCAAGGGCGCCCCAAATCTCCCAGACCGAAAAGTCGAAGGAAAAGGAGTGCGCGGAAAGCCAGACATCGTCCGCGCCGAACCCGAAGTCATGGCGGCTGGTGACCATCAGGCGCACCACGTTGCGGTGCGAAACCAGGCAGCCCTTGGGGCGCCCGGTGGTGCCGGAGGTGTAGATGACATAGGCGATGGATTCCGGCCGCAGGCTGCGGAGCTCTAAGGCAGGCGTCTCGCCTTCGAGGTCCTCCACCGCCAAAGCCAGGTGCCGTCGCGCCTCCGGCAGGTGCGCCGCCAGGATCTCCGTCGTCAACACCGCCTGGCAGTTCGAATCCTCAAGCACATGGGCGATCACGGCGGCGGGACGATCGACCTCGATCGGCACATAGGCGCAGCCCGCCTTGAAAGCGGCGAGGATGCCGACCACCACCTGTTCGGACCGTTCCAGGAAGATGCCGACCAGGGCCCCTTCGGCCACCCGGGCGGCCAGCCTGGCGGCCAGGGCCGTCGCCTGCCGGTCCAGGGCCTCGTAGGACAGCGTCGTCTCGCCCCAGCACACCGCCGGCCGTTCGGGATGGCGCCGCACCGAGGCCGCAAACAGGTCGAGCAGGGTGGCTCCGGCCGGATAGTCGGCCGCGGTATCGTTGAATTCGGCAATGAGTTGGCGTTCCGCCGGCCCCAGCAGGTCGATGCGACCCAACGGCCGGTCGGGATCGCCGAGGATTTCGGCGACGATGCGCTCGAACGATGCCACCCAGCGCTCGATGGTGGCCCGCTCGAACAAGGCGGTGGCGAAGCTGAAGCGAAGAGACAGGCTCTCCTGCTCCTCGATCGCCTCAAGCGCCAGGTCGAACATGGCGGCCGGCAGGGTGACGTCGCGCCGGGTGAAGGTCAGCGCGTCGATGTTGAAGGTCCGCTCGCTGGCATTTTCGTAGGAAAGCAGCGCATCGAACACCGGGTTGCGATCGTGCGGCCGGTTCGCATCGAGGCGGAGCAGGTGCTCGAATGGGTAATCCTGATGGTCGTAAACGGCGAGGCAGGTCTTGGCCATCGACCCCAGAAACTGGCGGAACGGCAGCTGCGAGTCGGGCCTGGTCCGGAAGGCAACCGTATTGGCGAACATGCCGACGGCGGCGGCAAGGTCCAGGTTGTTGCGCCCCGAGACGGCGCCGCCGATGACGATGTCGTCCTGACCGCTCAAGCGATGCAGCAGCGTGCTCCAGACCGCCAGCAGGACGATGTAAAGTGACGCCCCCGACTGGCGCCCCAGATTGCGCAGTTGGCGCGTCACCTCGGCGGGCAGGGTGAGGTCGACGGCATCCCCCGTGAAGTCGGCTTCGGCGCCGCGCGGCCGGTCCAGCGGCAGATCCAGCAGCGGCAGCTCGCCCGCCAGCTGTTCCGCCCAGAAGGCCTCGTTGACGCGGCCGCGCTCGCCCTCGCCACCGGCATCCACGAGGTTCTGGCAATGGCGCAGGTCGTAAGTGACGGGCGCCACCGCCTGACCCTGGTAAAGGGCCATCAGCTCGGCCGCGATGACGTTGAACGACAGGCCATCGGCGACGATGTGGTGGGCGTCGGCCAGCAGCAGGTGACGCTTGGGCCCGACCTCGACGGTCGCCACCCGCAGCAGTGGGGCGGCGGCCAGATCGAACGGCCGCACGAACGCCGCAACCACCGCGTCGATATCGGACTCTTCGGCCTGCAAGCGTTCGATCTCGAAGCGCGGCTCGACCCAGCGCTTGGCCAGAAGCTCGCCGTCCACCATCACGAAGCTGGTGCGCAGGCTCTCATGGCGGCCAATGATGGTGCGGAACGCTTCGTCCAGCCGATCGATGTCCAGCGGACCGTCGATCCAGAAGGCCTGCGGCAGGTGATAGGGCAATTGCCCGCCCGCCCGCTGGCCCAGCGCATAGAACCGCCGCTGCACGGACGAGAGCTGGGTGAACTGTGGCGACGGATAGTCTTCGACCGACCACGAAAAGCCCCCGGCGCGGATGTCCTCGATGCTGCCGGTGACGACCTCGAACACCTTCTCGACATCGGCCTCGGTGTGGGCGGTGGAGAAGAACGAGATCCGGCGTTCCCACGTATAGACGCCGCGGTCGATCATCAGCAGATAGAGCAGTTCCATCTCGATCGGCTGCAGGTCCTTGTCGCCCAACGGCACCAGCCGCCATTGCGACGAGAAATGCTTGGCCCGCAGCGGCACCCGATGGGTCTCCAGCCACCGGTTCAGCCGGTCGCAGAAGCCGGTGGTCAGCGCGCTCACCCCCTCCTGCAAGGCCGGTCCCGCCGCTTTCATGTGGGTCAGCGCGGCATGGGTGGTGGCCATGGTCGTCGGATTGCGGCAGAAGGTGCCGCCGAAATAGATCATCGGCGAATGCGGGCCCGACCGGTCGCCATAGTCCCAGGCCCCACCGTCGATGTAGTCGAGGAACTTCGCCTTGCCGGCGATCACGCCCACCGGCATGCCGCCGCCGACGATCTTGCCATAGACGGCGATGTCCGCCTCGACCCCGAACCACGCCTGGGCGCCGCCAGGCAGGATGCGGAAGCCATTGATCATCTCGTCGAAGATCAGGGCCGTTCCGGCCGCCCGCGTGACGCGCCGCAGCTTCTTGAGGAAGCCCTGGGGCTGAAGGTCGGGATCGCGGCTTTGCACCGGCTCGACCAGCACGCCGGCAATCTGGTGGGCGTTCTCCTCGATGATCCGCAGCGACTCCGGCGAGTCGTAGTCGAGGACCATCACGTCCTCGACCATGGCGGGCAGCGTGCCGATGCCCACGGGCACGACGTCGCCGTTGTCATCTGCCGCCAGCACGCCGTCGAAAATGCCGTGGTAGGAACCCTTGAAGATGACGATCCTGGGTCGCCCGGTGACCGCGCGCGCCAGGCGGACGGCAATCATCACCACCTCCGAGCCGGTGTTGCTGAAGGTCACCCGCTCGCTGCCGGTGAGTTCGTGCACCAGTAGGGCCGCCGCCCCGGTCAGCTTCGACTGGGTGCCCAGTTCCAGCCCGGCCGCCATCTGGCGGGACAGCGCCTCATGGATGAACGCCGGCCGATGGCCGAAGAAATGGACGCCCATGCCCAGCGCGACGTCGATGTATTCGTTGCCGTCGAGATCCCAGAAGCGCGCCCCCTCCGAGCGGGCCGAAACGATCGGATACTTGGCTTCCTTCAACTGGCCCCAGAAGGACAGCGAATGTTTCCAGTCGGCCAGGACGGCGCGCGATTCCTGGGTCATCGCCTTGGAGCGCCCGGTCCGCGCCACGTGATCGGCGACCAGGCCGGCAACGAAGGCCTGCTGCGTCGGGGTCAGGCGGGCGCCCGCCATATTGATGCCGCGAATGGCGGCGATGGCCTCTTCCCTTGGCGCCTTCGCCGCTTTGGCGGCCCGCGCCGGGCGAGGGGTTCCGGCCGGGGGCGGCTGGGGAGCCGGCGCGCCCGCCTGCCCCGTCATGGCCATCTGCTGGCGGATCAGTTCGCTCATGCTTTGCAGGTTTTGCGCCGCCACCTGGGCCATGTAGTGCAGCTGCTGCTGGAACAGCGGCACGGCCGGATCGAGGGGCCCCGGCCCCGCCGCCGAGACGCCCGGCACCGTGGGCAGCATGGCAACCGGCGGCGCCATGGGCAACGTCGCGGGGGCGAGAGAAGCCGGCGCGGCCGCCTTTGCTCCCTGGGCTTCGAGATGGGCAGCCAGTCTGTTCACGGTGCCGAGTTCATCGAACAACTGGCTCGGCTTGAGCTCGACGCCGTAGGTCCGCTCGACCATCTGGCCGAGTTTCACGAGCATCAGGGAGTCCAGCCCCATGTCCGTCAGATGGTGGTCGGGATTGATCTCGTGGGGCGGAAATCCGCTGACCTCGGCCACGATGGCGATGAGGTCGCGGGTTATCGACTCGGCCTGCTCCATAACGCTCGCCTCTTTCGCATGACCGGCAGGTTTTGCCGCTTCGATCGTCGGGGTGTTTGCGACGCTGACGGCGGCAGGACGCAAGGGTGCCACCTCCAGCCAGTAGTCCTGTCTTTGGAAGGGATAGGTGGGAGCCTCGAGCGTGCGGCGCGGCCAGGGGGCGTCGAAACCCGCCCAGTCGATCTCGGCGCCGCGCTCCCACAACGCTGCCAACCCCTCGGCCAGCGGTCCGTCCCCGCTCTCGCCCGGGCGCAGGGAACTCAGCAGCAGGACGGGCTTGTCGCCGGCGGCCGGGCCCAGCAGGCTGAGCACCTCGTCGCCGGAGCCGATTTCGAGGAAGGCGTCGTAGCCGTCCCGCACCAGCGCCGCAAAGGCGTTTTGCAACGGCTCCACCTGGGCGGGACGTTGCCGCCAGTGTTTGGCCGGCAGGGGGTCCCGGCCCGGCCACAGGCCGCCCGCCGCACCGGAATAGAAGGGCACCGGCGCCCCCTGCCCATCGCCGGCAAGCAGGCCGGCAACCGCCGCCGCCGCATACTCTCCGGCGCCATGGCCCAGCACCGCCGCCGGCCGCACGCCCCACGCGGCCCACAGGTCCACCAGGGCCCGTTGCAGCGCGTAATGATCCCCGCCATGGCGGTCGAAGGCGGCGCGGAATGCCGGTTGGGTTTCGGCAAGCGCGCGTGCCGCCATCCAGCCCTCGCCGTGCCCGCCGAACAGGAAGACCACGCCCTTGCCCCCGATGCACCGTCGACGCCGGGTGAAGCGTTCGCCGGGCAGCGAGGAGAGCGCCGCCGCCAGGTCCGCGGGCGTCGCCCCGGTCACCGCCAGCCGCTCGCGCAGGGCCGTGCGGCGGGCCGCGGTGTGGCAAAGATCGGCGATCTCGGCGGGATCGGCCGCCTCCAGGCGGGCCTGCCAGCGCTTTGCCAATGCTTGCAGAGCCACGCCGGTCGCCGCCGAGAGGGGCAGGACGTGACGGCTCCGCTCGGGGCCCGCCACGGCCGCCACGGGCTCCGCCATCGGCGGTTCGGCGACGACGACATGGGCATTGGTGCCGCTCAACCCGAAGGAACTGATCCCGGCGGCACGCGGACCGGCGCCTTTTTCCCAGTCGCGGGCCTCATCCACCATCTTGATGGAAGACGTCGCCCAGTCGATATGCCGGTTGGGCCGGATGAAATGCAGGCTTTTGGGCAGGCGTCGGTGCCGCAAGGCCAGGATGACCTTGATCACGCCGGCGATGCCGGCGGCGGCTTCGGTATGGCCGATGTTGGTCTTGACCGAGCCCAGCCACAGGTCCCGCCCCGGCGGCCGCCGGCCGAAGACCGCGCTCAGCGCCCCGAATTCGATGGGATCGCCAAGCGGCGTGCCGGTGCCGTGCGCCTCGACATAGTCGATGGCGTCGGGAGTGAGGCCGGCATCGGCCAGCGCGTCCCGGATCACTTGCTGTTGCGCCAAGCCGTTGGGAGCGGTCAGCCCGTTGCTGCGCCCGTCATGATTGACGGCGGAACCGGCCAGCACCGCCTGAATGGGATCCCCGGCCCTTAAGGCATCGTCGAGGCGCTTGAGCACCAGCAATCCGCCGCCCTCGCCCCGTCCATAGCCGGTGGCGTCATCGTCGAAGGCCCGGCTGCGCCCGTCGGCGGCCAGGGCCTTCACCTTGCACAGGGCGACCGTGCTGTCGGGCGACAGCATCAGGCTGCCCCCCCCGGCCAGGGCAACGTCGCATTCCCGCCGGCGCAGACTCTTCATCGCCAGATCGAGGGCCACCAGGGACGATGAACAGGCGGTGTCGAGGGTCACGCAGGGGCCCTTGAGATCGTAGAAGTACGACAGCCGGCCCGCCGCCGTGCTGAACATGACGCCGCTGCCGGAATAGGCATCGATGCGCGCCGGATCGCCGGAATGAACGTGGGCCTGGACGTAGTCGTAGTTGGAGAGGCCGACATAAACCCCGGTCCGGCTTCCGGCCAGACGCCGCACGTCCTGGCCGGCCGCCTCGAAGGCCTCCCAACTCAGTTCCAGAAGCAGCCTTTGCTGGGGGTCCAGGGCGTGCGCTTCCTTCGGCGTGATGTTGAAAAAGGCGGGGTCGAAGCCCTTGACGTCATCGAGGAAGGCGCCGGTCCTGGTGTAGAGCTTGCCCGGTGCCTCGGGGTCGGCATCCCACCAGCGCTCGACATCCCAGCGCTCCTTGGGAACGGGCGCCACGGCATCCCGGCCCTCGGCCAGAACATCCCAGAATTCGCCGGGCGAATTGCCGCCGGCGGGAAATCGACAGGCGACGCCGACCACCGCAATGGGGGAGCGCTGCCTCAGCCGCGCGTTCTCGCCCAGCAATTCCTTGATGGTCTCCGATGCCCGCTTCAGCGCCGCGACATAGGGTGCATCAGACGCGCCGGTCACGCCTCGCTCCTCTGTCCGATCAGGTTGTCGATCTCGTCGAGCACGGATGCCGCCGCCGAGGCAACCGGGGCCGCCGCGGGGGCGTCCCCCAGTTGCACCACGTCGTCGAGGAGATAACGGGCGATCTTGTTCAGGGTCGGATAGTCGAACAGCAGGGACGCCGGCAGGGCACGCCCGAGACTTTTGTTGAGGCGGTTGCGCATGTCCACCGACATCAGGCTGTCGAAGCCCTGCTCGACCAGCGGCTGGTCGATCTCGATGGCTTCGGCGTCGCCATAGCCCAGGGTTTGCCGCGCCAGAACCTGAAGGTAGTCCCGCATCAGGGCCGCGCGCTCGACGGGCAGCACGGCCCGCAGTTCCTCGGCGATATCGCGGCCGGCGACGGCGGCCGCGGCCTCGCCGCCGGCCTTACCGGTGGCGGCCAGGAGCGCGGCCAGCAGTCCGGCCTGACCGGCAATCCCGTGGGCTTGGGCGTAGGCGGGCCAATCGATGTCCGCCACAGTGGGCTGAAGCAGGTTTTCGCGCAGCACGTGCCTGAGAACGCGCAGGCCCTGGGCCGGCGCCAAGGCGCGGATACCTTGGGCGGAAAAGCGGTCAATTTCCTGGTCGGCCGCCATGCCGGTCTCGGCCCACGGGCCCCAATTGATGCTGGTGGCAGCCAGTCCCCGCTTGCGGCGATAGGCCGCCAACCCATCCATGAACGCATTCGCGGCGGCGTAGTTGGCCTGCCCCAGGTTGCCGATGATCGCCGCCACCGAGGAAAAGAGGACGAAGAAGTCGAGGTTGAGCGACCGGGTGGCCTGGTGCAGGTTCCACGCCCCCTTGACCTTGGGCGCCATGACCCGCGCGAATTTTCCGGGATCGAGATCGGCGATCATGCCGTCCTCCAGCAACCCTGCCGCATGAACGACGCCCAACATCGGAACCTTCGCCTGGCCCAGAATGCGCGCCACGTCGCCGGCATCGGCGACGTCGCCCAGGGCAACGGTGACCTCGGCTCCCTTTTCGGTCAGTGCGTCCACCGCCGCCCGGGCCTTGGCATCCGGCGCCCGGCGGCCGGTCAGGATGACATGGCGCGCACCTTCGCTCACCAGCCACTCGGCGACCAGCAGCCCCAAAGCCCCCAATCCGCCGGTAACCAGGTAGGCGCCATCGGGCCGCACCAGTCCGTGGGCCTCCGTCAGTTCCCGGCGATGCTCGTCCTCGCGGGTCAGCACCACCTTGCCGATATGCCGGGCCTGGGCCATGAAGCGGAAGGCTTCCTCGGCCTCGGCCATGGGGAAGATGACCTGGGGCAGAGGCCGGAGGGTGCCGGCCTCCATTTCCGCCAGCAGGTCACGGAACATGCCGGTGACGAGCGCCTCGTCCTCATCGATCACGCTTCCCAGATCGAAAGGGCGATACAGCCAGGACGGATTGAGCGCGCGCACCCGCGCCTCGTCCCAGATGCCGATCTTGCCCATTTCGAGAAAGCGGCCGTTCTCGGCCAGCACCGAGAAACTGGCGGCGATGGCCTCCCCCGACAGGGAGTTGAGCACGATGTCGACCCCCTTCCCGCCGGTCAATTTGCGGATCTCCGCCGCGAAGTCCGTGGTGCGCGAATTCAGGATATGGACGACGCCCATGGCCCTCACGTGCTCGCGCTTCTCGGCCGAGCCGACGGTGGCAAAGACCTCGGCCCCGGCGGCCAAGGCCATCTGCACCGCCGCCAGGCCGACACCGCCAGCAGCGGCGTGGATCAGCACGCGCTCGCCGCGCTTGATGTGGCCGAGGTGGGTCAAGGCGTAACGGGCGGTGAGGAAGGTGGCCGGCAACGTCACCGCCTCCGCCACGCTGAGACACTGGGGCTTCAGCGCCACCAGGCTTCGCGAAACCGTCAGGTGGCTGGCGATGCAGCCGCCGGCGCCCATGACGATCACCGTGTCGCCCAACGCCAGGTCGCTGATGCCGTCGCCCAAAGCCGCGATGGTACCCACGGCCTCGAAGCCAAGCAGCCCGGCCTCGCCGGGATATTGTCCCAAGGCATTCAGCACGTCGCGGAAATTCACCGCCGATGCCTGAACGGCGACCTCGACCTCTCCCGGGGCCGGCGGTCTGCGCGGCCGGGCCCTGAAGACCAGATCGTCCAGCGTCCGGCGCTGGCCCTTGTCGAGGAAATAGGCCTCGGTCTCGGTCACCTTGGGCAGACGCCGCAAGCTTCCCTTGTCGGCCGCAGCAACCTGCTGCGCTGCGACCAGGCGTTGGGCGAACAGTTGGTTGCCGCGACGCAGGGCCAAATGATCCTCGCCCCCGGGCACCGCGATCGCCGCCCGCAGGGCGGCCACGGCAAGCGGGCCGGGCTGGTCTTCGACATCGATCAGCCCGCCCCAGATTTCGGGAAACTCGGTCGCGATGGCGCGGCCGAAACCCCACAGCGCCGGGCCTTCGTGCCACGGCGTGCCCGCAGCACGATCCTCCCGCACCATCGAATGGGCCTGCCGGGTCAGGACCCAGAGCTTGAGGCGCTCCCGTCCCTCCAGGCCGCCGATGGCCTGCACCAGCGCCAGCAGACGGGCGCAGACGCCCTCGCAATCCGCCGCCGGATCGTTCCCCCGGCCGTGATCGGCGAACAGCAGATTGACGGTCTTCGCTTTCGACCGCGTCAGCCAGACTTGCAGCACCTTGGGGCTCGGCGATTGCGGCGACTGGGTCAGGACTTCGGTTCCGTCCTCCTCAAGGGCGCGGGCCAGCGCACCCCCCCAGCCGTCCCCTTCGGAAACGACGATCCAGCCGCTTTCCTCGCGCCCTTCGGCGGGCGCCGGCAGGGCCACCGGCAGCCAATCCAGGACATGGATCAGGCGGCGGTCGTCCAGCCGCGTCTCCTGATAGAGCGTGCTGCGGTCGGTCTGCTTCAACAGGAAGTCGCGGATTTCCAGCAGTGCCGTCCCCTGGGAATCGTAGGCGACGATCACGCACTTGACCAAATCCCGGGTCACCTCGACCTTGGTGTGCGTGAACAGCGGCTGGGCCAGGCTGCCCAGGACCCGCACCGATCCCATGTGCAGGGGAATGAGCACCGATTCCGCCGTCAGCATGTGGGCGGCGGAGGTTTCGCACGCCGGCAGGACCGTTTGCAGCAGGCTGTCGATAAGGCCGGGATGGATGGCCTCGTCGTCGACCTTGTGGGTCGCCTCGATGCGGCAGCAGGCCTCGTTGTCGCCCTTGTGGATCTCGCGGATGCATTGGAAGCTGGGACCGGTACGATAGCCCAGGGTCTCGATCAGCGCATAGAAGGCGGCCGGTGTCATGGTTCCGGGGCACGCCTGGCGCAGGCGCTGCCAATCCACGCAGGCCGGCGGCTCCGCCGAGGGGCGGGCCCAACGGCCGGTGCTGTGGGTAATCCAGTGCGAGGCCGGTTCGTTCGCCTCCTGGCTCAACAGCCGATAGGTGGGCTGGCCGGCCTCTTCGACGATCAATTGCACCGTGCGCGGCTGGCCGTCGGCCACCACCAGGGGGGCCGTGAAGGCCACATCCTCCAGCATCCGTCCCCCGCCGGCGGCCGAGAGAGCCATCGAGAGATGGGCGGCGGCGGGCGAGATGATCCTGCCGAAGATCTGATGGTCTTTCAGGAAAGCCGGCTGCTCGGCGGTGAACACGGCCTGGTAGAGCACGGTGCCGGCGGGAAGCGCGGCGGACTGGATCCGCTGCCCCAGGTAGGGATGGGACTGTCCCGTCGCCACGGCGGCGCCGCCGACGGCGGCATCGGCGATGGGGGAAAGGTAGAAGCTCTTGCGCTGGAACGGATAGCCCGGCACGACCGCCTTGTGCGCCCCCAGGCCCTCGGACACCTTTGCCCAGTCGACGTCGGCGCCCTGGGCATAGAGGACGGCCAGGCTCTGCAAAAGCTGGCGCCGGTCGTCCTCTCCCGGCTTTTGCAGCGAGCCCAGGAAATGATGGCCCTCGGCGGACAGGGTCTGGCGCGCCAGGCCGGTGAGTATGGCGGTCGGGCCGATCTCCAGGAAGATCGTCGCCCCCGCGGCCGCCAAAGCCTCCGCCGCCGCCGCAAAGCGCACCGGCGATTCGATCTGGTTGGCCCAATAGGATGCGGTGGTGAAGGCGCCGTCTGCAATCTTCACCCCGCTGACCGTCGATATTACCGGCAGTTGGGGTGCCTCGAAGCGCCGCGTTTGCGCCTGCGCCTCGAAGGCGCCGACAATGGGGCGCATCAATGGGGAATGGAAGGCGTGGGACACCCGCAACGGATGGGCAACCACCCCCTTGGCCTCGAAACGCTTGATGACATCGGCGACGGCCTTTGCCGAGCCGGAAATCACCGTTTCGCGCGGCGTGTTGATGGCGGCAACGGCGATCTCGCCGCCCCCCTTGGGGCCCACCTCGGCAAGCATGGCGGCCACCGCCGCCTCGTCGGCGAAAACGGCGGCCATGGCACCGCCGGCAGGCAGCTGCTGCATCAGGCGTCCGCGCTCGGCCACCAGGGCCAAGGCGTCTTTAAGGTCCAGGATGCCGGCGACATGGGCGGCGGCGTATTCGCCGATGCTGTGGCCGCACACCATGTCGGGCTCGATGCCCCACGATTGCCAGAGCCGGGCCAGGCCCACCTCGACGGCGAAGATCGCCGGCTGGGCGAAGCCGGTCTGCTTCAGTTCTTCCTCGCTGGCGTCCTCGCCGTACAGGAGGTCGATCAGCGAGCGCCCCAGCGGCTGGCGCAGGGCCTCGTCGCACGCCTCGATGGCGGCCCGGAAAACCGGCTGCTCATGGTAGAGCTGGCGGCCCATGCCGACGTATTGCGACCCTTGTCCGGTGAAAAGGAAGGCGACCTTGGGCCGCGAGCCGGGGGCCGCCCCGACCGCCAGCGAACGCACGCCCTTGCCAGCCAGATAGGCCTTAAGCGCGGCCGAAATGTCGGCCGCGCCGGTGCCGGTCGCGGCCAGGCGATGGGTAAAGTGGCTGCGTCCGACGCCGGCCGTGAAGCAGGCGTCGGCGAGAGCCGCCGACGGCGCGTCGAGCCAATCCACCCAGCGCTGCGCCAGGGCCTGCAAAGCCTCGGCCGTGCGGGCCGAAAGCGGCAGAAGCTGGGTGCCGGTCCGTTCGGCGCCGAGGGTCGGCGGCGGCGGGGCCTCGCCCAGGATGAGATGAGCGTTGGTGCCGCTGAAGCCGAAGGAACTGATTCCCACGTGGCGGGGCTTGCCGGAACGCGGCCACGGCGTGCGTTCGGTCGCCACCTTGAACGGATACTGCCCCCAGGGGATCCGGGGATTGGGGTTGTTGAGGTGCAGGTGGGCCGGGATCTCCTCGTGGTTCAGGCACAGGACGGCCCGGATCAGCCCGGCGATGCCCGCCGCCGCCTCCAGGTGGCCGATGTTGGGTTTGACGGTGCTTAGGATGACCGGGTCGTCGGCGGCCCGCTGGCCCTGCATGACGCGGCCAATGGCTTCGACCTCGATCGGATCGCCCAGGGGCGTTCCGGTGCCATGAACCTCGACATAGCCGATGTCGGCCGGGGCCAAACGGGCCCGTTCCAGGGCCTCGCGAATGACCCTTTCCTGGGCCAGTCCGTTGGGGGCGGTGAGGCCATTGCTCTTGCCGTCCTGGTTGACGGCGGAGCCCTCGATCACGGCCAGGATACGGTCGCCTCGCGCCTGCGCTTCGCTGAGGCGCCTGAGCACCACCATGCCGCAGCCCTCGCCGCGTCCATAGCCGTCGGCGGAACTGTCGAAGGTCTTGCACAGGCCGTCAGGCGAGATGGTGCCGAGCTTCGAGGAGGCGACGTGGAAAACCGGCGACAGGATGAGGTTGACCCCCGCCGCCAGGGCCAGGTCGGCGTCGCCGCCGCGCAGGCCCTGGCACGCCAGGTGGACCGCCACCAGCGACGACGAGCAGGCGGTGTCCACCGCCATGCTCGGCCCTTCGAGACCGAAGGTGTAGGACAGCCGGCCGGCGGCCGGCGCAAAGCAGCTGCCGGTCAGGGCGTAGCCGTCGATCAGATCCAGATGGCCCGAATGGCGATGGGCCTGGGAATAGTCGTCGCTGGAAATGCCGACGTAGACGCCGGTCCGGCTGCCCCGCAGGCCGGCGGGATCGATGCCCGCATCCTCCATGGCCTCCCAGCCCACCTCCAGCAACAGACGTTGCTGGGGGTCGAGACCGACGGCCTCCTTGGCCGAGATCCCGAAGAAGGGGGCGTCGAAGGCATCGATGGGCATGGTAATGAAGTTGGCGTGCGTCGCGTGCGTCTGCCCCGGCGCGTCGGCGTCGGGATCGTAGAAACGCTCGTGCGCCCAGCGTTCGGCCGGGATGGGAATGGAGGCGTGATGGCCGCGCCTCAGAAGATCCCACAGCAGGGCGGGATTGTTGGCGCCGCCGGGCAACCGGCAGGCCATGCCGACGACCGCGATCGGCTCGCTCTGACGCATTTCCAGCTCGCGGACGCGCGCCTGGCTCTTTTTCAGGGCGATGAAGGTCTTTTTGAGCACGTCGCCAGACCGTTCGGGAGGCCGGGAGCTGTTCATAGACGGTCCACTTCACGGTCGATCAGGGTTTCCAGGTCCTCGTCGGAGAGATCGTCGAGGAAGGCGAATTCGTCGGCAGCCTGGTGGGAGATCGAAACCGGCGCTTCCTGTGGCGGCTTCACGGGCTGCGGGAGCTCTCCCAACAGGAACTCGGCCATGCGATTGATCGAGGGATAGTTGAAAAAAAAGGTCGAGGGCACCGCGATCGCCAGGTCCGTCTCCAGGGTCTTGCGCAGTTCCATGGCCATCATCGAGGTGAACCCCTGCTCCAGCAGGGCCAGATCGGGATCGAGGGGCGCCAGGGGCCGGTCGCTGAGAACCCGGCGGGCGCGCTCGTCGAGGAAGGCCCGCATGGCCTGCGCACTGCCTCTCGCCAAAATTCCCGCCGTCGATGGAACCGGGACGGGCTCGGGAGCCGCCCCGTCCGGGCCGGCGTTGCCGCAGCCGCCCATCACCGGGTCCAGCCAATAGGGCTGGCGTTCGAAAGGATGACCCGGCACGGCCGTCTTCCGGGCGCCCAAGGGCCCGTAGAGACGGTCCCAATCGACCGTTCCGCCCGCCGTCCACAGACGAGCCAACTCGTCCAGCTTCCGGCGCATCGGCTCCTCGTCGGCGGAAGCAGCCCACAGCGCCGTCTCGCCACGCAATCGCGCCGCCAGCTCCGCCGGCGTTGCGCCGACCACCGCCCGGCGATGGGCAAAGGCCGTGCGGCCGGCGCCGAGTGTCAGGCCGACATCCGCCAGATTGCGCGGCGACGCCTCCAGCCACTCGGCCAGGGTGGCGGCGAGGGCCTCCAGCGCCGCCGGCGTACGGGCGGAAATGGGTAACAGGATGGGACCTGGAGACAGGGCTTCCACCCGCTCCTCGACGCCGGCCTCTTCGACGATCACGTGCGCGTTGGTGCCGCTGAAGCCGAAGGCGCTGACCCCCGCCCGCCGCGGCCGCCCGGTGCGGGGCCACGGTGTCAGGGACGTCGGCACCTGCAATGGGGCCTCCGCCCAGTTCACCCCGGGCGTCGGCCGGTCCATATGGAGGTGGGGGGGGATCTCGCCATGGCGGATGCACTGGATGGCCTTGATCAGTCCGGCGATGCCGGCGCCGGCCTCCAGGTGGCCGATGTTGGTCTTGACCGAGCCGACCAGCAGGGGAGCCGCCGGGTCCCGTCCCGCCGCATAGGTGTCGAGCAGGGCGCGAAGCTCGATGACGTCGCCCAAGGGCGTGCCGGTGCCGTGGGCTTCGACGTAGTCGATGTCGCGTGGCAACAGGTCTGCCCGGGCCAGAGCCTGTTCGATCACCCGCGCCTGCGCTTGGCGGCTGGGCGCCGTCAGCCCGTTGCTGCGGCCGTCCTGATTCACCGCCGAGCCCCGGAGAAGCGCGAGGATGCGGTCGCCGTCCCGGCGGGACCGGTCCACCATCTTCAGCACCACCGCGCCACACCCTTCGGCCCGCACGTACCCGTCGCCGGAAGCGTCGAAGGCCTTGCAGCGCCCGTCGGCGGACATCAGGCCCATGGCGGTCAGGCAGACGTAGAGGTTGGGAGTGAGCAGCGCGTTGACGCCCGCCACCAGCGCCGCCTCGCATTCGCCGAGGCGCAGGGCCTGGCAGGCCTGATGTACGGCAACCAGTGAGGACGAGCAGGCGGTATCGATGGCCAGTGAGGGCCCCTCGAAGCCGAAAACATAGGACAGCCGCCCGGCAGCGGCGGCAAAAGAGGCTCCCGTGGCCGTAAAATGGTCGATCGCGGTCAAGCCCGGCCGCCACAGTTGCGCGCCGTGGTAATCGGCGGTGCCGATCCCCACGAAAACGCCGACCGGCAGTCCGTTGGCGGGATCGGGGACCAGTCCGGCATCCTCGCAAGCCCGCCACGCCGTTTCCAGCAGCAGGCGCTGTTGCGGGTCCAGCGCTTGAGCCTCTTTGGGGGGAATGTCGAAGAAGGCGGCGTCGAAGGCGCCGGGAAAAGGATCGGGCAGGAAGCCGCCCCAGCGGGAGACGCTTTTCCCCGGCCGGTGGGAGTCGGGGTCATAAATCTCCTGCGGCCATCGCCCCGACGGGATTTCGCACACGGCGAAGCCCCCCTGGCGGAGAAATGCCCAATAGCTTTCGGGAGAGTCGCAACCGCCGGGATATTGGCACCCCATACCGATGACAGCGACGACACCTTCTTGTTCTTGGGCCAGCGCTTTTTCTTGGCTCAACGCTTCTTTTTCGGTTGTCGGAGCCACGGTCGACCTTTGGGGCTATCCCGGATGACACGGCGTTGTTGCACAAACCAGAATCGGGCCGGAGCCCGCCGCGGCGGCGTAGCACGGTCGGGAACATCACAGCCTTCGCTCCGGCGGCGAAGCTTGGCAAACTCATGACGATGATTCTCGCTGCCTTGTGTATAGCACGTGAAAGCGGCCACCAAAAGGACGCGGCTCATCCTCCTGGTCCCGCTCCAGGCTTGTTGGCCTGGGGCCGGTTCGTCCGCCATGCGGCGGCGGAGAGGTCGAAGACGGGTCAAGGCCGTGCGAACTCGAGTACCGCCGCAGCGGCATCCGTGCCCGCCACGACCCACTCGTAGGTTCCTATGAGAATGCTTGGGGGATTAGGGCCAAGGTTGATCCCTGGCCGCCATGTCTATTTCTTGACCGGCCGCATAGTCCGGGCCATGCGAATGGCAGCCTGCATGTTTTGCGGGTCTGCCACGCCTTTCCAAGCGATGTCAAAGGCCGTGCCATGATCGACGGATGTCCGCAGGATCGGCAGGCCGGCCGTCACGTTCACCGTTTCGTGGCGTCCCAGCAATTTTGCCGGGATATGCCCCTGATCGTGGAACTGGGCGACAACGAGATCGTACTTGCCATCGACCGCCTGGGAAAAAACCACATCGCCGGGAACGGGGCCGGTAACGTCCATCCCCTCGTCGCGCGCCGCCGCGACCGCCGGCACGACGAATGCGTCGTCCTCGGTGCCGAACATCCCACCCTCTCCGGCGTGGGGATTAAGCGCCGAAACCGCGATCCGGGGGTTTCCAATGCCGGTGCTGAGCACGTGGTCGTGGCCAGCGCGGATGGTGCGCAGAATTCTTTCGACCCGGCACAGTTCGGCGGCCTTGGAGAGCGAAACATGGGTGGTCACGTGAATTACGGAGAACTGGGGGCAGGCAAGAACGGCATAGGACGTATCCACGCCGCACAGGTGGGCAAGCGCCCCGGTATGTCCGTTATAGGGATAACCCGCCTCGCGTAGCGCCGCCTTGTTCAGGGATGCGGTCACGATGACATCGATGTCTCCCCTCAGGGCCATCTCCACGCCGCGCTTGACACACTGAAAGGCGGCTTCCCCCGCAGCACCCGACTGGATGCCGTCGCGGATGGCGTCGCGGTTTTCCGACGGAACCGCTTCCAGACGAACCTTGCCCAAGGGAACGGCGTCTCCTTTTTCGACGAATGCCACGTCCGCCCCCACCAGCGCGGCAGCCCGACGCATGTAATGCGGGTCGCCTATCACGATGGTCGCCGCCCGATCCTCTGTCGACATCGCGGACAGAGCCTTGCAGATAACCTCCGGCCCGATCCCGGCGGGATCGCCCATCGTGATACCGAGCATGTTTCTCGTGCCCATGGCGCGCTGTCCTCCCAGATTTAGACGACACGAAACATATCACTAAACATGTTATGTATCACGAAAAATAAAAAAATATGTGTTATATCTACCGTCAATCATGATATATCCGGATGGGAAAGTGAAGAAGAACGGGGCTGAAATGGCCCGGGATGGCTGATCATGGGATTAAGCTTCGGTGGCGAGAGCCGCCTGCTGCTGACATTCTACGGAGACGATTTCACCGGGTCGACCGATGCCATGGAAGGCCTCGCGATGGCCGGTGTGCCGGCCGTTTTATTCCTCTCGCCGCCTGACGAGGAACAAATCGCGCGCTACCCCGGCGTCGCCGCGGTGGGTGTCGCCGGGACCAGCCGCAGCCGCACGCCCGATTGGATGGATCGGGAATTGCCTAGTGTTTTCCGCCGTCTTCGCGATCTCGGCGCACCGCTCTGCCATTACAAGACCTGTTCAACGTTCGATTCGGCGCCGACCGTCGGCAGCATCGGCCGGGCGGCGGAAATCGGCGGGGATGTCTTCGGCGGCGCCGTCCTGGTCCTGGTGGGGGTCCCCAAGCATAAAAGATTCGTGGTGTTTTCAAACCTGTTCGCCGCCGCTTCGTTTTCGGGCGACCGGGAAATCTTCCGGATCGACCGCCACCCGACGATGAGCCGCCATCCCGTAACGCCGATGACCGAAGGCGATTTGCGCCTGCATCTCGCCCGCCAGACCAGCCGCCGGATCGTCGGTTTCGATTTCCTGAAAATGCGCACCGGGGATGCAGATGCGGCGCTCGACCGCGTCATGGCGGAAGAAGCCGACCTTGTCGTTCTCGATACCTTCGACGAGGCGACCACACGCGTTGCCGGACGCCTGATCGCGGGCCGGGGGGCGAAGCGGCCGACGTTCCTGGTCGGATCGTCCGGCGTCGAATACGCCTTGACCGAACACCTGACCCAAGCCGGCCTGTTGCCGCTTCTGAAGCCGCCGGGCCCCACGCGCCCCGCAGAGAAACTGGCGGCGGTCTGCGGCAGTTGTTCGCCGGTCACCGAGGCGCAGATCCGGTGGGCCGAAGCCAACGGATACGTCTTACTGGGGATGGACACCGTCAAGGCCGTCGAAAGCGAGGAAAACCCCGCGTTCATGGGCGAGATGACGGACGCGGCGGTCTCGGCGCTGGAAACGCATGTTGGCGTCATCCTGCATACGGCACGAGGCCGGGAAGATCCAAGGATCGACCAGACGCGAGAGGCGCTGAGGAAGCGCGGCCTTGGCGATGCCGAAAGCGCGGCCGTTCTTGGCGGAATCTGCGGACGGATTCTGCGCGCTGTCGTTGCCAAAAGCGGAGTTCGCCGCGTGGTGTTGGCGGGCGGCGACAGTTCCAGTTATGCCGCCCAGGCGCTCGGCATCGAGGCGCTGGAAGTCGCGGCATCCCTGGTGCCGGGCGCTCCCCTTTGTTGCGTGCATGCAGCCGACCCCGTCGTCAACCGCCTCGAAATCGTCCTCAAGGGAGGACAGGTTGGCGACCCGGAATTTTTTGGCCACGTGCTCCGGGGGCACGTGGAAGACAAGGGATAAGACGGCGAGAAAAGGGAAACATCGGATGAAAAGAGTGGCTTTTTTGCACACGGGTTCGTTCCTGGTCGATCTATTCAAGAAGTTGATCGGCGAGCGCTATTCCGACCTTTCGACGTTTCATATGGTCGATGAAAGCCTGATCCAGGATCTGCTCGCCAATGGAGAATCGCCGGGAATCGTGCGCCGCATCGCCACCCATGCGGCCCTCGCCGAGAGCGCCGGGGCCGATCTTCTGGTGTTTACCTGTTCATCGACGTCGCCGGCCGTCAACGTGGCGCGCCAGATGGTCTCCATCCCCATCATCAAGATCGACGACGCGATGGCCGAAAAGGCGGTCGGCCTTGGGCGCAAGATCGGCGTGGTATGTACCACAAGCAGCACGGTCGGCCCGAGCACCGGACTGATCCGCGAGCACGCCGAGCGACTGGGCCGGACAATCGAAATCGAGCACCGGCTCCAGGGCGCGGCATTCGACGCCATCGTCAAGGGCGACCGCGAAACGCACGATGCCATCGTGACCAAAACGGCCGAGGATCTCGCCACGTCCTGCGATGTTGTGATCCTGGCACAGGCCTCGATGGCCCACCTGCAACCGGATCTGGAAAAGAGGCTCGCCGTACCGGTTCTGGCGAGCCCGCATCTCTGCGTCGAATCGTTGGCCAACTACCTGTGAACGGCAGGAACCCATACCTTTCTCGCGGCAGATAAAGAACGGCTGATCGCACTCGCCACAAGCCGCATTCGCGACCACGAAAGACCAAGAAGTCTCAAACCGACAACCAAGGGAGTTCACGCTGATGAAGAGCAGCTTACGGACGATGGCTTTGGCGGCGGCTGTTGGCGCCGTTACGGCAGGAACGATGGGCGACGGCCTTGCCGCCGATACCACGAAGATGCGCTACGGTCATATGAATGCGCCGGGAAGCGTCGCCGGCGAACAGGCCCAGATGTTCGCCGACCTGTTGGCGGAACGGACGAACGGTGCCATGAAAATGACCGTGTATCCCTCCTCCCAGCTCGGCAAGCTGCAGGAACAGGCGGAAGGCGTGTCCATGGGGTCGATCACCATGTCGCACAACACGGCGGCCGGGATCGGGTCCCTTTATGCCCCGTTTGCCGCGCTCGACACGCCCTATCTCTACCGCGACGTCGATCACCTGATGAAGGTCGTGGACGTCGACTCTCCGGTTATGAAGACCCTCAACGAGGGACTCATCAAAGCCGCCGGAACGCGCGTCCTCTATGCCTTTTATTTCGGAACACGCCAGTTGACCGCCAACAAGGCCTTCCCCTCACCGGAAAGCCTGGCGGGCACGAAAATCCGGGCCATTCCCTTTCCCATCTACATGAGCACCGTCGCCGGGTTGGGGGCGATCCCGGTTCCCGTCAATTTCTCGGAACTGCCAACGGCCCTGGCCACGGGCGTGGTATCCGGACAGGAAAACCCGATTGAAACGATCTATGCCAGCAAGATCTACGAGGTCCAGTCGCATATCATGCTGACCGGCCACATCATGGGTGCCGAGATCGTGGTCATCAACAACAAGTTCTGGGAGGGCCTGGATCCGAAATCGCGCGACATTATGGCGGCGGTCGCCAACGAAGTGCGCGTCAAGGCCACGAAGATGGAACTCCAGGCCGAAAAGGAAGACCTGGAAATCATGAAGAAGGCCGGTGTCACGGTCATCGGCGAAGCCGAAGGGCTGAAGCTGGCCGCATTCAAGGCCAGCGTACGCAAGGTCGTCCAGGAGCGCCTAGCCGACAAGTATGGCGATCTCTACAAGATGATCGAAGCCATCAAGTAAGGGTTCGTATCCCCGGGACCCGGCCCGCCATCGGAAGCCGGCCGGGTCCCGCATCGCCCCATCAAGAATGGGGCGGAACCGAAAACCAAAAGGGAAATCTCCTATGTCCGACGAACCTGGTGTCTCGTCTCTTTTCGGCGGCTTCGGAAGAGCGTGCGATGCCCTGGAGTGGGTCGCGATCCGGCTTTTGCTGATCTTAACCCTGCTTCTGGTCATTCAGGTCGGGGCCCGCAATTTTTTCTCTTTGGGCCTGACCTGGGCCGATGAACTGTCGCGCTACTGCGGGTTGGGAATCGTCTTTCTGACGGCTCCCGTCCTGGTTCGGCGCAATATGCAGGTTCGCGTCACCCTGTTCGTCGAAATGATGCCGCCGGTAATGCAAGCCATCGCGGAATTGCTCGCAAGCATTGCCGTCAATCTTTTCTGTCTGGCCTTCATGATAAGCGCGTACATGTTCATGTCGCATGCCTGGAGTTTCGTGACGCCGGCAATCGGCATGCCCAATATTGTTTTCTATCTTCCGGCGCTGTTGGGAATCCTGTTTTTCTGGATCGCCGCGGCGGAACAAACCATCGACTGCGTGCGGCGCATCAAATCCGTCAGGGACGGAGAAGCCCGATGATCAGCCTAGTATCCATGGTGCTTTTCATCGCCTTCATCATCGTCGGCGTGCCCATTGGTGCGGCCATGGGGTTGGCGGCGGCCCTGGTCATCGTCGTCGGCGACCTGCCCTTTTCGGTTATCGCCCAACGGATCGTCAATGCCCTGGATTCCGACTCCTTGCTTGCGGTTCCGCTCTTCATTTTCGCGGCCAATCTGTTCGATGCATCGGGCATCACCACTCATATTTTCAATTTCACCAAAATCCTGGTTGGCAAAATCCGCGGCGGGCTCGGTTATGTCACCATCTTGGCCAATTTGATTTTTTCCGGCATCTCAGGGGCCGCGCTTGCCGATATCGGTGGCCTGGGAGCCGTGCAGATCCGCATGATGCGCGAGCAAGGTTACCGGGACGAATTTTCGTCAGGAATCACCATGGCCGCGGCAACGATTGGGCCGATCTTCCCGCCCAGCATCCCGTTGATCATTTACGCGACGGCGGCCGAGGTTTCCTCGATCAAGTTGTTGATTGCAGGTGTCGTCCCGGCGCTTGTCATTGCCGCGTTCCTGATGCTGGAAGTCGCCTTGATGGCGAGATTCCGGGGCTTGCCGCGCGCCGAAAATCTGGGCGAAAGCCGGTGGCAAGTCGCCAAAATCGCATTTCCCGCGCTCCTGGCGCCAATCATCCTCATCGGTGGGCTTATCAGCGGCTTGTTCGGTCCGACCGAGGTTGCGGCCATCACAGCGCTTTACGGCGCGTTCCTCGGCCGGGTCGTCTATCGCAAGCTCGACTGGGCGAACTTGATCGAAGCCGCCCGCAAGACGGTTCTGGCGACGGCGAGCGTCCTGTTCATCGTCGGTTGCGCGGCGATTTTCGCCTGGGTGTTTACGATCGAACAGGTACCGATCAAGGTCAGCGAACTTCTCCTCTCGGTCAGCGCAAACCCACTCGTCCTGCTGGCCATCGTCAACATTGCTTTGCTGGTGATCGGCATGGTCATGGAATCGATCGCCGCGATTCTTATCCTGGCGCCGATCCTGGCGCCCGCGCTGGCCATGGTCGGCGTCGATCCCATTCAGTTGGGCGTCGTCGTCGTGCTCAATCTGATGATCGGCTTGCTGACGCCGCCCGTGGGCATGAGTCTGTACATGGTCGCCGTGGTCGCCGATATGCCGGTGGAACGCGTGTTGCGCGGCAGCCTGCCGTTCCTGATCCCGCTTCTGTTGTCGCTTGTTGTGGTCACCATGGTGCCGGCCATTACCACGTGGCTGCCGAACGTTGTGCTCTAACGGTTATGTGGCGCGGAAAGGAAATCCCATGACTCCGGACGGGCGAAGGCAGGAAATCGTTGCCATCGTCATGCGCGAGGGATCGGTGCAGATCGATTCCCTGGCCGAACGGCTAGACGTCAGCCGAATGACCGTACACCGCGACCTCGACCTGTTGGAGCAACAGGGCCTGCTGCGCAAGGAACGGGGCATGGCAACGGCGGAGAGTTCGCTGCTGTTCGAGAGCAATTTTCACTATCGCATTCAGGTCGCGGCAGAAGACAAGCAGGCGCTCGCCAAGGCTGCGGCCAAGCTGGTGGAGCCAGGCAGCGTTGTGATGATCGACGAGAGCACGACGACGCTACCGCTGGCGGATGCTCTTTCCGGCATGGAAGCCCTGACGGTGATCTCCAATTCCTTGGCCGTCCAGGAGAGGGTCCGCGACCTTCCGAACATCCGGATGCTTGCTCCGGGTGGGCTCTACAACGCCAAACAAAAGGCATTCTACGGCCTGATCTGCGAACACTCGTTCGGCAAACTGCGGGCGGATTGGGCATTCCTGTCCTCGTCTTCGGTCATCGGAACCTCGCTTTACCATCAGGAACAGGAAGTCATCCGGGTCAAGCGCGCCATCATGGATTCGGCGGAACGCAGGGTGTTGCTGGTGACGGCCAACAAGTTCTCGATCCGGGCATTGAACCATTACGCCGAACTGGCCGAATTCGACCATGTTTTCATCAAGGGGCCGATCGACGAAACGATCGTCAGCCGGCTCCAGCAAGCCGGTATTCACTTCGAAACGATATAAGAGGAGAGCATCTCCCATGCACGGGATGATCGGAAAACAAAGGCGGATGTCGCGGATCGTGGACCCGATGACCGGACGCGGCTTTGGCGTCGCGCTCGACCATGGCTTGCACTTGGGAAACTGTCCCGGCGTGGAACATCCGGAAGAAACGCTCGATCAGATCGTCGAAGCGGGCGTCGATGCGGTCATCCTGTCCGTCGGCACGGCGATTCGATACGGCGCGCGGATCGTGCGCGCCAACGGGCCGGCCCTCATTCTGCGTCTGGACCACACGACGATGTGGCGAGAGGGGGGCTTGGCTTATCCCGACGGCCATACCCGTTTGATCGCCTCGGTCGAGGACGCGGTCGCGCTCGGCGCCGATGCGGTCATCACCTATCTGTTCGTCGGACACAACGATCCCCAGCTCGAAGACCGTGCGTTCGAAGATTGCGCGAAGGTCAACGCGGCCGCGCATCGGGCCGGAATGGTCCACATCATCGAGACCATGGGCGCGCGCGGCGCGCGCTGTCCCGACATCGCGGACCCCGATCTCGTTGCGGCGCACACGCGGATCGGCATGGAATTGGGGGCGGATATCCTCAAAACAGACTGGCCCGGATCGGCGGAAGCACTCCGCCGGATCGCCGGCAGTCTGCCCATTCCGGTCATGCTTGCCGGGGGTCCCAACGGCGGATCGGACCGCGGGACGCTGGAAACTGTCGCCCAGATCATCGCGGGCGGCGGTGCCGGCGTTCTCTTTGGCCGCTCCATCATCCAGGCAACGAATCCGATGGCGGTTATGCGCGCGACCCGCGCGATTATCCACGATGGCGCTTCGGTCGATGAAGCGATGGCAACCGCAGGCATCGTCACCGACGCGGGTTGCGAAGCGAGCGACGGGTGATGGCGCGTTCGAGGCCGAGCTCGAGGGCGACCTCGCCGGCATCCTTGAGCTTTGCTCGGCAAGCGAAAGGCCCTCGCGGTTTTCGCCGGAGGGCCTTTTGGAATCAAATCTGGTTGCGAGGGCACGCAACCAACTGTCCCGAAACTATTCCCGCCCTTCCGAAAGCCTGGAGTTCCGCCGTTCTCTGAGTACGTGAACTTGTTCGGTCCGGGATAGGCACTGCGTGAGCGTGAGGGCTCTGGCAGCGACGGGTGCCCGAAACGCGCTTTCCTTTCAGTGCTTCAACTTTATTTTCTTGAACTTCGACACTTGCTCGGTGATGGCCCGCTCCACCGGAAGTCGCTCCATGCTCGAGGCCCCATAGAAGCCGTTGATGCCTGGCATGCGCTGCATCGCCTCCGCCACGTTCTCCGGTTCGTCGAAGGGCCCGCCGTGGCAGATCACCAGCAGGTCCGGACGGATCTTGCGGGCCGCGGCAGCGATCCGAAGCGTGGTGTCGATCGCTTCGTCCAAGGAGAACGCGTCGGCCGCACCGATCGTCCCCCCGGTCGTCAACCCGACATGGGCCACGATGATGTCGGCGCCGGCCTTGGCCATGGCCTGCGCCTCGTCCTCGTTGAAGACGTAAGGGGTCGTAAGGAGGTCCATCTCGTTGGCGAGGCGGATCATCTCCACCTCTTTCGCGTAGCCGAGTCCGGTCGCCTCCATGTTGGCCCGCATTTTGCCGTCGAACAGCCCGACGGTCGGGAAGTTCTGGACCCCCGAGAATCCCCGTTCCTTCACCTCGCGAAGAAACACCGGCATCAACCGGAAAGGATCGGTCGCGTTCACGCCGGCCAACACGGGCGTGTGCCTGACGACGGGAAGCACCTCGCCCGCCATCTCGAGGACGATCTGGTTGGCATCGCCGTAGGCGAATAGACCGGTGATCGAGACTCTCCCCGCCATGCGGTAGCGGCCGGTATTGTAGATGACGAGCAGATCGATGCCCCCCGCCTCCTCGCACTTGGCCGAGATGCCGGTCCCGGCACCGCCCCCGACGATGGGTATCCCTGCCTCGGTCTGCTCACGCAGTTTCCGCAGGATTTCCGTTCGTGTGATGGCCATTTTGTTTCCCCTTTTCCATCATCCGCAGCAGCGTATTCGCCGCCTCTTCCGAGAATTCCGCATCGTTGACGTTGTAATCCATGGGCAAAACCGGGATGTCCGGGCGGAGATCGGCGCGCAGCGCGTCGACGAAAGCCCGATCCGCCTCCGGCCACCAGAACGGCTTGCCCGGAGCATCCAATTCCGAAAACCCCTTCAACGGCACGAGGACGACCACGGGACCGCGGGCGGCAGAGAGCTTTTCAGCGAAAATCCGCCCCATGCTCGCGTTCTCCTCCGGGGTCGTGCGCATCAGTGTGACGTTGGGATTCCAGTGATGGAGTGTCCGTCCGGCATAGCGGGCCGGCACGGTTTCCGGCGCCCAGAAATTGCACATGTCGATGCACGCGGGTGTGACCACCTGGGGTATTCCCGCCCGTCCGGCCGCCTCCAGGCGGGTCGGACCGGCGCTCAAGGCCCCGCCGCATATCTCGTCCGCCCACTCCGTGGTGGTGAGATCAAGGACGCCGGCGAAGTATCCTTCCCCGATCAGCCGCTCCATGGTGCGCCCCCCCGTCCCGGTGGCGTGAAAGACCAGCACCTCGAAACCCCTTGCCTCCAGCAGGCCCCTGGCGTGGTCGACCGCACGCGTTGTGTTGCCGAACATCGATGCCGCTATGAGGGGACGGTCGCCGGCTTGGGGCGGGCTCTCCAGCCGCCCCTTCACCATGCCGCAGATCGCGGCCGCCGCATTCGCGAAGATCGTCCTGCTGATGCGGTTGAGCCCGGCAACATCCACGATGGACGGCATCATGATGATGTCGCTGGTGCCGACGTATGGACTGGTGTCGGCCGACGCGATGGTCGAAACCATGACTTTCGGGACGCCGATGGGTAGCGCCCGCATCGCACTGGTACCGAGCGCGGTTCCGCCGCCGCCACCCATGGAAACGATGCCGTCGAACCGCCCCTCGTCGAAGTAGCGCTTCACCACCGCCGGAAGCATCCGCGCCATGGCGTCGAGGGCCGTACCGCGATCGAGGTGATGCAATGCGGGAAGCGAATCCTTCCCCTCGGAGCAAATTTCTGCGGCGTCGACGTCGGGAGGAAACGCTGGCGTTCCCGATACGCCGGCGTCGAACACCAGGGTCTTGCAGCCATGCCGCTCGATTTCCGATTTCAGGAAGGCGAATTCCGCACCCTTCGTATCGAGCGTCCCCACTATCGCCACTGTTTTCATGGATTCCCTCCTTTACACCCCGAGGTACTTCTGCCGGAGTGCCAAGTCCTCCAGGAAAGCTTGGGCGGGCGACTCGTAAACGGTCTTGCCGCTCAAGATCACGTAGATGCGGTTCGCGAGCGCTTCCGCGACACGGATATTCTGCTCGACGAGGAGGATCGCGAGCCCCTCGCGCTGGAGCGCCCTGCAGGTTTCGATCACGCGTTCGTTGGCCACCGGCGACAGCCCTTCCGATGGCTCGTCGAGAAGCAGAACCCGCGGGTTGGTGACGAGGGCCCGCCCGATCGCCAGCATCTGCTGTTCGCCCCCGCTCAGGCGCGTTCCGCTGACGTGTCGCCGATCCCAGAGTTCGGGAAAGAGTTCAAACACGCGGTTCGGCGTCCATTCGTTCGGCCGATGCGTCGAGGCATAGGTCAGGACGAGATGTTCCTGCACGGAGAGGGATGGAAACAGGCGCCGCCCCTGTGGGACGTAGCCAATGCCGTGTGCCGCGATCTGAAAGGGCTTGAGGCCCGCCAGGTCCTCGCCGTTCAACACGATACGGCCGGATTTCGGCGCCGTGAGTCCCATGATCGCGCGAAGCAGCGTGGTCTTGCCCATGCCGTTCCGTCCCAGGACGGTGACGCACTCGTGCCCGACCGAGAGCGAACAGCCCTGAAGCACATGACTGTCTCCATAAGACGCGTGGAGATTCTCGAGAACGAGGACTGGCTCGGGAATCGAGGAGTCAGACATGTGCCTCCCCCAGGTAGATGCGCTGCACCATCGAATTCTTCTGGATCTCGCCGGGCGTTCCTTCGGTAACCACGACACCCCGATGCAGCACGGTAATGCGCTGCGCCAGCTGCATGACGATGTCCATGTCGTGCTCGATGAGGATGAGCGTGATGTCGGGTGCCATTGCCTGGATGAGCACGACCAGTGTCTGGCGCTCGGCCGGCGAAAGGCCCGCCGCGGGTTCGTCGAGCATCACCAGGCGCGGTCGCATTGCGAGTGCCATGCCGAGTTCGAGTTGGCGCTGAAGCCCGTGTGACAACTCTCCCACACGACGGAACAGATGATCCGCAAGGCCGACCCGCTCGGCCACTTCGCGATTCCAGGCCCGCTCCCCGGGCCGATCCCGCCACCCGCTAAGCAGGCTCAGGCCGAATCCGGTACCCGTGCCGCTTGCGAGGAACAGGCTCTGTTCGACCGACAACTCCAGGAAAAGCTGGGAGATCTGGTAGGTGCGCCCAAGCCCAAGGCGGGCACGACGCTGCACGCTGAAACGGGTGGCATCCCGGCCGAGAACGTGGATCTGTCCCTCGTCTACCGAAATTTCTCCGGTGATCAGGTTGAAGAGCGTCGACTTGCCGGCACCGTTAGGCCCGATCAGAGCACGCCGCTCGCCCACGGCGACGGCGATATCCACCCCTTGGACGGCCTTGATACCGCCGAAGGTCTTCGATACCTGCCGTGTGACGATGGCGTACTGCTGATCGGGGAGAGTCATGGTGTACCCTGCTTCCGGCAACGGCCTACTTGCCGAACGGGACGAACTCGTAATCCCTGGCCACCTGAAGCATCTCAGAAGGCATCTCCGCGCGGAGATCGGGCGGACTGGTGCGGCCGTCGGCCGGCTGCTTCATGTAGACCTTGGGGTCATAGGGACCGAACTGACTCACGTTCTTTGCCGTAAACAAGCCCTTGTTGTACATGACGCCGTCCGACCCGAGCGCCACTTCCCGGATGTAGACGTTCTCGATCGCCGCGTTGTAGTCGTCGAGCTTCACCGGTCCCCGCGGTTCGTCGCTCATGTCCACGCTACGCATGGCCGCGACCAGGGCTGCCTTGTCGGCTACGTCTCCCTTGCGGGCCTCGATGGCCCGGAGGATGAGCTCCATGGACCCGTAAGCGAACTCCGAGGCCGCCGACGGGCTGTGGTTCCAGCGCTTCTTGAACGCATCCCGGAACTTGTTCCAGTTGGGCGTGTTCAAGTCGTCGGCGGTCAGATGCGCCGAATATGCGCCAACGATCTCCTGGGGCATGGAATCGAGATCCGGCTTCTCGAAAGTGTTGGACTGGCCGAACAGCGGAATCCGTTTCTGCATGCCGAATTCCACGTATTGCTTGACGAACGCCACGGCGTCGGACCCGGCGCCATTGTAGAGGACGGCGTCATACTTCTCACCGAGGGGGATCGACGCGATGATCGAGGAGTAGTCGGAGGTGGGAACCGCATGCCAAACGGTCTTCACCTCGACGCCGCCACCCCGCAGGAAGCCGCGCTTGAAGCCACCCGCTTGGTTGTAGGGGTAAGAGTAGTCCTCCCCGATCATGTAGATCTTCTTGATGCCTTTGACCTTTGCCAGCCAATATCCGAACACATCCATGGGCTGCGCGCCGGTCCAGGTCGGCCGCACGATAAAGGGGTACCACTCCCGCATGGTCGAATCCTCGGAGGCCGAGTACATGGGCACCACCGGGATCTTCTTGTCTTTCATATAGGCCCCGACCGAAAGACCTTCGTCTCCGGAAACGAGGCCGGTGATCACATCGACCTTATCCTGCTCGACGAGTTGTTTCGCCTTGGTGACCGCCAACTCGTTGTCGAGCTGGTCGTCCGCGTAAATGATCTTGATGGTCTTTCCGGCGACCTTGTAGTCCCTTTGCTCCAGCGCCAAGACGGCACCCTCCTTCTGGAGCTGTCCGAACGAAGCGAACGCTCCGGTGAAAGCGCTGAGCATCCCGATGGTAACGGTCCCGTCGGCAGCGAAAGCCGCCGCGGGCGTCGCGATGATGCCTGCCGCGACGAGCGGTGCGAACGTCTTCTTGATCGCGTCGTGACTAATCATGTTAATCCTCCTCTGCCCTTGACAGCCTGCGCCGCACCTTCGGCGCAGTCGAAAGCGCTTCCGCGTGATCGCTCTCCGCCACCCCGCGGAATCTTCGCCGTTTAGCGCTTATTTTCTCCCACACTCCCAGGATCCCATTCGGCGCAACGAGGATCACCACCACGAACACGATTCCGATCACGGTGTTGTAACGGGGCGTAAGCTGACTGATGATGACGTCGAGCCAAACCGCGATCACGGCTCCGAGAACCGGGCCCCAGAAATACCGCGCGCCACCCAGGATGACGACCAGCAGGATCCAGATCGTCCGGCTGAGCTGGAGCGCCGTCGGGGTGACGATTCCGGAAGACCACGCGGCAAGAATTCCACCAACCCCGGCATAGAGCGCGGCGATCACGAACGCCATCACCCGCAGCCAGAAGACCGGGTATCCCAGCGCGCTCATGCGCCGGGGACTTTCCCGGATTCCATTCAATGCCAGCCCGAAAGGCGACTCGACAAGCCGCCAAAGGAGGAGCAGCCCGAGACCAAAAAGTACCAGTGACATCCAGTAGAACGTCGCGTTCTGGGTCAGATCGAGACCGAAGACGGAAGGCGGCTGGATGCCCCGGATGCCTGCCCATCCATGCAACACGCTGGTGTTCTGGCGGGCGAAGGACCAGCAAATCTGACCCAGCGCCAGGGTGAGCATGAGAAACACAATTCCGTGGGTGCGCATGACGACCAGCCCGAAGAGGAGCGCGGTCGCGGCGACGAGGCCGAGACCGGCCAGTTCGGGGATCGGGAACGGGAGGCCGCGTTCGGCACCGAGAAGTCCCACGACATAGCCGCTGATACCGAAAAAGGCGGTCTGCGTGAGGCTGATCATCCCTCCCTGGCCCAGCAGGAAGCCAACGCTCAAGGCCAGGAAGCCGAAATAGATCGTACGGATGAAAGTGGTCAGCGTGTACTGGTCCCCATAGGCCGGAAGCGCCACCAGGGCAACGATGAGAGTGCCCCCCGCTATCAGTTTGGCCCCCCGGAAGGTGTCACGTTGGACCGCGCTTCCCGTCATACTCGCCTCCCAAAGAGACCTTCGGGACGAACGGCGAGCACGATAGCCATGGGCACGAACACCAGGAACATCGACATCTGGGGAGCGTAGGCCAGACTGAAAGACAGAATCTGGCCGAGAATCAGCGAGCTCACCACGGCGCCCATCAGGCTGCCCAGGCCGCCGACGATCACGACCACCAGCGAATACGTAAGGATCGTCGTATCTTCTCCAGGGCTTAGCTGAAGGTAGGTGCCTCCGAGAACGCCGGCGATGCCGCCCAGGAAAGCCGAAAGCATGAACATCAGCGAATAAACCGTGTCGATGCGCACGCCCAGTGCGCTGACGATTTCGCGATCGTCCACGCTTGCCCGCACCGCGATGCCAAAACGGGTACGATAGAGAATGAGCCACAGCAGAAGGGCGATCAGCACGCTGATGCCCATCAGGACGTAGCGGAACCCCGGATAGGTGATCCCGAAAATGGTGACGGGCATGCTGATGGCCGCAGGGGCGCGGATCGAGAGTGAATGTCCGCCCCAGACGGCCAGCGCGACGTCCGCGATGATCATGGAAAGGGCGATCGTAAGAAGCGTCTGCGAGAGATCGCCGCCCTCCCGGACACGCGCCAGCATGCCCCGCTCAAGCAGGAGGCCAAGCAGCGCGATGGAAAGCCCGGCCGCCACCACGGCCGCCGTCCAGCTGCCCGTGAGTCTGAGGGTGGCGAGGCCCAGGTAACCGCCCAGCAGATAGAATGCGCCGTGGCTCATGTTGACGATGCGCATGAGTCCGAAGGCCAGGGTGAGCCCACTGCCAAGGACGAAGAAAATCGCTCCTTGCGTGAGTCCATTGAGCACCAGGATCACATAGCGCGCATCCATGGATTCGCCTTCGTGGCCGGCACCGGCACACAGCACTTACGTTTCAGCGACGCGATCTGTAGTGAGTCTGAGTCCCGGAAAATTCTTTTTTTTGAGGTTCCGGTTCTCGCATTCCCTGTGTCTAGTTTCTCGGAATACTGTAGGACCGCTTGACAGCCCCGCCAAGATCAAGAAAAGTCGAAATTGGGTAAAATTGGGTAATTGGCATGGGAAATTTGCAGATTCCTGCTGTCTGGAATCGGATCGAGGTTGGGGTCGGACAGTTCACGCCGGGCCCGTACCGCAGCGGTGACGTCGTCCTGCCGGCCATTCGCCGCGCCCCCGGCCTGTCCGTCGAACTATCCGGCCTGATGCCCAACCGCGACCATAACGGCGACCTTCTGCAGGCGGTCGAACGCATGCCCCATTGCCTACCGGGCGAATGCCCGGTGATCGGCATTCTCGCCGCCGACCCGTTCCTGCGCATCGACCAGCTGGCCGACCGGCTGGCGGAAAAGGGCTATCGGAACCTCGCAAACCTGCCCAGCGTGACCCAGTACGGCGTCACCTTCCGGACGATCCTCAACGACCTCGATGTCGGGCCGGCGCGCGAGATCAAGGTGCTTGGGGAGTTCGCCCGACTCGGCTTCGCCGTCTCCGTCGCCATCGCCCACATCGACGATGTCGCGGTAGCGCTTGCCCTCGCCCCGGCCTGCCTGTTCGTCGTTCCCAGCTTCGACCTGTGGCGTGACCAAAAGCTCGATCCCGACGGCCTGCTCGCGTTATGCGGCCAAGTAACGGAGGGCCGCCGGCGAGCCTCGCCCGAAACCCCAGTCGTCCTGTTCGCCGACCGCATGGCAATTTCCCAAACCCAGGCACACGACGCCGGGGCCGATGGCATCCTCGAGGACTCATGCGACGCTCAGCGCTGCCCGGTGAGGCGGTAGCGCCGGATCTTGTTGTAGAGGGTTTTCCGGGAGATCCCCAGAAACGCGGCCGTGCGGCCGCGATGGAAGCCGTGGCGCCACAGGGCGTCAAGCACGATGTCGCGCTCGGAGGCAACGCGGCGCCCCCGCTCGGTCTCCCCGGACAGCAGGCGCCGCACAGCCTCCTCGTCGACCCGTCCTCCGGCGTGATGGGACACCAGTTTGGCGGCGAACGCCCGCAGTTCGGGCAGGTTGCCCGGCCAGTCGTGGCGCCGCAGCCGACGCATGGCCGAGGGCGACAGAACGGGCCGTTGTGCCGGCTCGCCGTCGGTCAGGCGGAAGATGGCGCCGTCGAGCAGTTCCTCGATGTCCTCGGACCGGTCCCTCAGCGATGGCAGGTGAATCTCGTGACCCTCGACCTGTTGCGCCAAGCCCGGGTCGATGTGCCCTTCGGCAATCAGCCCCTCCAGCGGCGCGTCGGCGATGAACAGCAGGCGCTTGCCCCATTGCAGCGAACGCCTCCCGCCGATCGGCGTGAAGCGGCCGCGCTCCATATAGACGGCGATGCGCGCCTGCATCTTAAGCGGAATGCGATCGATGCCGCGCACGGCGATCGAGGCAATGTCGTCGCGTGCAGCCAGGCCGGTCAGCGAGCTGCCGCTCTGCACCGCGCCGCGCCCGAACAGGGAAATCATCACCTGCTGGCCCGACGTCTCGCCGGCATCGATCACGGCCAGCGTCTTGGGGTCGCCCCCCGACAGGGTATGCAGGGCCTCGACGGTGGTCTGGCGGCCGGTCCCGCGCGCCCCCGAGACCAGCATCGATTCGTTGGAGCCGCTGAAATGGCGGATCGTTTCATAGACGCGGATCATCGCCTGCGAGGTGCCGGCAAGACCGATCCGATGGCCGAAGGAGATGAGGTCGCCCTCCTCGTGGCTGAGCACACGGGCCAGAACCGCCGCCGATTTGAAGCGCAGCGTCTGGCCGGCGACGGACTCGGCCAGCGGCAGGCGGTCGATGGTCGAGCCGCCGACGTAGCCGTGAATGCGCGCCACCCGGCAGATGGTCGCCAGGTGGTCAGGGTCTTCGATGGGGCCGCCCTCGAGAACGAAGAATGCCTCCGGGTTCTCCCGGGTGACGATCCGGGACATTTCTCGGGAATGAGCCGCCGCCTCCTCGACGCTGATTTCGCTGGCCAACCCCTTGGCTCCCCCGGCATTCCAGCCGAAATTGAAACAGATGATGTCGACCCCCAAGGCAGCGGCGGCGCGCGCCTGCTCGCCGGTCCGCACGTGGGCCAGAGTGCTGAGGCCGCGGGCATGGGCGGCGGCAAACAGGGCCAATTCCTTGGAAAAGCCGATCCCGACGGCGTCGAGGGCGGCCCGGACTGGGGCCGGATAATGGGCCACCGTCGGAAAATTGACGACGCCGGCAAACCCCAGTTCGGCGATCTGGTCGGCCAGTTCCTCGACCGACAGGCCCGGGTCCAGGGTCGAGGCCCCGAAATAGACCGGGACCGAGCACTGGCTCAGCAGTTCCGCCGGAGCGAACGACTTGACGAACTGGTTGGAATCGCGGATCGGCAGCATGCAGGCCACCGACGCCGCCCCCATGATGCGGAAGCGCCCGGCGTTGAGCGCCAGCACGAAGTCGGCGCCGCCCTGCTCTGCCGCCTGTCCGAAGATCCCGGCGCCGATCGCCGCGCCGACCAGAAACTCGCCGCGATCCCGCGCCTCGGCGAAATGCTTGCGGATCCTCAATCGTGGCGTATCGGTTGCGGATCCCATCGAAGGGTGCTTTCTCGGCATGGCCAAGGAACGGCGGCAAAACGACCGGATACCGGGGGCCCGCCCGTAGCGGCTGGTATTGGCTGTGGTGGCGGGTCGCTGACGGCAATGGAAATCAATGTAAGGGAACGATCGCCGCACGCCAATAGACGTGACGTGAGACCGAAGTTTCCTCCAGAGTGATCTTGATGCCCAATGCGGGCGGCGATGGCAAGACGGACGGAATGCGCGAAGCGGCGCGATGTTTTCTGGCTCGAAAGGCGAAGCCCCACGGCTTTCGCCTGCGGGGCTTTTTTTACGATTTGATTTGGTTGCGGGGGCTCGCAACCAACTGTCCCGAAATTTTTGTTACACTCCGGAAAACCCGGATTTCAGCCGCCTTTAAAGAGGGTGAGGTTTAGAGCTGCGCTGTCGCTTGCGTCACCCTGACGATGTTGCAGAGACATGCGGATGGCAGCATCCCAACTCAAAGCCGACATAATCCGTACACCCTGTCCGATCCCGGCGTCACACCGCAACGCAAGCCATGGCCGTGTGGTGTCACGGTCCCGTTGAAACGGGTATGCCAACAGGGTTCCCCATTGAGAATGAGGAATCGAAGGTGGACAGGTCTGTGCCGACTGGAATGCTCTGAAAATAAAGATCCGGCCGCACCGCGGGTCCCCGCGCTTCTCAGGTTCGGAGAGCGAGCGTGCTCAGGAAGCCGTCATGAATGAGAATTCTCGTCGCCGCCAAGGGCGCCGGGTTGCGGGCAACCTCACCCGGCCCTCAATGCATCCAGAAAATGTCGCCAATCCCACGGCGTCAGATCGTGGACTCCGGGGCGCAGGTGCCAAGCCAGCGGCCCGGCCCGCAGGACTTGGCCGGGGAGCAGCGCGCCATCCGCGTCGGGGAGTTCGGGAATTGGCGTCCCGCCGCCGATTCGCCAGAATGGCAGCGCGGCCTTGAGGGCGAGGTATTCGCCCCTGGGGTCGGCCCACAAGTCGTCGGCGGCCGAAGCGACGTAAAGCCCGCGAGGCGCGACGCAGGCCAGGAGCTGGTGCTGGTCAACCGGCAACCGCGTGGCTTGGGCGGGGCAGGCGGGGGCCAGCCAATGCGGGTAGCGCGCCGTCAGGTGGGCAAGCGTCTCGCCGAAATCGCGCCGCGACAGCTTGGTGCCGGCGCACCCCGCGTCGTTGATCAGGACGTGGCCGACCCGTTCGTCGTTCGCCGCCGCCCACAGCGCCGCCTTGCCGAGCCGCGAATGGCCGAACAAGGCGATGCGACTGGCGTCGATGTCCGGCAGACGGGTCAAGGCGTCGACCAGGCGCGACATCGTCCATGCCCACAGCGAAATCGCTCCGGGCCGCTGCGGACCGTCCTCCGGCAACAGGAACGGCCATAGGCCCGATTCCCGCCAGCGGTCGAGATGGTCCGGCACCCACTCCCCGTACCCGGAGAGCAGGAGGGCGAACCCCGCTCCCGTGATGAGGGGGATCGGCGAGCGGTCGGCGTGGCAGCCGCGGGTGGCCTCGGTCGGCCGGCCGTCGCGTACGCCGTGGTTGGCGAAGCCATCGATGAAGGCGTCATCGCATACAGCCACCGCCGGGGAGGGCGTCGCCCCGGCGGCGCCGAGAAAGGCGAGACCGGCGATGACCGGGACCGGCCGGGCGGAATCGGGACGCCACAGCGTCAATCGCCGCGCGAAATGACGGCCCCGGCAGATCAGCGCGACATCGATCTCTTCGGTGCGTACCCCGGGAAACTCGGGCGGAAGTTCGCGGCGGCCGATTTCCAGGACATCGGGCGGCGGCGGAATGGCACCATACATCATCCGCGCGAACGCGCCCAGCAGCCATGCCCGGCATCGCCGGCGGTCTTCGGCCGTGGAGACGGGCGTCCCGTCCGATCCCCGCATGAGATCCGGCAGGTCGACCGGGCCGACCCGGGATTCGTCGTAGTTGGTGGGAATCATGGCGCGTCGGCGGCTTTTTTCATCACGGGACCCGAATTTCGCCTTCCCGCGTCCACCGGGAAGGATCGACCGTGCGGCCTTCGGCCCCAACGATGGCCGAGGCATGGCAGACGACGGTTCCGTAGTCAGGGTCTTCAAACACGATGTCGGCGGCCGCCCACCTCAGCTCCAATCGCCGCATGCGGGTCGCGAAGCCGGCAAGGTCGGCGTCACGGGAAGTATCCGAAAGCCGCACGATCCAATGGCCGTGGCGTCCCGCGAGGCGTACCTCGCAGCCGGCGCTCGGCCCCCTTTCGATCTGCTCGATCGGGCCGCTGGCGGCAAGCAGGGCGAACGCCTCTCCGGCCCGCAGCCAGAGCCGGTTGTCCTCGGCGATCACCTCATCGAAGGCGGCCTGGGGCACGTAGGCGTGCGTGAAGTCAGGCGTGTCGGGGTGGGTGTCGAAGACGAGGACGGCGAGCGCCCGGTACTGGTGCACCCTCGGCAGGGTTCCGCAGCCCCCCCAGAATGACGGCCGGCCGAACCCGCCTTGCAGTGTCTCGCCGGGATGGTTGATCCACACCTGCGCCTCCGGCCGTTCGCCCAAGCGCAGGTGCAGGACGGTTTCCTGATAGCCCCAGCCGCCGGGCTTGTAGGCGGCCACGCTGCCGATCGCGAAATGGCGGGTCTTGTAGTGGTAGAGAGAGGCAAATCCCCCCTCGCCCTGGCGGAAGCACCATTCCCGCGCGCCGTCCTCCGCGAACACGGCAATATCGCGCAGGTTTTCGTCGGGGCGCCAACCGTGATCGCGGATGCACAGCGCCAGCAGCGGCAGCGCATGGAAGCGCCGTCCCAAGCCTCCATGCCCCCAGACGAGGCGGCCGATCGCCGTGACCTCGAGCGTACGGGCGGGCCTGAGCGAATGGTCGTAGCTGCGTCCCTGGGACGCCGTGAGAATGCCGCGGTGGCAAGAGGCGGCAACGATGGCCAGCAGCCGCCGGATGGCCCGCTCCGCCCGCTCCCTGATGTCGGCCTCGGGGGAAAGTGCCAGCAGTGCGGCAAGACCCTTGAGATCGATCGGGAAATAGGGGGCGGAGTTCCATTCCGCCATTTCGCAGGCCTCGAAGTGATCGAACCATCGCCGCACCCGCTCGGCGCCGATGTGCCGCTGCGCGCTTCCCAGGCGGCCCGACCGGGTGAAGCGGGCCTCGGGGAACAGCGTTCCGGCGAGGTGGCAGGCGGCGTGGAACAGCAGCGCGTGATTCTCGCTGAAGTACCACATGACGTCGTTGCCGGGTTCGTCCATCCAATAGCGGAAGCCGAGGATGGCATCATCGACACGCGCCCGGGTTTCACGCCCGATGCCGTCGCCCCATCGCATGCGCGCCCACAGCAGCGGCACCAGAAGGAAATCGGCGCAATCGTGGCAGTCGGCGATGGCGGGAAGGCACGCCTCGATCATGGCGTCGGTTTCGGGTCCGCGGCGCCCGGTGGCAACTCGAGCAAGGGCGCACACCGTATCGGGCTCGGCGTTCAGGGCGACATGGTCGAGGGCTTCCTCCACGCGCAACGGCAGTGACCCCGGTGGCGCGGGCGTCGGCGGGGCAATCTCGACCCCGAGGGCGCGAGACGCCGTCACCTCGCCGGCCCGCAGGGTAATCCGGAACGTCCGGAAATCGGCCGGCAGCTTGTCGACCGACGCCACCACCACTTCGTCTTGGCCGTCTTCCAGGTGCCGTTCCAGATGTGTCGCCTCGGCTGAAATGAAGTCGCCCGTGACCGTGATCCCGACCTCGAAGGGCCGCGAAGAGGGGCGGGCGAACCGCAGGACGACCTCGCCCGCCTCGTACCATGGGCGGTCGAAGTGCACGCCGTCGAGCAGGGCCTCCATCTCGCGGACGGCCTCCGGTTCGATCGGCACGCGGAGGCCGGCGGCAACGCCCTCCCCTTCCAGGATCTGCAGCGAGAAGAAATAGCGCGCATCGCGTTCGCAGAGATCGGCGAACCAGACGGTGATCTCGGTTTCCCCGGCTGGCAGCGGCAGGTCGAAGTCGACGCCCTCTTCCCAGTTGCGCCGGTAAGGCGCCAGCCAGGCGACCTCCCGGCCGTCGGCGAACAACATGGCCGCGCCGCAGGTCGTCAGGCGGAAGCGGCACGCCTGATCGTGATCGGCGACGAGGCACGTTCGCGCCCATGTTTCGACCCGTGTGGGGCGGAACCAGAAGCCGGAGAGATCCACCCGCGTGGCGCCGAAAGGAAACCACCAGTGGCCAGGCGTGAAATGGCTTCTGGGTTCGGGTCGCCGTTCCCGGTGGACGGCGGCGAAGGCGCGCCGGCAGGGATATTCGTGGGGAATGTAATTGCGCTCGCCGGTGAGGAAGAAGCCGGCGTCCATCGAGCCCTCCATCGGTTCGTCCGGGACGTCGAAGCGTTCCTCCCGCGTCGCCGAGAGCTGCCAACGGTCGACGGTGCGGCCGGGGGCAAGAGTGGTGACGAGGCGAGGCATTACGCGGTCTCCAAATGCCGTACGGCCTCGGCGAGAAGGAGCACGGCAAGGGCCTGGCCGTAGGCGGTCGGGCGCATGGGGATGTCGCGGTAGAATTGCAGGTCGCGACCCATGCGGGTGCCGTAGCTGACCCCTTGCACAATCCCGTCACCGTCGATCCGGGCCAGTACGTAGGCGAGGCCCCTGAGGCCGGCCTCCCGGAACCGCGGTTCCACCAGGCCGAGGCGCGCCGCCTTGAGGAAACCATAGGCGATACCGGCGGTGGCCGAGGTCTCAAGGCAGGACGAGGGATCATCGAGCAGCGTGTGCCAGCCGCCACTTTCGTCCTGGAGTGCGGCAAGAGCGTTCATTTGGGCAGCTAGGCATTCCAACAGAAAATCGCGCACCCCGCCTTGCAGGTTCAGGATGTCAAGGAAATCCAGGATGCCGGCAGTAATCCAGGCATTGCCGCGGGCCCAGCGGGCGCGGGCGAAATGGTGCCGGCCGGCAAACGTCCAGCCGTGGAACCACAGGCCGGTCTCGGTATCCGTCAGGTACCTGGCGTGGAGGAGGAATTGCCGGACCGCCTCCTCGGCCAAGTCGTGCCGGCCGCTTGCCCGTCCATAGGCGGCAAGGGGCAACACCAGCATGAACAGGGTATCGTCCCACAGCTCGCCGGCATTCACGCCGTCCGAGACGATGTGCTGGAAGCCGGCCTCCGGGGTGCGCGGCAAGTCGGCCATCACGTGATCGGCCCATGCGGCGAGAGCCGGTTGCCAGCGGGCATCGGCCGTCCGCGCCCACAACAGGGCCAGGGCCAGCATCGGCGCGCTGGTATTGACGTTGATCGGCGGCAGACCGGTGGCGAGGCGGAGAGCATACCAATCCTC
The DNA here is from genome assembly GCF_026163695.1 of Shumkonia mesophila. Classification (NCBI taxonomy): domain Bacteria; kingdom Pseudomonadati; phylum Pseudomonadota; class Alphaproteobacteria; order Rhodospirillales; family Shumkoniaceae; genus Shumkonia; species Shumkonia mesophila. Next base: position 23,997 of record NZ_JAOTID010000003.1, on the reverse strand, counting down.
GATCAGGCGGCGCAGGGCGTCGTCGCCACGAAACTCCCAAAGGCGGAACAGGCCGTAGAGACCGACCCCTTGCGGCCACTCCCAGCTTGTAAAGCCGACGTAGTCGCCGGGTGATCCATCGAGATTCGGTTCGTCGATCCGGCCGTCGCCCTTGAGGCCGGTCATGCCGGTGACCAGAAGATCGAGTTTCCGAAGGACGTCGGCGGATCCCCGGTTCATCCATCCATTCCGATCAGATCGAAAGTCTCGAAGCTGACCACGACCTCGTAGTCGCCGTCCGGATTGGGATACTTGACGCGCACGGCCGCGCGGGCGGCATCGTAGATCCAGCCGTCGTCGGCGGCCGCCCATTTCCTGCGGTCGAGAAACTGCGGGATGCGCCGGCCGGCGACGGAAACCCAGTAGGCGCCCTTCCGCTCGTTGACGACGTCGAGGACCATGGTCTTGATGGAGGAGGCATAACGCCCCCGCCGAGCGAACGTCAGGATCGTGCGCGCCCCGGCCCTCAGGTCGACACGGGTTTCCAGGAACGCGCTGTCTTCGTAGGCGTTGGAGACGCCGTCGTCCTCGTAAAGGGTGAAGGAAGCGTCGCGGCCGGGCGTGACGATCCACTCGAGGGTGGCGGCCTCGTCATCCCGTCTCAGGCTGGCGAGGCCGGGTGCCGTCGGCACGATGGCGCCGTCGCGGATGAACAGTGGAATCGACGCAAGGTCGACGTCGAGCGTGATCTCCTGGCCTCCGGCGTAGCGCCGGCGGTCGGCCCAGTCGAACCAGTCGCAGCCGGCCGGCAGGTAAAGGGTGCGCGTCTTCGCTCCCTCCTCCACCACATTGGCGACCAGGATCGAGGGCCCGAATATGAAGGAGATATCCTCGCCGTCGCACCGCGGGTCTTGCTGGAACGCGTAGACGACAGGGCACATGATGGGTGCGCCCGTTACGTGCGCCTGGCGCATCAGCGAGTAAAGGTAGGGAATGAGGCTGTAGCGCAGCCCGATCGCCTGGCGAATGAGAGACGTGTAGGGCTCGCCATACATCCACGGCTCGGTCACCGTGTTGTCGGAGTTGGCCGAGTGGATCACGAAGTGCGGCTGGAAGATGCCGTTCTGCACCCAGCGCACCAGCAGTTCCGGTCCCGGCCTGGGCCCCGCGAAACCGGCCGTGTCGCAGCCCTGGTTGGCGACGCCGGAAAGCCCCATGCCGAGGATGGTGGCGATGTTGAAGCGTAGCGTGTTGAAGGATGTAAAGTTGTCGCCTGCCCAGGTCTGGGCGTAGCGCTGGATGCCGGCGCCGCCCGACCGGCAGAGGACGTAGGGCCTCTCGGCGGGACGCGATTCCCGCAACGCCAGGTGCGAGGTCATCGCCATCAGGTTGGCCTGGATGTTGCGCACAGCCCCGGCCGGTTTTTCCGCGCCGTCTCCGTGGCAGCGTGCCAAGCGGTCGGTCAGGTCGTACTCGCAGTTGTCGTTCCAGATGGACGAAACGCCTTTGGAAGCCAGGGCGCCGATGATGAAATTCTTCCAGACCTCGCGTCCCTTGGGATGGGTGAAGTCGACGAACGAGCCGGGGCCACCCCACCAGCGGTCGACGTAGGGCTTGTCCTCATGGGGGTTGCGGATGAAGCCGCCGGCCTTGGCGAAATCGTCGTATTGGGGGTGATCGAGCAGGATACCCGGCTTGATGTTGGGCGACACCGGCACGCCCAGTTCGTTCATGCGCGCGAAGAAGGCATCCGGGTCCTTGAAGCGCGCGGCGTTCCAGGTGAAAACATAGCGCTTGTTGCCCGGGCCTACGGTATAACCGGACGAAAGCTGGAAGCCGTCGATGGGGATTCCCTCTTCCCGGGTTTTCTCGATGAAACCGATGATGGCCTCGTCGCAGTCCTTTTCCAGTTCGACGTAATACATGGTCGAGCCGAGATGGCCGAGCGAGGCCCGGGTCGGCATGACCGTCTTGCCGGTGAGGTCGGTGTAGCGTTCGACCACCTCGGCGATGGTGGGCCCGTTGATGAAGAAGACATCGAGATCGCCGCCCTCGGCGCAATAGCTGGTGTAGCGGGGCCAGTAGCCGCTGATCTCGCTGCCCATGTCGAACTCGGCATCCCAGGCGTTGTGGTAGAAGAGGCCCGAGGCGCGGCGACCGGCCCCCTCCAGGCGGATGTAAAAGGGGATGTGCTTGTAGAGGCAGCTGGTGTGCTCGGCGTCGTAGCCGATAGCGTCCTTGGGACTGAGCCGTACGCGCCGGCCGGCCTTGTCGAGCGGGCCTGTTGTTTCGCCGAATCCGTAGTAACGGTCGCCCTCGCCCCGTTCCTTGTAGTGCCACACCCGCCCCAGATGGTCCTGAACGAACGTGCGCCCCCGCAGGTCGGCGTGCAGCCGGCGGTCTTCGAGGTCGCGGATCTCGATGCCGAAGGGGTCCTTGAAGACGATGAGCCGCAGGCTTTTCGTCGTGAAAACCAAGCGCTCGCCTTCGTCTTGCGGTTCCGGCATCAGGGGCTCGACCCGCCGCCGCTCGCGGGCGAGCAGCGTGTCGAGGCGGTCCTCCCAGGCGGTGAGGACCAAGGTGTAAGACTCCTCGGCGAACGCGCGGTCGAACGAGGCCCGAATGCGCACGATGTCGTCGGTAAGGAAATGCAGGCGCACCGTCGGACCATCGGTTTCCAGCGTGTGGAAGCCGGCGCCGACCTTGACGCCGGTCATGCGATTGGCGGCAGTCATCGCTTTCCCTTTCCGAATGCGCGCTCTTCCTCGATCGCTTCGCGGCCGGCAAGTTCGCCGGTGTGCTGGACGACGGGGCCGAGCGGCACGACCGCGCCGTCGCGGGCGAACAGGGCGGCGCGATCCAGAGGCACGGTCAGATCATGGACGCAGCCGCCCGCGAATTCCTCGCCGCTCTCGAAATCGTACCACCGCCCGCGCGGCAGGTAGACCGAAACCCTCCCTCCCGGCCGCACCACCGGGGCGGCCAGCAGGTCGGGGCCCAGCATGTACTGCCCGTCGAAGGCCCATGCCGCGCGATCGTCGGGAAAGGCCAGCGCCATGGCGCGCATGACCGGCAGGCCGGTGGTGGCGGCGGCGGCCACCGTTTCTTCGAGGTACGGCAGCAGGCGGTAGCGGAATTCCAGCCATTGGCGCGAGATGCGCTCGGCCTCGTCGCCAAAATACCAAGGCTCACGCGGACCGATGCCGTGGATGCGGGTGTGCGAGGCAAGCACGCCCGCCTGGATCCACCGCACGTAGAGTTCCGGATCGGGCGGGCCGGCGTAAAAGCCGCCGATGTCATGGGCATAATAAGGCACGCCGGAGAGGCCCCACGAAAGGCCGCCGCGAATGCTGGCAGCCAACCCTTCCCAGTCGGTCTGCGGATCGCCGCCCCACTGGATGGGGCAGGTCTGGCTGCCGGTCCACCCCGAGCGGCCCCACACCAGGCCGTCTTGCCCGAAGCGTTCGCGCGTCGCCCGATAGGTGCAGCGGTTATAGAGCAGCGGATAGACGTTGTGCAGGCGGCGCCCGCTGTCACCGTTGTGGGCGACGGCGTCATCCGGCACCTGCTCGCCGAAATCGGTCTTCATGACGTCGATGCCGGAAACGAACAGCTTTTCGTGACTGGCGGCGAACCAGGCCTCCGCGTCGGGATGCGTGAAGTCGACGATGCCGCTTTCCGGCAGGGGCGTCAGCACCGCCCCGAAAGGCGACATGTCCCACTGGTAACGATAGGCTTGGCCGTTCTGGTTCTTCAGCAGCCATCCCTTGGCAGCCAGTTCGTCGAACAAGGGATTCTTGACGGAAACCAGCGGGTACTCCCAGGCGCAGATGCGAAAGCCCATCGCCTTAAGGGCAGAAGTGAAGGCCTTGGGGTCGGGATAGCGGCTGGCATCCCACTCGAAGCCGAAGCGGGTGTCGACGGCGAGCCAAGCCCGACCGTCGAGGGTAAAGACATCGCAAGGGATGCGGCGAGTCCGGATCTCGCGCGCCACCTCCATCGCTTCTTCCGCCGTCTTGTAATAGGCCCGGCTTATCCAAACGCCGAGACTCCAGCGCGGCACCTCCGGCGCGGCGCCCGTCAGCGCGCGAAAACGTTCAAGAATGGCGGCCGGGGTGTTGGCGGAGATGAGGAACAGGTCCATCACCGCGTCTTCCACTTCCAGCACGTAGGAGCGGTGCGACCACGGGGCGTAGCCGACACCATGGGTGACGGTGGCCGGCGTGTGGACGAGCAGCCCCCACCCCTCGGGCGACCAGGCGAACGGCACGTTCTTGTAGGAAATCTCGGCATTGACCCCGAGCGCATCCTCGTTGCGGCTGACGACAAGCTGGCCGCGACGGTCGAGCGGTCCCCACTTTTCGCCAAGGCCGTAGACGGGCTCACCGCTGCGCAGGTCGATGGAAACAAGCCAGCCGTCCCCGGTACGGCCGAAAGGCGGCAGCCGGAAGCGGCGGACGAAATGACCGTCCGTTGCCGAGCGCATGAGAACGCGGCCGGCTCGCGAAAGTGTGAAATTCAGCGGATCCTGGGCCAGTTCGAGCGTCAGGTCGCCGGCCCGCAACCGGACCGTCGCTTCTGCCGCCTCGACGGCCATGGGAATGGGCGCGGGTGCCGGGGCCAGCAAGCCGTAATCGGCGCCGCTTGCCGGACCGAAGCGCAGGCGGAATACGCCCTCGGCATACGCGGTGACCTCCAGGGGACCCAGATCCGTCTCAAAGGCGGCGACGCCTGCATGGGTTTTGCCGCAAGTTGCCCGCGCGACCGTGCGGAGGGACTTGAATTCGATCATCGCGGAACCGCCGCTGCTTTGGCGCCCGCGCGCGGCAGGGCCGTGCCGTCGGCATCGAACAGATAGGTCTGGTGCGGCGGAAAATTCATGGCGATCTCGTCGTTCCGACGGGCTTCGGTCTGGCCCGACGCATGGATGACGATCTTATGGTCTCCCTGAAGCATGCAATAGAGGTAGGACTCCCCGCCCAGCTGTTCGGAGACGGTGACGACGGCACGGAATGGTGCGCCTCCGGCCGTCTCGTGGCGGATGTGTTCCGGCCGGATGCCCAACGTCATCTCCTGGCCCGGGGAAAGACGCCCACCATCGAACGGCAACTCGATTTCGGCGATGCCAGCGACCTCGACCATGACATTGCCGGGGGCGGCTTTCAGGAATCGGGCCGGCAGGAAATTCATCTTGGGCGAGCCGATGAAGCCGGCGACGAAGCGGTTAGCGGGGTGGTTGTAGAGATCCAGCGGGCGACCCACTTGCTCGACCCTGCCGTCACGCAGCACGACGATCTTGTCGGCCAGTGTCATCGCCTCGACCTGGTCGTGGGTGACATAGATCATGGTCGCCGCCAACCGGTTGTGGAGGCTCGCCAGTTCGGCCCGCATCAGCACGCGAAGCTCGGCATCCAGGTTGCTGAGCGGCTCGTCCAACAGGAAGATCCGGGGCTTGCGCACGATCGCCCGGCCGATCGCCACCCGCTGGCGCTGGCCGCCGGACAGCGCCTTCGGCTTACGATTCAGATATTCCTCGATGCGCAGCAGGCGTGCCGCCTCGCGCACGCGCTGGTCGATCTCCGGCCGCGGCACGCGGGTGTTCTCCAGCCCGAAGGCCATATTCTGGTAGACGCTCATGTGCGGATAAAGGGCGTAGGACTGGAAGACCATGGCCAGTCCCCGCTCGGCAGCCGAGACGTCGTTGACGATGGCGCCGTCGATCTCGACGGTGCCGCTGGTCACCTTTTCCAGGCCGGCCACCATGCGCAGCAGCGTCGACTTCCCGCAGCCGGATGGACCGACGAAGACCACGAACTCACCGTCGACCACCTCGAGGTCGACGTCGTGGATGACATGCGTTCCGCCGAACCTCTTGTTGACCTTGTTCAAGCGAAGCGTTGCCATCACTTCATTCCCGTGCTGGCGATGCCGGTGGTTATGAACTTCTGAAGGAATGCGAAGACGAGGGTGATCGGCAGCAGCGTGACGACCGTCATGGCCAGCACGAAGTGCCATTGCACCTGGAGCTCGCCTTGGAAGGCATTGAGGCCTACCTGCAGGGTGTAGACCTCGTTGCGCGTGAGGATGATGAGCGGCCAAAGGAAGTCGTTCCACCGCCACATGATCGAGAAAATGGCCAGCACGGCGATCGCCGGCAGCGAAAGCGGCACGATGAGGCGCCAATAGATCTGCCATTCGCTGGCGTTGTCCATGCGGGCGGCGTCGATAAGTTCGTCGGGGATGGTCAGCATGTATTGGCGCAACAGGAAGACTCCGGTCGGCGTCGCCGCGCCCGGCAGGATGACGCCCCACAGGCTGTTCACCATACCCAACTGGGTGGCGACCAGATAGACCGGCACCATGATCACCGTAATCGGGATCATCAGCGTGCCGATGATGAAAATGAGGATCGAGGTGCGGCCCCTGAACTCGTATTTGCTGAGGCCGAAGGCGGCCATGCTGTTGACGACAAGGGTGATGAACGTCGCCACCGTCGTCACGACGATGGAGTTCCACAGATAGCTCATGAAGTTGAACTGCTTGAGCGGCGTCACGTAATTTTCCCACGCGAAGGCAAGGCTCCTGATCGGGGTGCGGTCTTCGAACTTCACGCGGATGGTCTGGTCGGGCTGTTTGGGATCGACCATCTGCGAGACGATGCCGATGCGGCGTACCTGGGCCATCGGCTTCTTCGAGCCGTCCGGCAGCGTCACCTCGAACAGCGGCAGGGGATCCTTGTAACCCTCGACCATCACCTGCTCCTGCGAGTAGGGCAGGAAGCTGGGCGGAAATTCGACCAGGCCGGCCTGCGTCTTGAACGACGACATGAGGAGCCACACCACCGGGCCGAACATCATGAGGACGCCGAGCATGAGGTAGACGTAAGACAGAATGTCCGTGGGATGCCAGCCTCGGCCGTCACGCCGGCGGGTCAGGAATGCGAGGGTGCGGTTCATCTTGGCGCTCCTCTCATCGTCTCTCTCCGCGGGAGCCGAGCCGCATCTGGATCAGCGTAAGGATGAACAGCACCGTGCCGAGCAGGATGGACGCCGCGGCGGCCAGTCCGAAGTTGTGAACCTGGGTGGCAAACGCCGTTTCGTAGATGTAGTGGACGATGAGCTGGGTGGCGGTCCCCGGTCCGCCGCCGGTCAGCACGAACACCTCGTCGAACGTCTGCACCGACTTGATGAGCGACAGCACCAGGACAACCAACATGGTCGGCCACAATAGCGGCATGGTGATGCGTCGGAAGGTCCGCCAGCGAGAGGTTCCGTCCATCTCGGCCGCCTCGTAAAGGTCCGCGGGGATCGACTGCAGTCCAGCCAGGAGGATGAGGGTGTAGAAGCCCATGTGGGCCCACGTCGATACGAAGATGATCCAGAACATCGCCCACTGCGGCTCGGCAAGGAACAGCACCCGATCGCCCCCGAAGGCGGCAATCACGGCGTTCAGCACACCGTCACGCTGCAGGATCCATTTCCAGATCAGGGCGACGACCACTGGCGACAGCAGGACAGGATAGAAGAAGACGCTGCGGAAGAAGCCACGGGCGACGATGCGTCGGTTGAGAATGACCGCCGTAAGGAGCGACAGGCCGACCATCGCCACAACCTGGAAGGCCACGAAAAAGATCGTGTTGTAGACGCCCCGCCAGAACCGGTCCTCGCGGCAGGTGAACGGGCTGAGATGGTTCTCGCAGTCGAGCAGATAGCCATACTGGTCGGCGCCCACGAAGGGCCGGTCTTCGGGAAACAGGGCGGTTCCACCCGTCACCGAGTAGTAGAAGTTGATGAAGAGCGGGACGACGACGAAGGTACCGAAGATCAGGAGATTCGGCAGCACGAACACGTAGGGCATGCGGCCCTGGCCGATCAGCCGCTGGACCCCCCGCATCGGATATTCGAGGGCCCGCATGGCTACTTCCCACGGCAGCCGCAACAGGCCTTCGGCCCTATTCCCCCGCAATTCGCCGTCACCCGCAGAGCGTTTCATGACGTCCTTGATGTCCGCGGTGCCAAAATCCCGACCGGCCGTCGCCACGGCTTCGGCGGGGCGGGAGCGACGAATCCGCCCCACCCCGCATTCGACCGGAACCTACTTCTTGTTGCGTTGCTGTTCGGCCATCTGGGCTTCGATGTCCTGGGTGATCCGCGCGTAGGCGTCATCGAGCGTCAACTCGCCGACCACGGCTTGCCCCAAGCGGCTGATGACGGCGTTGAAGATAACGCGGTTGTACGGATAGCCCTGAAGCGCGGAAGCCACCGGCGACAGGTTGGGGACATGCCCGGTGAACACCGACAGGGCGTCCTTGGCAAGCCTGAGGTCCGTTTTGAAGTCGACCCCCTTCTTCACGACGCCCATATGGGCAGGCAGGATCAGCGTGCGGGCCGAGAATTCGGTGATCACCGGCTCGCTGGCCAAATACTCCATGACCTTGGCCACTTCCTTGGGATGCTTGGTCTGCTTCAAGGCGACCGTGCCGGCGCCACCCGGCATGCCGGTGCAGGCGGCGGGGCCGCAGGGTTGCGGTACCGCAACCCAGTCGAAGGCATCGCCGATCTGCTTGGCGAACTGCGAGATCTGCCAGCTACCGCTCATGTACATGACGACCTGGGCGTTGGCGAACTCCTCGTTGGCGCCCCGGTAGGCCGAGCCGCTGACGCCGCCCCACAGTTCCTTGCCCATGGTGCCGTCGTCGTGCCACTTCTTGATGCGCGAGGCCATCGCCTTGAAGCCGTCGTCGATGACCGCCGGGGCGCCCTTGTCGTTGAGGAATTTAGCGCCCATGCTGATGGCACCGCCGGCGAAACGATGGCCGGAACGGTCCATGGCGATGGGAAACGGGATCTTGAGCTTCTTGGCGACGGCCACGGTGGCGGTGGCCCAATCGTCCCACGTCGCCTTGGCGCCGGGAATGGCGACGCCGGCTTGGTCGAACAGCGTCTTGTTGATGAACGGGCCGGTCATCGTCAACTGGTTCTGGATGCCGTAGATCCCCTTGGTGTCGCCCGACTGGCGGTACCATTGCAGATAGGGGCCGAAGCTGGCACGCCAGTATTCGGGATCCTTGAGATAGGGCGTGAGGTCGAGATAGTACCTAGAAAGCCCGCCAAGATCGGTGACGCGGGCAATGTCGGGGCCCTGGCCTGCGGCGAGTTGAACCGGCAGGCTTTCCAGGATCGCCTTGTAGGCCACGTTGTCGACGATGATCTTGATGTCCGGATTCTGCTGCTCGAACCGATTGAGAAGATCGCGGACGACCTCCCCCTCGTTGCCGTCCGAGTACCACATCATGCGCAACTCGACCGCGGCGCCCGCCGGGGCCGTCCATGCCAAAACTGCGACTGCGGCGCTTGCGAATAGTCCTTTCACCCCGTAGGTATCCATGTGTCATGTCTCCCAGGTTGAGTGCTCGTTCGGGATGGGAAACCCTCATCCCGAGGCTTATCGCCCGTGCGACTGCCTCAAATCGGTCATAAAAAGTTCACATTCGAACATAAGCCGCCCTTCGTTTGCGCGTTTTCTTACACATTTATACTTCGAAACGGTTCGGCGCAACAATCGCGGGAGCCACTCTGCGCCCACCCCGCCAGGAATGCGACGCGAAGTCCGCAGCGTTTTCGACTTCGAAAGTATATGCCCGGTCGTCCCCCCCCCCCCGATGGGCGAGGATCAACAGGTCCGGCGCGACGGCCGGCCGAACTGTTGGGGGGGGGCACTGGCAGCGCGTCGCCCTGGCCCGCTGCTGCTGCTCCGTGCCCGCGCGGTCGATTGCATGTTGTCTGACCACAGCTAATCAATGGCAAGGAGGCGGTCGACCTGGCTACGGCCCGGAATACCACTGCGGCCTCCGAAGCGCGTGCATTTGAGAGCTGCCGCCGCGCCGGCGAACCGCACGGCGTCCATCTCCGTCCGTCTCTCGGCCAACGCAACGGCAAACGCCCCATGAAAAACGTCACCCGCCCCGGTCGTGTCGATCGCTTCAACGCGAAAGCCAGGGACCAATTGGATCACTCCATCTTCTATCACCATGCAGCCGTCGGCACCGAGGGTGACGCACAGCCACCCTTCAAGCCGCTGCTCCGCAATGCATAGCCCCGTTTCCGGATCGGCCACGCCGCTGAACTGCTGCAGGCCGCCCTGCGAAAAGGCGACATGACTGGCCAGGGGTGCCAAGCCTTTCACTGCGGCATCCGGCGTGGTATCGCCATCGAGCACGGCGATCCGGCCGTCCGCCCGGGCCCGCCGGAGAACGGCTTCGGCCCCGGCCGGCCAGCGGCAGTCGCAGAGCACCGCGTCGGCCTCTTTCACGCCGGCCAGGGGAAGCCACGCCGGGTCAGTGTCCAGCGCGGGGTCGGCGAAATTGATGGTCAGGCGTTCGCCGGCGGCATCCACCACCACCGCCGACAGCCCGGAACGCGCTCCGGCCACCCGCCGAACCTGCCCGGCATCGACGCCGAAGCCGGCCAATTCGGCAATGATCCGATCGCCCGTGCCATCCTCGCCGACGCGCGCCCACAACGCCGTGTCGGCGCCCATGGCTGCCGCCGCCACCGCCGCCGTCGAGGCCGGGCCGCCGCCGATGGAGCGGTAATCGCTGGCGAAATACTTGCCCGGCCGGGCCGGGATCTCGGCCACCGCGAAGATCTCGTCCAGCACCGCGATCCCCACGCAGATGATCGAAACCATCCCCTTACCCTTCCTGCTGCCGCCCGGGCCGACGGCCATCATACGCCGGATGCCGTTCACCGTCGCCGATCGGGATTTTGACGTTTGCCGAACATCGGAGTAGGTTTTGCCTCAGCCATTCAGGGAGCGCCCGAAACCCCACGATGCCCGTTCCGCTTACCGCCGTTCGATGGTCCGACGGATGAAGGGACGTCAACGCCGAGACGCCATTTTCGAGATCGTGCGGCGCCGCGGCTTCGTCGTGGTCGAGGCGCTGGCCGAGCACTTCGACGTCTCGACGCAGACCATCCGGCGCGACATCCAGCAGTTGAGCGACGCCAACCTGCTGGTCCGCCACCATGGCGGCGCCGGCCTGCCGTCGAGCATCGTCAAGACCGACTACGCCGCCAAGCGGGTGGCTTCCCTGGCCGAGAAGGAGGCCATCGCCGAGGCCGTCGCCACCTACCTGCCGGACAACGTCTCGCTGTTCCTCAGCATCGGCACGACGACCGAGATGGTGGCCCGCGCCCTGCTCAAGCGCCACCGTCTCAAGATCATCACCAACAACCTGCACGCCGCCGAGATCCTGCACGCCGAGGCCGAATTCGACGTGTCGGTGGCGGGTGGAACAATCCGGCCCCACAACGGCGGCATCGTCGGCCCCCAGGCGACGCAATTCGTCGAGCAGCACCGCGCTGACTATGCAGTCGTCGGCATCGGTGCGGTCGATCCGGACGGCACGCTTCTCGATTTCTATCCCGACGAGGTCAGCGTCGCGCAGGCGATGATGCGCAATGGCCGTCAGGTGCTGCTGGTCGCCGATCATACCAAGTTCTCCCGCACCGCCACGGTCGCCCAAGGGTCGATCACCGACGTGTCGGCAGTGTTCACCGACAGCGCGCCACCGGCGCCGATCGCCGGGCTGCTCGACGAAAAGGGCATCGAGGTCGTTCTCTGCCCCGCTGCGCGGTTGTGATCGCGACAACGGCTCCGACCGCCGCCGCCATAATCCCGCGTAGCCGATGCGATGAGACCTACCAATTCTCGTATCCCCACTAAAAATGTCCATATACGAAAATTTTATTGTACATTAATGTTGAAATTCGTACAATTATCGGTCTGAGGCTACTGAAAAGACGCAATGAGGCGCAAAGGGTAGCTGCGGCAGGGAATGGGCTTTCGTAGCCGACCTTCGGTCGGCAGGAGTGACGATATGCACCTTTCGGCGGGGAAGCTGTGGTCATTGCGACGCCTCGCCGATGCCAGCGGCCGCTTCAAGATGGTGGCCGTCGACCAGCGCCCCCCGATCATGGACCTCATCAAGCGGCGCAAGAACGTCGCCGGTGCCAGCTACGAGGACGTGGCCGCCGTCAAGGAAGCCCTGACCCGCAATCTGGCCGCCGACTGTTCGGCGATCCTTCTTGACCCCATCTGGGCCTATTCCTCATCGATCGCCCACGTCCGCCCCGGGCAGGGCCTGCTGCTGACGCTCGAGGACCACGAGTTCGTGGAAACCCCGGGCGGGCGCATTTCGCGCGAAATCGCCGACTGGAGCGTCGCCAAGATCAAGCGGATCGGCGCCGACGGCGTCAAGCTGCTGGCCTGGTACCGCCCCGATGCCGATCCCAAGATCTGCCGGTGCCAGCAGGATCTGGTCGAAAGAGTCGGCCGGGCCTGTGTCGAGCAGGACATCTGTTTCCTTCTCGAACTGCTGGTCTATCCCCTGCCCGGCGAGCACGGCCAGACCAGGGACTACATCGAACATTCCGCCAAGCGGCCCGAATTGGTCGTCGAATCGCTGCGCACCTTCACCGACCCGCGCTTCGGCGTCGACATCTTCAAGCTCGAAAGCCCGCTTGCCGCCACCCATGTCCCCGACCCCGAATCCGCCGAGGCCGCGGCCTGCCAGCGGTGGTTCGACGAACTGAGCCAGGCGACCACGCGGCCCTGGGTGATGCTGAGCGCCGGCGCCGACATGAAGGCCTTCCGGCGCATCCTCACCTATGCCTACCGGGCCGGCGCCAACGGGTATCTGGCGGGACGGGCGATCTGGTGGGCGGCGGCCCAGATGTTTCCCGACCTGCGCTCGATGGACCAGGCCCTGAAGGCGGACGCCCTTTCCTACATGCACGACATCAACCGCCTGACCGACCAGCGCGCGACCCCCTGGCAGAACCATCCGGCCTTCCTCACCGAGGCGTCTCTGTTCGGGGCCGGCCCGCAGTTTCCGGCCAACTACGGAATGGCCCTCCCATCATGACCCTGCTCACCCCCCGCATCGGGCTCGTCGTCCTGGCCAGGCCCCAGTTCGATACTGTCTTCGCCCAGGAAATGGTAGAGCGCGCCTGGCGCCGGCTGCAGGGGCTGGAGGCCGAGTTCGTCGGCGCACCCGACCTGCTGTTCGACGCCGATGCCGTCCGGGGCCGCTTGGCCGAGTTGACGCGCGGGCCGCTAGATCTTCTGCTCGTCCTCCAGGCAACCTTCACCGACGCCACCATGACGGTGGCGCTGGCCGAGGCCATCGACGCGCCCCTCTTCCTGTGGTCGTTCCCCGAACCCCGCACCGGCGGTCGCCTGCGCCTCAACGCCATCTGTGGCGTCAACCTGGCGGCCCATGCCCTGGGCCGAGCCGGCCGCCCCTACGACTATGTCAACGCCGAGCCCGACGACCCCGCCGCCCTTGCCGAGATCGACGCCGCGGCCAGGGCCGGCGCCGTGCGGCGCAAGCTGGCCGATACGCGCATCGGCGTCATCGGCCTGCATCCCGCCGGCTTCGATTCCTGCCGGTACGATGCGGCCTCGCTCAAATCCCTCTTCGGCGTGGCGGTGGAACCGATCGACCTCGCGGCCTTCTTCGGGCGCGCCCGCGAAGTGACCGATACCGACATCCAGGCGATTCGCGACCGCGTCGCCTCGGAAATCGACGGCCTCGACGGCCTCGACCAGGACGCCCTGGCCAAGAGCCTCCGTGTGTACGCGGCCCTGCGGCGCACCGCCGATGAGGGAAAGTTCGCCGGCCTCGCCGTGCGCTGCTGGCCGGAATTCTTCACCGAGCTGGGCGGCGCGGCCTGCGGCCCCATGGGCATGATGGGCGAGGACGGCACGCCCTGCGGCTGCGAGGCCGACGTCCTGGGCACCCTCTCGACCCTTATCCTGCGTTGGCTTTCCGACGCGCCCGCCTTCAACTCGGACCTGGTCGACGTCGACGCCACCGACGACACGGCTGTGTTCTGGCATTGCGGGCAGGCCCCGGTGTCGATGGCCGACCTGGATGGCCCGAGGCGGGCGACCGTCCATTCCAACCGCCGGCTGCCGCTGCTTTATGAATTCGCCTTCAAGCCCGGGCGCATCACCCTGGCCCGCCTCAGCCAGTCGAAGAACCAGCTCCGCCTGGTGGTCGGCGGCGGCGAGGTGTTGAAGCGCCCGATCAGCTTCTCGGGGACGTCGGGCGTGGTGCGGTTCGACCGGCCGGCCCGCCAAGTCATGGATGCCGTTATCGGCGAAGGGCTGGAACACCATATGTCCTTGGCCTATGGCGATCACCGGCCGGCCCTGCGCCGGCTGGCGCGGATGCTGGACATTCCGGCCCTGGAGCTGACCTAGCCGGAACGGGAGGTAGGGGAGCAGGAGCGGATGGCGGGCGTAGAGCTTCGCAAGGTCGCCAAGCGCTTCGGCGACGTCGAAGTCGTCCACGGCATCGATCTGGTGGTCCGGCACAACGAGTTCGTCGTGCTGGTCGGCCCGTCGGGATGCGGCAAGAGCACCGTGCTGCGGATGATCGCCGGCCTCGAGGACATCACCTCGGGCGAGATCGTCATCGGCGAGAAGGTGATCAACGAGCTGGCGCCGAAGGACCGGGACATCGCCATGGTGTTCCAGGACTACGCGCTCTACCCCCACCTGACGGTCTACAAGAATATGTCGTTCGGCCTGGAGATGCAGAAGCTGCCGGCCGCCGAGATCCGCGAGCGGGTCGAATCGGCGGCCCGGATTCTTAACATTACCGAGTTTCTGGAGCGCAAGCCGCGCCAGCTTTCCGGCGGCCAGCGCCAGCGCGTCGCCATGGGCCGAGCCATCGTCAGGCGGCCCAACGTCTTCCTGTTCGACGAACCGCTGTCCAACCTCGATGCCAAGCTGCGCACCCAGATGCGCACCGAGATCAAGAAGCTGCACGAGACGGTCAAGACGACGGTGATCTATGTGACCCATGACCAGGTCGAGGCCATGACCCTGGCCGAGCGCATCGTCGTCATGCGCGACGGTTACGTCCGCCAGATCGGCTCTCCGGACGAAGTCTACAACCGCCCCAACTCGATCTTCGTCGCCGGCTTCATCGGCGCCCCGACGATGAATTTCATCGCCTGCCGGCTGGCCGAAGGGCCACGGGGATTGAGCCTGACGCTGAAGGACGGCACCGCGCTCCTCATTCCCGCCCACCATGCCGAACGATACGGCGCCTGCAAGGACCGCGATCTCGTTCTGGGGCTGCGCCCCGAGGTCTTCCGCCAGGACGACACGCCAGGCGCCGGCGGCGCCGCGACCCGCATCGCGCCCTCCATCGGC
This sequence comes from Shumkonia mesophila, assembly GCF_026163695.1. Taxonomy (NCBI): domain Bacteria; kingdom Pseudomonadati; phylum Pseudomonadota; class Alphaproteobacteria; order Rhodospirillales; family Shumkoniaceae; genus Shumkonia; species Shumkonia mesophila. The sequence goes on along the minus strand of NZ_JAOTID010000003.1, from coordinate 8,787 downwards.
GTCATCGAGCCGCTGGGCTCGGACACCCTTTTCTTCTTCGATCTGGCGGGAACCGAGGTGGTGGCCCGCATGCCGCCGCTGGTCGGCCTCAAGCGCGGCGACAAGCTGCCCCTGGTCATCGACATGGGCAAGATGCACCTCTTCGATGCCGCCACCGAACAGGTGCTGTGAGGCGGGAATGGACACGGCAAATCCCCTGACCATTGCCAAGGAACGCCTCGCCGAGGGGGCCAGGATCCCAGTCGAGATCGTGGCCGACGACGCGGCCGTCATCGGCCGCTTCGCCGAGGACCTGCTGGCCGAATACGCCGCTGCCAAAGGGCGGGGCCGCGACAAGGTCGTCTTCATCCTGCCGGTCGGGCCGGTCGGCCAGTACGAAATGGTGGCCGATCGCTGCAACGCCGAGGGCATCAGCCTCGCCGATCTCGTCGTCATCAACATGGATGAGTATCTTACCGCCGACGGCCGGGGCTGGATCGCCGCCGACGACCCCTTGAGCTTCCGCCGGCACATGGATGCGCATTTCTACGGCCGGCTGCGCCCGGACCTGGCGCCGCCGCTTGAACAACGGCATTTCCCCAACCCGCGGGATGTCGCGGCGACCCCTCGCCTGATCGCGCGCCACGGCGGCACCGACGTCTGTTTCGGCGGCATCGGCATCACCGGCCATGTCGCCTTCAACGATCCGCCCGAGCCTGGGGAGGCCTGTTCGCCCGAAGCGTTCGCCGCCCTGCCCACCCGCGTCGTCACGCTGTCGCGGGAAACCCGCCTGATCAATTCCATCACCACGTCGCGCGGCAACGTCGAGCGCATCCCCGCCCTGGCGGTGACGGTCGGCATGCAGGAGATCCTGCAAAGCCGCAAGGTCCGCATCTACATGAACCGGTTCTGGCAATCTGCCATCGTGCGCAAGATCCTGCACGGTCCGGTCACCGCATCGGTTCCGGCGTCGCTGCTGCAGGGCCACGCCGACGTCCGTTTCGTCGTCGCCGATTTCGTCGCGGAACTGCCCGAACCGCAGTTGCGCTGAAGAGAGAGAAGAAAACCGCGTTTTCTGAACCGTCGATCGCCCCGCAAGGAGGAAGCACCTGGATGGTACGTTTCGGGCTGATCGGATATGGACTGTGGGGACGGCATCATGCGGCGGCCATCAAGGGCGCGCCGGGCGCCGAACTGGCCGCCATCGCCTGCGGGGACGGTGCCTCCGCCGCGGCTGCCCGGGAAGCCCACCCCGATGTTCCCCTCTACACCGACTATCGCCAGTTGCTGGCCCAATCCGACATCGACGCCGTCGACGTGGTCGTCCCCAACCATCTGCATTGCGAGATCGGCACCGCCGCGCTGGACGCCGGCAAGGACGTGCTGCTTGAAAAGCCGATGGCGCTCACGGTGGCTGAATGCGACCACCTGATCGCGGCGGCGAGGCGGAACGGCCGCGTGCTGACCATTGGCCACGAGTTCCGGCTGTCCAGCCAGTGGGGCGCCTTGAAGACAATCATCGAAGCGGGCGACATCGGCACGCCGCTTTACGCCAACGTCAGCCTGTTCCGCTTTCCCTATCGCCCCGGCAGCGGGTCCTGGCGCTACGAACCTGGAAAGGTCGGCTCGTGGACGCTGGAGGAGCCCGTCCACTTCTTCGATTCCCTGATGTGGTACTTCGAGGCCTGGGGCGATCCGGTTTCGGTGCTCTCGATCGGCAGTTCGAAAAGCCGCGACGCCGGCATGAGCGACAACTTCACCAGCATCGTCCGCTGGCCGGGCGCGCTTTATGCCGTCGTCACCCAGACGCTCGCCGGCTTCGAGCACCATCACGTCATGGAAATCGTCGGCACCGAGGGCTCCATCCGCACCTGGTGGTCCGGCACCATGGACCGGACCCGCGAACCGGCGTTCGAGATCAAGGTCCAGCGCAGGGGCCGGAAAGCGTGCGAAACCCTGAAGGTTGCCCCGTCCGGTGAACTATTCGAACTGGAGGAGGAACTGAGGCGGGCGGTAACGGCCTTCCGCGAGCGGAAGCCGATCGTCCCGGGCGAGGAGGCCCGCAAGCGCATCATCGTCTGCCTCGAAGCGGAGCGGTCTCTGATGGAGGGAACGGAACTGGCCTTGGCCTACTGAAGGCCCTCCGCGGCATCGTGCCCGCCAACGAAAAGAAGACGGCCCGCCGAATTCCCGGCCGGGTCGAAGAAGACAGAAACAGGAGAGGACACCATGACCCTGAAACGCATGACACCGATCGCCATCGGCGCCGCGTTCGCCATGGCACTCGGCCTTGGGACGACGGCGGCCCAGGCCCAGAAGAAGATTTCGATCCTGACCTGGAACATTCCCTACTTCGAGGAGGGGATGAACCAGTGGAAGGAAATGTTCAAGAAGACCCATCCCGACGTCACCGTCGAATGGCTGGACAAGAAGGGCACCGAATTCAGCACCTTCTATCAGACCCAGGTGGTCGCGGGAACCGCGCCGGACATCATCGACGTGCAGGGCGGCCTATGGCTGGAATACGCCTCCCAGGGCGGATTGCTCGACCTCACCCCCTATCTGAAGCGCGACAAGGCCTTCACCGACGGCCTCTATCCCGAGGTCGTGAACGGCTGGGTGTTCGAGGGCAAGAACTACGGCGTGCCCTTCTACATCTCCAAGACCCTGCTGTTCTACAACAAGCTGATGTTCAAGGAGGCCGGGCTGACCAATCCGCCCGCCACCTTCGACCAGCTGATGGATTACGCGGCCAAGATGACCAAGGGCGAGAAGTCGGGCTTCATGACGCTCAACTTCGACTGGCTCTATTGGCCGCTCTTCGCCGAGAACGGCATCGACCTTCTCACCCCCGACCTCAAGAAGGCCGCCTTCAACACGCCCAAGGCCGTGGCCCTGGTCGAAAAGCTGGCCAAGGCGACCAAGGACGGCGTCATCAACAAGATCAGCTGGACCGGCCGCTGGGTCGAACCGAACGGGGCATTCGCCGCCGGCACCATCGGCATGCTGAATGCCCACGCCCCCGCCTACCTGTGGTTCAAGAGCAAGGGCCCGTGGGTCAACGAGGACACCGTCGGCGCCGCCGATTTCCCCGGCAGATGGTCGACGCCCAACTCGCACGCGTTCCTCATCTCCAAGGGCACCAAGCACCCCGAGGAGGCGTGGGAATTCGTCAAGATGATCAGCAGCGGCGACGGCGCCTACGTCTTTGGAACCGGCTCCAACAACCTGACCGGCGACAAGGCCGCGAACAGTCGGCTGATGAAGTATTTCGCCGAGAAGATCCCGGTCGTCGTTCCGGTGCTGGAAACACAGTTGAAACACCTGGACAAGCTGACCGGCAACTGGCCGATCGCCAAGGACGCCCAGGTCAAGGAAGCTTTCTACCCCGAGCTGCAGGCGGCCCTGTTGGGCGACAAGAGCGCCAAGGAAGCGCTCGACGAGGCCGAGAAGAAGGTCAACCGCGTCCTCACTCGTCGCTGAGATGACGGCGCAAGCGTCGAGCCGAAGCGGGCGAGTGCCGGGCGTCCCGGCACTCTTCCCGCCTTCGGCGCCAGTCTAGGAAATGGGAAAATGGCTCTCGCCATTCGCAGGAAACGGACGCGCGAGCTTCTGCTGATCTGGTTCTTCCTCGCGCCGTCGCTGCTAATCTTTTTGCTCTACCGGATCATTCCGCTCCTGTGGAACGGCGTCCTGTCGTTCGAGTTCTGGTCGCCCTACAAGCCGGCCGAGTTCGCCGGCCTCTACCACTACGAGGAAATGCTCATCTACGACGACGTGTTCTGGCAGGCCTTCTGGAACACGGCGATCTTCATGGCCAGCGCGCCCATCGGCATTCTGATCGCGCTGATGGTGGCCATCCTGGTCGACACCCCGATCCGCGGCCGCAACGTCTATCGGACCATCGTCTTCATGTCGTATCCGGTGATGACGGTGGCCGTCGGCATCATCTGGCAGTGGCTCTACAACGAGAAGGTCGGCCTCTTCAATTACGTCCTGATGTCGCTGGGCATCGTCGAGCAGGGCATCCCGTTCCTGGAAACCGCCAGCTTGGCGCTGCCGGCGGTGATCGTCGCCTCGATCTGGCAGGTGCTGGGCTTCTACATGATCGTCCTGCTGACCGGCCTGCAGAACATCCAGCCCAGCCTCTATGAGGCGGCGGCCATCGATGGCGCCAACGCCTGGATGCGCTTCAGGCGCATCACCCTGCCGCTGTTGCGCCCGTCGATCTTCCTTTGCTTCGTCATCGGCATCATCAATTCGTTCACAAACTTCGACCTCATCTACGTGATGACCGACGGCGGCCCCAGCCACGCCACCGAACTGCTGGTCACCTACATCTATCGCGTGGCGTTCAAGCTGGCCAAGTTCGACTACGCGGCGGCGCTCACCATCGTCAATTTCCTGTTCTTCGTGTTCCTGGCCTGGCTGGCCAACCGGCTGTCCGGCGGCGAAGCCGGCGCCGTGGAAACAGGCTGAAGGAGGCCCCATGAACCGCTTCCCGAAATGGGTGATCCATCTGGGTCTCGGCATCATCTGCGCGGCCATGATGGTGCCCTTCTACTGGGTCCTGAAAACCAGCCTGACGGGGGAGAACATCTTCGCCTACCCGCCGGCCCTGATCCCTGAGAACCCGCACCTCTTCTATTACGTCGACGTGTGGTACTCGATCCCGTTCTTCCGCTACCTGGTCAACAGCGTCATCGTCTCGATCATCGTGGTGGTCGCCAACGTCGTGCTCAACGCCATGGCCGGCTTCGCGCTCACCCGCGAGTTCATGGGCAAGGGCGCCATCATCATGCTGTTTTTGAGCTGCATGATGATCCCCTTCCAGGTGACGATCATCCCGGCCTACCTGATCACCAAGGAGATCGGGCTCTTGAACAGCCACCTGGGCATGGCGTTGCCGCTCTGTTCCACCATCGTCTGCATCTTCGTGTTCAAGGCCAGCTTCGACGCCATTCCGAAATCGCTGATCGACGCGGCGCGCATCGACGGGGTGCCGGACTGGATGATCATCTTTCGGATCATGGTGCCGCTGTCGCAGTCGGCGATCGCCACCAACATCATCCTGGCCTTCATCTGGTCGTGGAACAACTTCCTGTGGCCGCTGATCATCATCCGCGACAACGACATGCAGACTCTGCCGCTCGGCCTGGCCCGCTTCCTTACCGTGGTCGAGGACTCCACGGGGGCGCTTTACGCCTTCTGCATCATGGTGCTGGTCCCCGGCCTCGTCATCTTCCTGCTGGCCCAGAAGCAGTTCATCGCCGGGCTGACGTCTGGCGCCGCCAAGGGATGAGGGACAAGCCATGAACTGGCGGGCGTTCCTTCTCAACCGCTACATCGTGACCTTCGGCTCCGTCGCCGCCGTCGCCCTGGCGTGGAACCTCTACATCGCCATGAACGACGACGGCATCATCAGGGGGCGGGTGGTCGATGCCGACGGCCATCTGGTCGCCGGAGCCACCGTCGTGCTGTCCGAACGGACCTTGCTGGTCACGGCGCCACGCGACCGCGTGACGACCGACGCTGATGGGCGTTTTACCTTCACCGGCCATCGCTTCCACCGCATCTGGCTGGAGGCGGGAAAACGGGGAGTCGGCACCTATCAGCAAACGGAATACCGCATGTACTTCAAGGGCCAGAACATCGTCGTGAAAAATCCGCTTCAGCTGGCGCCACCGGCCGGCGGCCAGCCGGGAAAGCCGTCATGACCGGCGCTTCCGCCGGCACCCTGGCGCGCGCCCTCGGGCTTGGCGACGACACCCGCCTGGTCATCGCCCATCAGGACGACGTTGGCATGTGCCATAGCGCCAACGCCGCTTTCGCCACGCTCGCCGGCAAGGGGTTCATCACCTGCGGCTCGGTGATGGTTCCCTGCCCGTGGTTCCGCGAGGTGGCGTCGATGGCCGAGGCCGATCCGACGCTCGACATCGGGGTTCACCTGACGCTCACCAGCGAGTGGGAGCATTACCGCTGGCGGCCGATCAGCACCGTCTCCCGCGCCTCCGGCCTGATCGACGGCGATGGTTTCATGTGGCGACGCATCCCCATGCTGCGCCAGCACGTCGTGGCCGAAGCCGCCGAGGCCGAGCTGCGCGCCCAGATCGACACCGCGCTGGCGGCCGGCATCCAGGTCACCCACCTCGACACCCATATGGGCGCCGCCCTGACCCCGGAACTGATCGACGTCTACCTCCGCCTTGGCCACGATTACGCCCTGCCGGTCCTCTTTCCGCGCGGCGCCAGCGGCTATATCGAGGCCCTCAACATGGGCCCGGTCGATCCGGCCGCCTACGAGGCAAGGCTCGCCGGCATCGAGGCAGCGGGCAATCCGGTCGTCGACCACGTGGCGATGACCCCCGGCGGGCCGTCGACGGAAAGCGACGGGGCCTATCGCCGCCTCGTCGCCGCGGTGCCGCCGGGCCTCAGCTTCCTGGCCTTCCACTGTTGCCAACCGGGCGACATCGAGGCCATCGTCCCGCCGCGCGCCCATTGGCGGACCGACGAGTTCCGGATGTTTCAGGATGCCGCATTCCTGGACTGGGTGGCCGGCGCCGGCATCCACCTGATCGGCTTTCGCGAAATCATGAGATTCATGAGGGCAAGCTGATTCCGGAGGTCCGGTCCCCTGCATTAGGCCGCCATTCCCGGTCCCCTCGGCGGGGCCTGGAGAATCTGGATGGCCGCCACGCCCAGCAACGATGCGCCCCCCCGGGAGCATGCCGGACACCTGCCGGACACGATAAAAAGGCTTAGCAGGGATTTGCTGCTAAGCCTTTGGGATGGTTGGTTGCGGGGGCTCGCAACCATCTTAAATTGCTGGTGTCAGCCATCACCTCCCATAGATCATCAGTCACTTAAAAAAGCGAAATAATTTGCGATCCATGATCTCAGAGCAGAGAAGCCGGTCCACTGGCCTAATCCTTGTGAGTTATTGAGATACGGTCACAAACTCAGTGGCTCTATGCCAGTCCGGGGCGACACAACGACGGCATCAACTCAATGCGGTACACGCCCTCTGAATGCGAGCACACGCATCCTTGAGAAGTTCGGTCGCGGTGGCGTAGCTAATGCGGAAATACGGCGACAGGCCGAACGCCGCGCCCTGTACCGCCGCAACGCCCACGGCGTCGAGGAGGTACGTCATAAAATCGCCGTCGGTCTCGATCTCCTTACCGTCGGGCGTTTTCTTGCCGATCACCCCTTCACACGACGGATAGACATAGAATGCGCCTTCGGGCGTGGCGCAACTCAATCCCTTCGCCTGATTGAGCATCGAGACAACGAGATCGCGACGCTCCCGGAAAATTGCGTTGTGCTTGGAGATAAAATCTTGGGGACCATTGAGGGCCGCGACTGCGGCCGCTTGTGAGATGGAGCTCGTGTGGCTCGTCGATTGCGACTGGATGTCATTTATGGCCTTGATAATGTCGGTTGGACCAGCCGCCCAGCCAACCCGCCAGCCGGTCATGCAATAGGCCTTCGATGCCCCGTTTAGCGTCAGCGTCCGCTCGTAGAGCCTGGGCTCGACCTCGGCAATGGTCGAGAACGCGAAGTTGTCATAGACGATCTTCTCATACATGTCGTCCGACAGGACCCAGACATGGGGATGCCTGAGCAGAACGTCGGCCACCGTCCGCAGGTCGGCCCGCGTGTAGGTGGCCCCCGACGGATTGGAGGGCGAGTTCAGGATCAGCCACTTGGTCCGCGGCGTGATGGCCCGCTCCAGGTCCTCCGCCTTCAGGCGGAAGCCGCTCCGCTTGGGACAGTCGACGATCACCGGCGTTCCCTCGGCGAGCATCACCATGTCGGGATAGGACACCCAGTAGGGGGCCGGGATAATGACTTCGTCACCCGGGTTCACCGTCGCCATCAGCGCGTTGTATATCGTCTGCTTGCCGCCGCAGCCGACGGTGATCTGTTCCGGCTTGTAGTCGAGGCCGTTATTGCGCTTGAACGCCGCGCAGATGGCCTTGCGCAGTTCGGGAGTGCCGGCCGGCGCTGTATACTTGGTCTCACCCCGCTTCATGGCTTGGTAGGCCGCCTCGATGATGTGGTCCGGCGTCGCGAAATCGGGTTCGCCGGTGCCGAGGCCGATGACGTCGCGGCCTGCCGCTTTCAGCTCGCGGGCTTTGGTGGCCGTGGCGATCGTTGGCGACGGCTTGATTCGACCGAGACGCGTGGCGAGGAAGGACATGATCGTTCCTTTCATTCAAACGTAAGGGTGATCTCGCTGCGGCGGCACGCCGCAGCAACGCCAATCTTCACGCCGAAACTTCCGGCCGCCTCAGATGCCGCCCGGCAGTCTCCAGCCGATGGTCTTGAGGTCGGCGAGCAGGCGGACCGACTTCTCGGCGTCGAGCGGTACCATGGGTGGACGCACTCGGGCCCATTCCTCGTCGCCCCAGAAGTGCGCGCAGATGCGCTTCAGCGCCGGCACCATCGGGTAGGCCTGGATGGTCTTGCGTACCGCGTCGATACGCGCCTGCAGGGCGTCCGCCCGGTCACTCTGCCAGTTGTCATAGACCTTGCGGATCTCCGCCGGGTTGGCGTTGCCCGTCGCCGTGATGCAGCCGGCGCCACCGGCCCGAAGGCCGCGCAACAGGAACAGTTCGGAGCCGGGGAACACCGAGAAGCCGGGGAACGCCTTGAGCACCGCCTCGGTGTTGTTCCAGTCGCCCGAACTGTCCTTGAGGCCGACGACCGTATCGGGATAGGCCTTGCACAGCATCTCGATCAACTTGAGGCTGATCCCCGTCACCGTCTGCGGCGGGATGTGGTAGAGGTACACCTGCAAGTCGG